>QHWR01000248.1:1297-9177 GCA_003223835.1 Acidobacteriota bacterium | reverse complement strand
AGCGTGGCGGACGCCAGCACAGCCGCAAGCAGGACGCGAGCGGGCGTCATCGCCGCGATTCATGCGAAACGGCTGCCAGCCGCAGCTGGTTCGGTTTCCCTCCGTGCGGCGTTGTAGACGATCAGCGGCCGTGCATGGCCGGGCTCGGAGGCCGAGGATTTATCTTGCCTTTTCACTTGCACGAGGGCAGGCTTACGGCTCTACAAGAGATCGGAACGGAGGTCCGGTCGGGGCGCACATCACGCGGCACGTTGGGCGCTGTGGTGTGCATGAGCCGACGTGCCCACGCCATCCACTGTCGGGGGAGGTTGGCGTCATGATTGCCGTTCTGATCGTCGCCAGCATTCGGATCTACCGTGACGGCCTGGCGCTGATG
Organism: Acidobacteriota bacterium; assembly: GCA_003223835.1. Taxonomy (GTDB): domain Bacteria; phylum Acidobacteriota; class Vicinamibacteria; order Vicinamibacterales; family 2-12-FULL-66-21; genus Gp6-AA38. Next base: position 8,801 of record QHWR01000248.1, on the reverse strand, counting down.
CTTGCACGTGAGGGGTCGTTCACGATCGCCGCCGCCGTCTCCGATCGGGCGCACGCGATCGCCTACCTGACCGACTCGCACCCGGACCTCGTCCTTCTCGATCTCACGACGCCCGAGAGCGACCTCATCATCCGTGACGTGGAGCGGCTGTCGCCGCGGGCGCCGATCGTCGCGGTCGGCGTGGGCGACGCCGAGCAGGACATGCTGTCCTGCGTCGAGGCGGGGGTGGCCGGCCTCGTCAGCCGCGACGCCTCGTTCTCGCCGCGGTTCGAGGGCAGACTGCTGCGCCGGGTCGCGGCGCTCGCCGCGGCGCGCGATGCAGCGGCGTCGCCGGAACGCCTCACGGTACGCGAGTGCGAGATCGTTCGCCTCCTCGAGCAGAACCTGTCGAACAAGGAAATCGCGGTGCGTCTCGGCATCGAGGTCGCGACGGTGAAGAACCACGTCCACAATCTGCTCGAGAAACTGCACGTGCAGCGGCGGACGGACGTCGCGCGGCGCTCCACGCGATCGGCTCGCGCGATGGCGGGCGGCACGCCGCCGGATCCGGGCGACCCGCCAACGTTCTAGACCGTCGGATCCAGTCCCGCCCTGGTCCTGTCTGGACCGCATTTGAGTCCGGCGATGCATGGTCGCCGGCGCATCGTCCCTCCATAATCCCGCGCGAGCCTGACGATCGGGTCGTTTGAAGGTCGCTTTGAAACATATCCGTGTCGTCGTCGGGAAGATCCCGCGCATCCTGCGCGCGATCATCGAAGGCGCGATCACGCTTCAGTCCGACATGGAGCTGATCGCGAGCGGCGGCGCGGATCTGTCGGCGACCGCGCGACGCAGCCACGCGGACGTCGTGATCGTCGCGGAAGAAATGTACGAGGGGGATCCGGCGCACCGGCAGGTGCTCGTGGACAACCCCCAATTGAAGTTGTTCGTGGTGACCGACGACGGCCGCGCGGCGCACATGCTGGAGTTTCGGCGCCTGCCGGTCGCGGACGTGTCGCCGCAGGGACTCGTGGAGGCGATCAGGGACGCGGTCGGCACCGGCGCGCGCCCGCAGGCCGAATGACGTAACGCGGAAAGTCGAGGCACGACATGGAACTGTTGCATCCGGGCGTGTATATCCAGGAGATCCCGAGCGGCGTCCGGCCGATCGAGGGCGTGAGCACCTCGAACGCGGCATTCATCGGCCGCGCGCAGATGGGCCCGTTGAACACCGCGGTGCTCATCACCAGCCTCGCGGAGTTCGAGCCGGCGTTCGGCGCGTTCCTCGCCGACAGCTATCTGGCGCACTCCGTTTTCCAGTTCTTCAACAACGGCGGCCGGCGATGCTACGTGGTTCGTGTGGCGGGCGCCGGGGCGCGCGCCGCGCAGATCACGATCAAGGATCGCAAGACGACGGCGGCCAACACGCTGGTGATCGGCACCGCGAGCCCCGGCGAGTGGGGCAATCAGCTGGACGTCGTCGTCGGCGACAGTCTCGTCGATCGGAGCAACCTGTTCACGCTGTCGGTGTATCGCGACCGCAGCGCGCAGACGCCGCCGCTCCCGCCGCTGCTGCTCGAGACGCACGAAAACCTCAGCATGCTGTCCACGTCGCCGGATTTCGTGGAGAAGGTAATCGCCTCGCGCTCGCGCTTCATCAGGGTGACGGTGGATCCGGCGAATCTCGCGACAGCGGGAGCGGGCACGAGCCGCGGCGGCCGTCTGCCGGTCGGCAACGGCGCGGATCTGCTGCGGCTGGTTGCCGGCGTGCCGAACGGCGCGACCCAGACGCCCGGCACCGCCGGGCCTCCTCCGACGGCCGGCCGGACGCGCAGCGGCGACAACCCGATGGTGAATCCGCCCGCCGATCGCCGCAAGCTTTCGATCAACCTGAACGGCGATGGGGCTCGCGAGATCACGCTGCCGTCGGAAGCGGATAATGGCGCCGCGATCGCCGCCGCGATACAGACCGCGGTGCGCGCGCTCGTGGCCAACACGCCGGCGAATCAACGCCGCCCGCGCCGGCGGCGCCGTTCCTGCAGCTGACGTCCGGCCTGCCGGGATCGGGATCGTCGGTCGTCGTGACGAACGCGACGGTGCGGGCAGGCAGCGGCGCGACGCTGCTCGGCCTCGGCGCGTCTCACGGCGGCACGGAGACGGCGGGGACGGCCGGCCCTCCGCTGACCGCGGGCACGAGCCGCAGCGTCGACAATCCCGCGACGACGCTGCCGCCCGACAGCCGGCGCATCACGATCAATCTCGACGGCGACGGCCCGCGCGACATCACGATCGGCGCGGCGGCGGCAACCGGCGCGGCGATCGCCGCCGACATTCAGGCCACGGTCCGGGCGCTCGCGCCCAACACCCCGGCGAATGCGGCGGCCTACACCGGATTCACCGCGACCTTCGAGACGCCCGCCGCGCCGGCACAGCCGTTTTACCGGCTGACGTCCGGATCCACCGGCGCGGCGTCGCGCGTCGCGGTGACCGACTCAGTCGTGCCCACGGCGGGCGTCAGCCTGCCCGGGGGACCGGCGCGCTTCGTGATCGACGTCAACCACGACGGGCCGCACGGCGTGCTGATCACGGGTCCATTCGCCGACGGCGGCGCGATCGCGACGGCGATCCGGGATGCGGTGCGGGCGATCGTTCCGAACCGCGCCGCCAACGCCGCGGCCTACACGAGCTTCAACGCGACGTACGAAAACGCCGCGGGCGCGGGCACGCCCGCCTTCCAGCTGACGAGCGGCGCGCCTGGTGCGGGCTCGAGCGTGCAGGTCACCAACGCGACGAGCGACAACGCGGCGGGCACGCTCCGGCTCGGGCCGACGAACGGCGGCACGGAAATCACCGGCAGCGCGATCCTGCGGCCCGCGAACTCGCAGACGCCGACCGAGTATCACCTCGGCGACGGGCTGGTCGGCGGGAACGTCGCCGCCGTCGTCGCCGGCGCCGACGGCGTCGCGCCCGGAGACAACGAGCATAAGAACGGGCTGCGCGCCCTCGACGTCATCCGCGACGTGAACATCGTCACCGTTCCGGGGATCGCCAGCGCCGACGTCGTCTCGACCGGCGTGAACTACTGCACGCAGCGCACGGACTGCTTCTTCATCGGCGATGTGAACGCGACCGACGACACCGTCGACGACGGCCGCGCCTTCATCGACTCGCTCACGACGAAGACATCGTACGGCGCCGTGTATTACCCGTGGCTGCGGATGGCGGATCCGCTGGGGGTCGCGACCCAGCCGATCCTCGTGCCGCCGTCCGGCTTCGTCGCCGGGACGTACGCGCGAATCGACAGCCGGCGCGGCGTGTTCAAGGCTCCGGCCGGGACGGAAGCGAACGTCGCCGGCGCGATCGGGCTGGGCGCCGACACGACCGACGCACAGCAGGACTTCCTGAACCCGATCGGCCTGAACGTGATCCGATCGTTCCCGGCGTCCGGCCTCGTGATCTGGGGCAGCCGCACGCTCGGGACGCGCTCCGATGCGGAGTACCGCTACATTCCGGTGCGGCGCCTCGCGATCTTCCTCGAGCAGAGCATCTACAACGGCATTCAGTTCGCCGTCTTCGAGCCCAACGACGAGCCGCTCTGGTCGAGCCTGCGGCTGAACATCGGCGCGTTCATGATGCTGCAGTTCCGCGCGGGCGCGTTCCAGGGCAAGAGCGCGAACGACGCGTTCTTCGTGAAGTGCGACGCCACCACGACGACGCAGCAGGACATCGATGCCGGACGCGTGAACATTCTCGTCGGATTCGCGCCCGTCAAGCCGGCGGAGTTCGTGGTGCTGCAGTTGACCCAGAAGGCCGGCCAACCGGCCGCATAGCAGGCGGAGCAGGAACGCAGAGAGGAAGACGACATGGCGAAATTCTCAGCGAACCCGCAGCGGGTCGACCCGTATCGCAACTTCAAGTTCCGCGTGAAGATCGGCACGCGCTACGTGGCCGGCCTCAACAAGTGCAGCAGTCTGAAAAAGACGACGGAGAAGGTCGACTGGTACGAGAGCGGGAACCCGTCGACGCCGTTCCGGCTGCCCGGCAAGACGAGCTACGACGCGATCACGCTGACCGCTGGCGTGACGCACGACACCGAGTTCGAGGAGTGGGCGAACCAGGTGAACAACTTCCAGGGGGACGCGGCGATGTCCCTCAAGAACTTCCGCCGGAACCTGACGATCGAGGTCTACAACGAGGCGGGACAGCTCGCGATCGCGTATCAGGTCTTCCGCTGCTGGGTCTCCGAGTACCAGGCGCTTCCCGAGCTGGATGCCGGCGGCAACGCCGTGATGCTGCAGACGATCAAGCTCGAAAACGAAGGCTGGCAGCGCGACCCCGCGGTCCGCGAACCGACGGAGGCGTAACCCGTGGCGAGCGCCGAAGCTCTGCGCCGCGTGGCGCTGCCCGGCGGCTTCGTCGATGACGCGGGGCGCGTCCACGACGAGGTCGAGATCGCCATCCTGACCGGCGCCGGCGAAGAAGCGATCCTGAGCGCGCCCGCCGACATGTGCGCGGCCGCCTTGATCACGACGCTGCTCGCGCACGGCGTTCGCCGGATCGGCACACTTCGGCGCGTGACGAACGCGTCGGTGCGCGACCTCCTCGTCCAGGACCGCGAGTTCCTGTTGATCCGGCTGCGAGAGTTGACGCTGGGACCGGACATGTGGGTTCGCGTTCAGTGCCCGCGCGCGGAGTGCGCTCAGAGCATGGAAATCAAGCTTCGGCTCGACACGCTGCCGGTGACGAAGCGTCCGGTCATGGCGCGCTACGCCGCCTTCGACGACGCGATCGAGTTCAGACTGCCGACCGGCGACGATCAGGAGGCGATCGCCGCGGCCGGACATGACGGCGCGGACGCGAGCCGGTTCATGCTCGAGCGCTGCCTGCGCCATCGCGACACGCGCCGCGCCGTGGACGTCGGCGCGCTGGACGCGGCGACCATCGGCGCGATCGAACTGCAGATGCAGGAGGCGGCGCCGGACGTGACGCCGGAGATGGATGCCGTCTGCCCCGACTGCCGCCACGCGTTCGTCGCCGAAGTCGATCTCCCGTTCCTGATCCTCACCCAATTACGGGCCGCGACGCGGCGTCTCGAAGAGGAAGTGCACGTGCTGGCCTGGAACTATCACTGGGCCGAATCCGACATCCTGGCGATGAGCCGTCCGAAGCGCGCGCGCTACGTACGGCTGATCGAAGAACAACTCGACCGGTTTTCGACGGTGTGAGGGACGCGTGGGTTTTCTGCAGAAGCTGACGGCCGCCGGCCTGCGGGCTGTTCCGATGCGCGAAAGCCGGATGGTCCGTCGCGTCGAGCCAGCGGCGCCGGTGGTCCCCGCGCCGGCGTCGCACGGCGCCGAGTCGCGTTCGCGCGCGACCGACATTTCCAACGCCGTGGTCACGACGGAGATGGTGAAACCGATCGCCTCGCCGCCGCCGGCGATCGCGTCCGCCGCGCCGAGCGACGATGGCCGTCCGGTTGCGGCCGCCGGCGATCAATCGCCGCGCATCGCGCCTCCCCCGGCGCACGACGCTCCCGTCGTCCGTCAGCAGGGCGGCGCCGGGGCGCCGGCGTCGTCCTCGCCCTCGATGCCGCCATCGCCCGCCGAGCGATCGGTCGGCGAACCGGAAGCGCCGCCGCCGTACGTGCCGCCGTCAATGCCGTTACGGCGATTGCCGGATCTCTCGAGCGAAGCGATCGACCGCAGCGCCGGGAAAGGACCGCTCGTCGACATGATGGCCCCGCCGCCGGCCCCATCGCCGATCGATCGGCCCCGACTGATGGACGTCGAGCACGTCCCGGCGCCCCCCCGCGTTGAGCCGCGCCGGCTGGTCGCCGGCGACACCGCCGATCGCCTGCTGCCCCTGCCGACGCTCGAGGCGTCGATGCCCGAGCCGCCGCGACCGGCGCGAAGCGTCGCCGATCGTCCGGAGCAGGCGATGGAGGCGCACGAGCGACGGGAGCGGCGCGAGCCGCTCGACGATCGGGCGCCAGTCGAACGGTCGCTGAGAACGGCGGTGCAGCCCGTGCCCGAGGGTCCGAGGACGAGCGCGCCCGCGCGCCCGTCCGCGACGGCCGCCGCGGGTCTCACGATTCACAAGCTGGAGCTGCAAATCGTCGAACGCCCGCGCGAGGTCCTGCCGGAACCGGTCGTCGCCGCCCAGCCGCCCGCGCCGGCCGCGTGGGAGTGGCCCGATCGCCGTCACCATGGATTCATGTGGTGAGCCATGAGCTATCTGGCGATTGGATCGGTGACGAACGCGCTCGCGCAGCTGCTCACGAGGAAACTCAACAAGCCGCCGCTGCTCGGCAGCTCGTTCACCGTTCGCGTCACGACCCTGCCGCCCGACGATGACCGCGTCAGCGAGGATACGGGCGTCAACTTGTTCCTCTACCGCGTCTCGGAGAACCCCACGTTGAAGAACGGGCCATGGCGCGGCGACCGCACGCATCCCGCATCCCTTTCACGCCCGGCGCTGGCGTTGACGCTCAACTACCTGCTGACCGCGTACTCCAAGCGCGTCACCAACGCCGTGCAGGACGACATCATCGCGCATCAGGTGCTCGGAAACGCGATGTCGGTGTTCAACGACCACCCGGTTCTCAACGACGTGCACGACGCCGATTTCGACGCCGACGTGGACACGATGTTCGCCGCCGAGCTGCGCGACTCGTTCGACAAGGTCAAGGTCTCGCTCGTGCCGATCGCGATGGAGGAGTTCTCGCGGATCTGGACGGGCCTGACGAAAGCGTACCGGCTCTCGGTCGCGTACGAAGTGTCGCTCGTGCAGATCGGCCCGCTGGTTGCGGCGACCCTGCCGCCCCCGGCCGCGCAGCGCGCGTTCGTCGCCGCCGTCCCGATGCCGCATCCGATCCTGGAATCGGTGACGCCCACGTCGGGCCCGGCAGGGACGCGCGTGACGCTCGCGGGGAGCGGGTTCGTCGCGGAGGGACGCGCGACCTCCGTCACCGTCGGCGGCGTCACGCTCGAGGAATCCGATCTGATCTCGCTCAGCGGGGATCAAATCGTGGTCGCGATCCCGTCGGCGCTGGCGCGCGGTCCCGGTATCGAGATCAGTGTGAGCGTCGGGTCCGATGAAAGCGACGTCGTGCGCTTCCTCGTAAGTCCGTGGATTGCGTCGCTCGTGCCGCTGCGCGGCAACACGGGATTGCCGGTCACGATTCCCTTCGAGCTGCCGGCAGGCGCGACCGTGGCGGCCCGGGTTGACGGTCAGGCCGTGGCCGCATCCTTCGACGCGGAACGACGGCTCGTCACCGTCGTCATCCCCGCCGGCCTGACGACGAACGGCGTGAAGCTGGTGAGCCTCGTCGTGACCGATGGCGGCGCTCCCAGCACGACGAACGCGCTGCGTTACGAAGTGTTGCCCGCGATTACCTCATTCGCCGTCACCACGATTGTGTCACCCGCCACGCCGCCCACCAGCCCGCCGCACACGCGCGTCGAGATTCAAGGGGAGCGCCTTTCCGGCGCGGAGGTCCACGTTCGATACGGCAAGCTGCTCGCGC
>QHWR01000248.1:0-1287 GCA_003223835.1 Acidobacteriota bacterium | reverse complement strand
CTGTCTCGGTGATCGTCGACGGCCGCGAAAGTAACGTGCTGCCGCGCGAGATCTCGCGGCTCGAACCCCCTCGCGCCGCCGCTCGCGAACGCGTGACGCTCATCGGCCGGTCCCTCAGCGGCCATGTGGTGGTCGTGCACTTCGGCGGGCAGGACATTACGGTCGGCGCGCAGCCGTTCGCGGCGCGGTTCGAGGTCACCCTGCCCGCCGCCCTGACGCCGGGGAACATCTCCGTGTCCGCGACGATCGACGGCGGGGACACGAACGCGATCCCGTTCACGGTGACGTCATGACGTCGATGGCCGTCACCCCATTCGAAGGTCACCGCGAGCACCTGGCGAGCGAGCTGGCGTGGCTCAACCTCATCCTGCACCGCACGGTCCTCGAGAGCCGCGCGCACGCGGGATCGCAGTCGGAGATGTTCCGCGGGCTGTATCTCTCCGACGCGGAGATCGATCGGCTGCTTCACGGCGCGGGCGCGGCGCCCGCGCGCGCCGTGGGGTCCGGCGCGGACGCCATTGACGCCGTCCGCGCGGCCATCGACGCCCGGGTGCAGGTGTCGCTCGACGGCGGCGTAGCCCTGCCGTTCGCGCACGTCGCCCGCACGTTCGGCCTCTCGCCGCTCGAACAGCGCGTCCTGCTGATCGCGCTCGCGCCGGACGTCGATCTGAGCTACGAGAAGGTGTTCGCGTACCTGCAGGACGATTTCAACCGCCGGCGTCCCACCGTCGATCTCACGCTGCGGCTCCTCTGCGCCGGCGCGGCGGAGCGGCTGCATGCTCGACCGCGGCGACGGCGCATTCCTCGCGCGGCCGCTCGTGATGGACGACGTCACCGCGGCGTTCCTGCTGGAGAGCGGTCCCGTGCGCGGCGCCCGCGCCGCCGATCCCCGTCCGCTCGTCGCGACCGTGCCGCTCGCGGATCTGCGCTGGCCCGTCGGCCTCCTGATGCGTCTCGCGACGCTCGTCCGCGCGCACTTCGGCGGCCAGCTGCCGCCGGAACGCCGCCTGGTGTGCCACTTCCACGGGCCCGATGGCACCGGACGCAGGACGCTCGCGGCCGCGCTCTGCGACGCCGCCGGCGTCCCCTTGCTCGCCGTCGACGCGCGAGAGCTCGGGAGCGGCGGCCAAAGCGTCGAGCCGCAGCTTCGGGATGCGTTCCGGCACGCGATTCTCCAGGGGGCGGCGCTCTTGCTCGAGCATGCGGACGCGCTGTGCGCCGACGACGAGAAGTCGGACCGCAACCTCCGCGCGTGCGTCCGCGCCATCGACGACCTCGGCTGGCTCA
>QHWR01000247.1:16944-17344 GCA_003223835.1 Acidobacteriota bacterium | reverse complement strand
CCATCCTGACCAGCGTGTTCGCGACGAATTCGATCTGCACGCCGAGCCGGGCCGCAATCCTGACCGGCCAGTATTCGCACATCAACGGCGTCACGATGTTCAACCGCTTCGACAGCTCCCGGATGACCGTGGCTCGCCTGCTGCAGCGGGGCGGCTACTACACGGGCATGATCGGCAAATGGCACCTCGGAAGCGATCCGGTGGGATTCGACCGCTGGGAAATCCTGCCGGGGCAGGGGGTTTATGTCGATCCCATCTTCTATACCGCGACCGGCGAGAACACCTACACGGGCCGCTACGTCACGGACGTGATTACCGAGTTGGGCATCGACTTCATCAGGAACCGCCCTCGCAACAAACCGTTCTTCCTCATGCTGCATCACAAGGCGCCACATCGCCC
>QHWR01000247.1:11244-16806 GCA_003223835.1 Acidobacteriota bacterium | reverse complement strand
CTCCCGCCGACCTGCAGGGAGCGGCGCGCGCCGCCTGGCTGGCCACGAAGCCGGACACGGTGACCACCGCTGTGGACGGCAAAACCGTGACGCTGACCGGCGAAGCGCTGGCCCGCTGGAAGTACCAGCGCTACATGCAGGACTACCTCGCGACGGTCCAGTCGGTCGACGACAGCGTCGGACGCATGCTCGCGCTTCTCGGCCGCGAGGGACTGGCGAAGAACACGATGGTGATCTACACGAGCGACCAGGGATTCTTCCTCGGCGACCACGGCCTGTTCGACAAACGCTTCATGTACGAAGAATCGCTGCGGATGCCGTTCCTGATGCGCTGGCCGGCGGCCATCAAACCGGGGACGCGAAACGGCGCGATCGCGCTCAACATCGATTTCGCGCCGACGTTCCTGGACGCCGCGGGACTGCCGGTGCCGCGCGATATGCAGGGGCGCAGCCTCCTGCCGATCGTCCAGGGGCGGACGCCGGCCGGCTGGCGCACGTCGATGTACTACCGCTACTACCACGATCCGGGCGATCACAACACGCGCGCGCACTACGGAATCCGCACCCGGACGCACAAGCTGATTTACTTCTGGAAGAAAGATCAGTGGGAGCTGTTCGACCTGGTGAGCGATCCATTCGAGCTGCACAATCTCTACGGCCAGCCGGGGCAGGAACAACTGACAACCACGCTGAAGGCGGAGCTGTTCAGGCTCAAGGAATCCGTGAGAGACGAGGATCAGCTTGCGAACGAGCAGTTGCCCAACGGCGTCGATGGCCCCGTCGCCAGGCTGCGCGGAAAATAGGAGACGGCGGCGTAAACGATCGATCAGTTCCGCAGACGCGCGGTCTTCAGAAACGCCTCCACATCGGCGAGCGACGGCACGCTCGCGACGGCGCCGCGCCGCGTGCAGCTCAGCGCCGCCGCGGCGTTCGCGAACCGCAGCGTCGCCGCCGCATCGTCTCCGCGCAGTCGCGAGTAGATGAAGGCGCCGCGGAAGACGTCGCCCGCGCCGGTCGTGTCGACGGCGTGGACGTCGAACGCGGCCTGATGGACGAAGCGATCGCCGTCGAGCAGCGACGCGCCGCGCGGGCCGAGCGTGACGCAGAGCAGCCCGTCGTGACGGCGGCGCAGCGCCCGCAGCGCGCGCTCCAGATCCTGCTCGCGCGTCAGCGCCGGCGGCACGTGCTCGGCGAAGATCGGGATGCTGACCGCGTCCACCAGCGCATCCGTCCGCTCGCGCACCGCCTCGATGTCGCTGGTCGACGGGACTCCGGCTGCGCGCGCGATCCCGGCCGCCGCAATCGCCGCCTCGACATCCACATCGTCCACGTGCAGGATCCGCGCGGAGCGGATCGTGTCCGCCGGGATTTCCCCCTGCGCGAGCAGCAGGCGGGAATCGCGGTCCCACAAGACGATGCGCTCCCCTGCTTCCTCGGCGACCAGGATGACGGCGAACGCGTTCGGCGCGTCGTGCCGGACGACGTGACGGAGGTCGATGCCGCGGCGCCCGAGCGCCGCGTGCAGGAAGTCGCCGTTGTGATCCTTCGAAAGGACTCCCGCGTATGCGGCGCGGAGCCCGAGCGCGGCGCACGTCGCGAGCGCGGTCGCCGTCTGGCCGCCCGGCGATCGTTCGTGTCCCGAGATGCGGAGCTTCGCGAGCGGCCCGTCGGGGGCCGGGTAGGCGGGCAGACGATAGACCAGATCGACGGAGTTCGCGCCGACGCCGATCACATCGAACAACGCGCTTCGTCTCCGCCTGCGGCTATGACGGCCGGCCCGGCGTTTCCGCCGCGACCTTCGGCTTGCGCGCTTCGACGGCGTCCGCGTGATATTCCTGCAGCGAGCGGACCGTCAGTCCTTCGGTGTGGAGCGCTCTGATCGCGTTGACGGCGGCGGCCGCGCCCGTGAGCGTGGTGATGCACGGCACCTGCTGCATCATCGCAATCCGGCGGACGGTGCGATCGTCGAAGAACGATTCGCGCCCGAGCGGCGTGTTGATGACCAGCTGGACGCGGTTGTTCAGGATCTCGTCGCCGACGTGGGGACGGCCCTCGTTGATCTTGAAGACGATCTCGACGTCGAGGCCGTGCGCGCGGAGGAAGTTCGCCGTTCCGCGCGTGGCGACCAGGTCGAATCCCAGTTCGCGCAGGTCGCGCGCGATCTGCACGACCGCGGGTTTGTCGTGGTTGGCGACGCTGATGAACGCCGTGCCGCCCGAGGGCAGCCGCAGGCCAGACGCGAGCTGCGCTTTCGCGAACGCGCTCCCGAACGTCCCCGCGCCCCCCATGACCTCGCCGGTGGACTTCATCTCCGGGCCGAGGATCGTGTCCACGCCGGGAAAGCGCATGAACGGGAAGACCGGCGTCTTCACGAAGACGCCCGCGACGGCGAGGTCTTCGGTCAGGCCCTGCTGCGCGAGGGTGCGCCCCGCCATCACGCGCGCCGCCACCTTCGCAAGCGGAACGCCGGTCGCCTTCGAGAGATACGGCACCGTGCGCGACGCGCGCGGATTCACCTCGAGGACGTACACCGTCTCGTCTTTGATCGCGAACTGCGTGTTCATCAGACCGACCACGCGGAGCGCACGGGCGATGCGCCGCGTGTAATCGCGAATCATCTCGATGTGACGCTCGGCGACGCGATACGGCGGGACGACGCAGGAGCTGTCGCCGGAGTGGATGCCGGCCTCCTCGATGTGCTCCATGATGCCGCCGATGACGACGGCGCCGGTCGCGTCGGCGACGACGTCCACGTCCAGCTCGACGGCGTCCTCGAGGAACTTGTCGATCAACACGGGCCGCTCCGGCGACGCGGCGACGGCGGTCAGCATGTAGCGATCGAGCGCGGCCATGTCGTACACGATCGCCATCGCGCGGCCGCCGAGCACGTACGACGGACGCACGACGACGGGGAATCCGATGGATGCGGCGACGCCGCGCGCTTCTTCGGCGGACGAAGCGGTGCCGCTCGCCGCCTGCGGAATGCCGAGGTCCCACAAGAGTTGCGCGAAGCGCTGGCGATCTTCCGCGAGGTCGATCGAATCGGGCGACGTGCCGAGGATTTTGACCCCGGCGCGCTGCAGCGGCAGCGCGAGCTTCAGCGGCGTCTGGCCGCCGTACTGCACGACGCACATGACGTTTCCACCGGCGCTCTCTTCGCGCGCGATGATGGCGGCGACGTCCTCGAACGTCAGCGGCTCGAAATACAGGCGATCCACCGTGTCGTAATCGGTCGAGACGGTCTCGGGGTTGCAGTTGATCATCACCGTCTCGAACCCGTCTTCACGAAGCGCGAACGCGGCGTGGACGCAGCAGTAGTCGAACTCGATCCCCTGCCCGATCCGGTTCGGCCCGCTGCCGAGGATGATGACTTTGTTGCGCGCCGTCGGCTCCGCCTCGCACTCGCGCTCGTAGGTGCCGTACAAATAAGGAGTGTAGGACTCGAATTCCGCCGCGCAGGTGTCGATCCGCTTGTAGGCCGGACGCAACCCCAGTTCGATCCGGGTGTGGCGGATCGTGTCCTCGTCGGTGCCGAGAATGCCCGCCAGCTCGCGGTCGCTGAACCCCGCGCGCTTGAGCGTCCGCAGCAGCTCCGGCGAGATGCCGCGCAGCCCCACGAGCGCCGCCTCGCGCTGCAGATCCACGAGCTGCTGGAACTGCGTCAGGAACCACGGGTCGATGTTCGTCAGCCGGTGAATCTCTTCAAGGGACCAGCCGCGGTCGATCGCGCGGAACAGCGCCCACATCCTCCGGTCGTTGGGCACGGCGAGCGACCGCTGCAGCGTGCTGTCGTCGTCGTCTTCCGCTTCCGCGGTGGCGCTCGCGTCGGCGCGGCTGCCCGATTTCGAGAAGAGCAGGTTGCCGCCGCCCAGCTCGAGCGAGCGGAACGCCTTCATGAACGATTCCTTGAACGTCCGCCCGATCGCCATCACCTCGCCGACCGACTTCATCTGCGTCGTCAGCGTCCGGTCGGCGCGCGGGAATTTCTCGAACGCCCACCGCGGCACCTTGACGACGACGTAATCGATCGTGGGCTCGAACGACGCGGGGGTCAGGCGCGTGATGTCGTTCGGGATCTCGTCGAGCGTGTAGCCGAGCGCGAGCTTCGCGGCGATCTTCGCGATTGGAAACCCGGTGGCCTTCGACGCGAGCGCCGAGGACCGTGAGACGCGCGGGTTCATCTCGATCACGACGATGTGTCCGTTGTCGGGATCGACGGCGAACTGGATGTTCGACCCGCCCGTCTCGACGCCGACGCGGCGGATGATCCGCCGCGCCATGTCGCGCATCCGCTGGTATTCCTTGTCGGTGAGCGTCAGCGCCGGCGCGACGGTGACGCTGTCGCCCGTGTGCACGCCCATCGGATCGACGTTTTCGATCGAGCAGATGACGACGAAGTTGTCGGCGCGGTCGCGCATCACCTCCAGCTCGAATTCCTTCCACCCGATGACCGACTCCTCGAGCAGGACCTCGTGCACGGGGCTGAGCGCGAGGCCGCGCGCGGCGATCTCGCGAAATTCCTCGACGTTGTACCCGATGCCGCCCCCCACGCCGCCGAGCGTGAACGACGGACGGACGATCACCGGATACCCCAGGTCGTCGATGGCGTCGAACGCCTCCCGCATCGACTTGACGTAGCGGCTGTTCGGCACCTCGATGCCGATGTCGCGCATCGCATCGCGGAACTGCTGGCGATCCTCGGCGACCTTGATCGCTTCGACCGAGGCGCCGATCAACTCGACGCCGAAGCGGCGGAGCACGCCCTGCTCCTCGAGCTGCACGGCCAGATTGAGCGCGGTCTGTCCGCCGACCGTCGGGAGCAGCGCGTCGGGCCGCTCGCGTTCGATGATCGACGAGACGATGTCGGCGGTGAGCGGCTCGATGTAGGTGCGGTCGGCCAGCTCCGGGTCCGTCATGATCGTCGCCGGGTTGCTGTTGACGAGCACGACCTCGAGCCCCTCGGCGCGCAGCGCCTTGCACGCCTGCGTCCCCGAGTAGTCGAACTCGCACGCCTGCCCGATCACGATCGGGCCGGACCCGATGACGAGGATGCGTTTCAGGTCGGTGCGTTTCGGCATCGATTACGCGCGTCGTTCCATTTCGTCGAGAAACCGTCTGAACAGGTAATCCGCGTCGTGCGGACCGGGCGACGCCTCGGGGTGGTACTGCACGCAGAAGACGGGCTTCCGGTCATGGCGCAGTCCTTCGACCGTGCCGTCGTACAGGTTCACGTGTGTCACGCGCACGTCGCGCGGCAGCGACTCGGGATCGACCGCGAAGCCGTGGTTCTGCGACGTGATCTCCACCTTTCCGCTCTGGAGCTCCTTGACGGGATGGTTCGCGCCGCGGTGACCGAACTTCAGCTTGTAGGTGCGGCCGCCCATCGCGAGCGAGAGGATCTGATGCCCGAGGCAGATGCCGAACACCGGCACGTCCGACTCGACGAGATGACGCGCGTTCCCGATCGCGTAACTGAGCGCCGCCGGGTCGCCGGGACCGTTGCTCAGGAAGATCCCGTCGGGATTGGTCGCGAGCAGGTCGGACGCGGGCGCGGTGGCCGGG
>QHWR01000247.1:8571-11207 GCA_003223835.1 Acidobacteriota bacterium | reverse complement strand
ACCCGCAGCGGCCGCTGCGCGCGCCGCTGCGGCGCGGGCGTGAACTCCTCGGCCGCGCCGGGCGCCGGCGTCCAGTCGAACGCCGCGTCGCACGTGACGTCGAGCACGAGGTCGGACCCTTCCATCGGCGCGAGCGCCCGCGCCTTCTCGACGAGCTCGCGCGGATCGTGATCGCCCGCCGCGATCACGCCGCGCATGACGCCCGCGGACCGCAGCAGCCGCGTCAGCGCGCGCGTGTCGATGTCGGAGATCGCGACGATGTTGTTGCGGACGAGGTACTCGCGCAGCGTTCCGTCCGCGCGCCAGTTGCTCGCGATCGGCGACTCGTCGCGCACGATGAAGCCCGAGACCTGCGGCGCGCGCGACTCCTGGTCGTCGGGCGCGACGCCGTAGTTGCCGATCTCCGGCGCCGTCATCGTGACGATCTGCCCGGCGTACGACGGGTCCGTCAGCACTTCCTGGTACCCGGTCATGCTCGTGTTGAACACGACCTCGCCGCCGGTTTCACCCGTGGCGCCGGCCGACTCGCCGTCGTGCCAGACGCCGTTTTCCAGTGCGAGTGTGGCTTTCATCGAAACCGTTCGAGCGATCCGGTGACACGGCTTTCGCGTCCCGCCGTGACCGTGGTGGTGGAGCTCCACGGACGGTGTTCATCGAGTTCGATCCGCACGACGTGCGTGCCGACCCTGACGTCGGACAGCATCATCGGCGTCTTGCCGACGTTGCGGCCGTCGAGCAGCACGCGCGCGCCCGGTGGACGCGAGTCCACGAACAGCGAGCCGGTGAACCCGGCGGGGGCGCCGGCAACCGGTGGCGCTCCCGCTTTCGGCTCGGTTCGGGCGGACGAAGCCGGCGTTCCCTGCCGCTGCAGACGCACGCTCATCGTGTGCGCCGCGTTCCTTGCGGTCAGCGCGACCTGCCGCCGCTCGACCTGATAACCGGGCTGCACCACGCGGACGACGTACGGGCCGAACGCGAGGTTGTCGAGCGTGAGCGGGGTGCGCCCCGCCCACTTGCCGTTCACGGTGACGCCGGCCCGCGACGGCGCGGACTGCACGACGAGCCGTCCCTTCGTCGCGAGCGGACGCGACGGCGGCGTCCCTTTCTCGCGCGCCGCCGGAGGTGTTTCGCGCGCGGTGTCCGGCGCGATTGGCGGCGGCGTCGATGGCGACGCGCCGGGGGTCCCTGGATTCGTCGCGGCCGGCGGCGTCACGGCCTGCTCGCTCCATTGCTGTCCGCTGCGCGCGGTCTGCTGCGCCGGTGCGGCGGGTGTCGATGCCGTCGGCGTCGAACCCGGCACGACGCCGCGGTCCCGGCTGCCGACGAAGTATCCGGCGGCAAACCCCGCGAGCAGCCCGAGCACGAGCGTCACCGCGATCGGCAACGTCGCGGGACGCGAACGCTCCGGCGATTCCGCGGGCGGCTCCGGCACATACGCGGGCGCCTCCGCCACGTACACGTCCGCCGGCGTCACTTCGTACGATGCTTCGAGCGGACGCCGCCCGTCGCCGTCCGCTTCCTGTTCCTGCTCCGGTTCGGTGTCTTCCTCGAATGCGTCGGCGAACCGTTCTCCCTCGCGCGGGTGATCGGCCGCTTCCGCGACCGGGGTGTCTGAGGATCTGCCACCTGACGTGGATCTTCCACCTGAAGGTGGAAGCCACGAGCTTGAATTCGGCGAACTTGAATTCGGCGAACTTGAATTCGGCGAAGTTGAATTGCGCGACTCGTGGCTTCCGGCTTGAGCCGGAAGATCGTCGTCGAACAACGTCTGCTCGCGCGGACGCGGCGGCGGCGCGGCGGCGACGGCTTCAACCGCCTCGTCCTCGTGCGGCGCCGCGATGCCGGTTACGACGGCCGCGGTCAGCGGCGGAGCGATCGTCGCAGGGGCGGGCGCCGGCGATGACTCGTGCACTGGTTGTCCGCGCGCCGCCGATTCGAGCGCGCCCGCGAACGCGAGCGCCGTGGGATAGCGCTGCTCCGGGTCTTCATCCATCGCGCGCGCGAGGACGGCGAACAACGCGGCGGCGCGATCGCCGACGTGCGGACCGCTCACGGTGCCGAGCTGCCCGCCCGTGCCCGCGGGCCGACGTCCGGTCAGCAGCTCGAACGCGATCGCCGCGAGCGCGAAGATATCGGCGGCGATGTCCCACGCCTCGCCGGCAATCCGCTCCGGCGCGCTGTAGGGACGGCGCACGGGCGCGCGGATGCCGACGCGCTCCAGTGATTCGACGACCCCGAAGCCGGTGGCGCGCGCGTCATCGGGCGTCACGAAGATGTCGCGCGGATGCAGACCGCCGTGTCCCACGCCGGCCGCGCGCGCGAAGTCGATCGCCCCCGCGAGCTGCGTGACGAACGGCAGCGCGGTGTCGATCGGCGCGGGTGCGTAATGCCGCATCGCGACGTCGAGCGACTCGGCCGCGACGTGCTCCTCCGCGCGATACGCGACCGTCCCTTCGACCCCGGCCGCGATCGGCTCGACGATGGACGGATGGAAGAGGCCGGCTTCCGACGCGCGGTTCAGCTCGTCCGCGAGCGCGTGCGCCTGTTCGGGCACGATGTCGAGGCGGAACACCTTGACCGCGACGAGACGATCGCGCGTGGGTTCATACGTCCGGAAGACCGGGCCCAACGCGCCA
>QHWR01000247.1:6605-8554 GCA_003223835.1 Acidobacteriota bacterium | reverse complement strand
GGAACTCCTCAGGGTGGATCGTGAAAATGTAACACGAAATGCTTCGCGGTGCCGAGGGCTGAGTGCACGCAGCCCCCAGCACCCGCGCGAGAGGGATCCTCCTCTCTCTCGCGCGCGTCTCATTGCCTTGACAGGTTTCCGATGGCTCTGAGAGAGTACGAGCCCGTGCCAGCCGAGCCGGTCAGTCCGACGACGACGGATGAGAGCGGCCGCCAGCGCGCCGTCGCCATCGACGTCCGTCGCTTTCCCTGGATCCGTCCGCTCGCCGGCGACTACGCCTTCAACTTTCAACAGATCGCGCCGCTCTACGCGGGCAACCCGCTGACGGCCGGCGCGTGGCGCGACGCCGTCGCGCGCGCGCAGCAGCATCCGCGCGATCGGAGAGCGATCGCCGCCGTGGTCGCCGCGCAGCAGGATGCGCGCGACGCGCCGCCCGCGTCGCGCGCGGCCGGCGCGCGCCTCGCCGACCCCGCGTCGGTCGCCGTCGTCACCGGGCAGCAGGCGGGCGTGTTCGGCGGACCGCTGTTCACGCTGCTGAAGGCGATCACGGCGATTCAGCTCGCGCGGCGCACCGAGCAGAAACAGGGCGTGCCCGCGATCGCGATCTTCTGGGTGGACGCCGAGGATCACGACTGGGAAGAAGTGCGGAGCTGTACGGTGCTCGACGCGGAGTTCCAGCCGCGCACGGTGACGCTCGCCGCGCTCGAGCAGGCGGGCGAGGCGCCGATCGCGTCACTGCTGCTGGACGAACGCGTCGGGCAAACGCTCCGGGAACTCGAGGCGGCGCTGCAGCGCACGGAATTCACCGCGGATGTGATGCGCGCGCTCGGGGCCGCGTGGCAACCGGGCGTCGGCATGGCGCGCGCGTTCGCGCGCTGGCTCGAGACGCTGCTCGGACCGCTCGGCCTCGTCGTCTTCGAGTCGGCCGATCCCGCGGCGAAGCCTCTCGTCGCCGACGTCTTCTCGCGCGAGCTGGCGTCGCCGGGTCGAACCGCGGCGCTTGCGGCCGAAGCGGGCGCCGTCCTCGCCGCTCGCGGCCACTCGCCGCAGGTCGTCCCGCAACCCGACAGCCTCGCGCTCTTCAGCCTCGACGGCGGCCGCCATCCGATCCGCCGCCAGGGGGACACGCTGCTGATCGGCGGGCGCAGCTTCTCGAGCGATGCGCTGTCCGCCGAAGCGCGCACGCGGCCGTCCGCGTTCAGCCCCAACGTCCTCCTTCGTCCGATCGTGCAGGACACGCTGTTCCCGACGATCTGTTACGTCGCCGGCCCGAGCGAGCTCGCGTATCTCGGCCAGTTGCGCGGCGTGTACGAACGGTTCGGCGTGCCGATGCCGCTGATGTACCCGCGCGCGAGCGCCACGCTGCTCGACTCCGCGGCGTCGAGGTTCCTCGCGAAGTACGGGGTCGCGCTCGAAGAGCTGCAGCCGCAGGACGAATCCGCGCTGAACCGGCTCCTCGCGTCGCAGCTCCCGGCCGGGGTCGAACAATCGCTCCGCGACGCCACCGAGCAGATCCAGCGCAGCATGCAGCGCGTGATCGAGGCGATGCCCGCGATCGATCCGACGCTCGCCGGCGCGGCGAAGACGACGCTCGGCAAGATCGAGCACGACCTCCGGTCGCTGCACGGCAAAGTGATCCAGGCCGCGAAGCGGCGCGACGAAACGCTGCGCCGCCAGTTCATGCGCCTGCAGGCGCAGGCCTTTCCGCTCGGACACTCGCAGGAGCGCACGCTCGCCGGCATCTATTTCCTGAACCGCTACGGCCCCGGCGTCGTGGACCGATTGATGGAGGGACTACCGGTCGAGCCGGGGTGGCACTGGATAATCACTGTCTAGTCGTCAGCGTCAGCTACGCCGCTGACGCGGGGACACCCGCCTGCAACAGATCGAACAACGACCGTCGTGGCCGCCATTCCGGATTGGCGAATCGGACCGAGGCCGGATCGCGA
>QHWR01000247.1:3564-6494 GCA_003223835.1 Acidobacteriota bacterium | reverse complement strand
CCCAGGCGCCGTGCCACCGCCTCGCCTGACGGCAGTCCCACACCCTGCCCGCGCTGAAGATCGCGCACGGCAAGAGAGTGGTACTCGTCGATCTCGCATTCGCCGGTGATCGCAACCGGCAGGTGGATTAGTGACGGCGCCAGCCGGCCGTCGATCTTCTTCGCGCGCTGCGCTCGCTCACGTCGCGGCTCGTCGAAGAACAGCGTCCAATCGACGGTACGCTCGCGCGGGACGGCCCGGAAGCCGAGCAAGTCTGGAAAAATCGGCACCGGCGCGGTCACCTGATTCAGCTGGTACGTGTGGCGAATCTGACAATGGCCATACCGGTATGCGGCGTCGGCGAATTCGAGCGGGATGAACACATCGCCGTCGGGACGAAACCATCGGGGACCTTCCGCCGTGACCTCATCGATCAACGCCCGGCCGACCAGCGAAGGCAGGAATTCCTCGAGAATCGCCCGCTGATAGTGCCATCGTGTCTCACGGGCGGCGGCGTCAAAGACGTCGTGCTCGGCAAGGCCGTCGCGGCGCGCCTCGTCCGCAAAGGCGTTGTGCGCCTTCAGCATCGCGAGGTGCATTTGGGCCATCAGCATGTGCGAGTCGTTCCGCGGGTCGCCGATGATCGCGATGCCCTCGGCATTCCGCGGTATATCAGCGCCATCGACCCCGAGCAGGAACTTCGCCGGATCATCGCGCTGAAAAAGAAACGGGTGCCCCGCCGGGCCGTCGCCATATAAACATTCGAGGTTGAGTTGCGGGGCGCGTGCGTTGCGCAGCTCCCGCGCATCGACATGGCCGCGGAGTGCGGATCGATCCGCCGTGATGTCGTGGGCGACGAACTGGCCGAAGATCGGCCAGCCTGCCGCGACGGTGCTGAGCGAGCCGGGCGTGTCCGCCTCATCGCCGCAGTCGCACAGTCCACCGGCTCGACCCATCGCGTGGAGAAATGCCTCGTCGGCCTCGAAGGCCGGCAGGTCGGGAAACATACGCGCGTATCTGGCGGGACCGATCGCCGCGTCCACCGGCGGACGCGCGCGCGACGGCGAGAGGCAATGTGTTCTCAGCGACGAGCCGGTGGGAGCCATGGGACCTCCAAATGAGCGATCTTAGCGACCGTTGACCGTGACCGGCATCACCCGTTCGGGTAGGCGGGCAGGCGAGCAGGGCTGTTACAGCGCCGCGCTCGCCGCGGCAAGCGATCGCTCCGCGCGACGCAAGCCCTCGACCGTCTCACTTCTCCACCGCTCGTCCGCTTCGAGGAGCGTCCGCGACTCCGCGATCGCGCGCGCGGTTTCCGACGGCGCGGGTCCGCCGGGCGTCTTCCGTACGTCGACGAAGTGACGCGGGCTGAGAATCTCGGCCAGCGCAGACTCGTCGTAGACGATCGCCGCGCCCGTCGCGTCGCGGGACACCTCGGCGAGAATCGCCGCGAGCGGTTGTCCCGGCCGGCGGCGGCTCTCCGCTACGAACCGCGTCGCAATCGCGTGCGCGCTCTTGAACGGCAGCCCGCGATCGCGCGTCAGCGTGTCGGCCAGCTCGGTGACCGTGATCCACCCCTGCTCGGCCCGCTCCGCGAGGCGTTTGACGTCGAACGTCGCGTCCTTCATCGCGGCCGCCACGAGCTTCACGGCGCGCGTGGCGTCCTTGAACATCGAGAAGACGAGCGGCTGCAGGTCGTCCTCGGTGTCCACGATGTCGCCGAACGGCGTGTTGTGGACGCTGAGCTGGATCGCGGACGCCTGCCCGAGCGCCTTGCTCCCGATCGCGCGCGCGTGCTCCAGCGCGACGGGATTGCGCTTCTGCGGCATGATGCTGCTGCACTGCACGAACCCGTCCGCGAGGCGCAGGTATCCGAACTCGCTCGTGCACCACAGGAGCAGATCCTGGATGACGCGGCCGAGACCGGCGAGAAGGACCGCGGCCGCCCCCACGCTCTCGAGGAGGTAGTCCACGGTCGCGATGCTGCCGTACGTATTGCCGGTGGGGCCGTCGAAGCCGAGCAGCACACTCGTCCGCGCGCGATCGATCGGGAATCCCGTGCCGGTGATCGCGCACGCGCCAAGGGGATTGCGGTTCGTTCGGACGTACGCCGCGCGGAGACGATCCGTGTCGCGCTCGAGCTGCTCGACGATCGCCAGAAGGTAGTGCGCGATCGTCGTGGGCTGCGCGGGCTGTGTGTGCGTGTGCGCCGCGAAGACGTGCTCGCGATGACGCTCCGCCAGATCCAGCAGGACGCTCCGCAGCGACAACACGCCCTCGATCACCGCCAGCATCAGCTCCCGCTGCTGCATCCGGTACATCGTCATGTCGATGTCGTTGCGGGAGCGCGCGGTGTGGAGGCGGCCCGCCACGTCCTCGCCGCAGCCCGCGACGATCAGCCGGTCGATGTAGAAAAAGAGGTCCTCGTACGATCCGTCGTAGGCGACGCGGCGGACCGCGTCCACGTCGATCGCGTCCACCGCCGCACGAATCGCGTGCCCCTCCGCGCGCGGCACGATCCCCTGCTCCACCAGCATCACGAGATGCGCGTAATGGATCGCCATCAAGGGGGAGAGGAACTGCGCCTTCGCGTCCTCGAAGTTCTCGTTGAGCACGAGCGCGACGTAGTCGGGGGAAAAGGGCATAACGTCAGGCTTTGGGCTTTGGGTAAAGCCTACTTCCTTCCGAGCGACAACAGATTCGCCATCAGCCGGTACGCGCCGTCGGTGCCCGCGGGAAGCTGGCGCCACAGCCCGAGGCCGATGTAGACCCACCGGCCCCGACCGACCTTGGCTTCGACGAGCGCGCCGGTCTTCGGCGCGGGGTTGTAGGGAAACGGATCCTGCAGGCGCACGAGATCGACGTAGCGCGGATCCTTCTCGCCGAGAAAATACAGCCCGCGTTCCTGCACCCAGCCGGCCCAGGCATCCGCGCCAATCCGGTTCGGCGTG
>QHWR01000247.1:0-3547 GCA_003223835.1 Acidobacteriota bacterium | reverse complement strand
GGGGTCGGACGGAACGAGCACCTCGACGGGCGCGTTCTCGTCGGTCACGCGATTGTCGCTGACCTTCGCGGGATATGGGCCGTACTGCGCGGCGTTGAACTCGAACTTGTTGTACTGCACGAGCACGGTGCCGCCCTTCTCCGCGTACTCGATCAGCCGCCGGTTGTTCGCGCGCAGGTCGGCGCGGCGTTCGTACGCGCGCACCCCGGTCACGATCACGTCGTATTTGGACAGGTGGCCGAAGGCGAGCGTGTCCGCGTCGATCGACTCGACGGCCGCGCCGAGCTGCTCGATCGCCTGCGGCACCTGATCGCCGACGCCCATGATGTAGCCGACGCGGAGTCCCGACGCGATCTTCACGTCGATGGCCTTCACGCGCGTAGCGGCGGGGTGCACGTAGAGACGACGATGGATGTGCGGGTACTCGATGATGTCGTATCCGAGATCCGAGCCGACGCCGCTGGCGGTCATCGTCGCCGTCACCGACGCCTCGCCGGGTCGCACGCGGGCCCCGGGCGCGGGCGCGATCGTGAACTTCACGCTCGCCTCGTCGTCCTCGCGGGAGAGCGTCACCGGGACGCTGGCCGGCTCGACGCGCCAGCCCGCAGGTGCCCGCAGCGCCACTGTTCCGGCGGCCACCCCTTTCTGGTTGCTCTGCACCGTCACGCGGATCTCGCGGCGCTTGGCCGTCAACGAAGACGATGACGACGACGGAATGACGGCAATCTCCGGAGCGGTCCGGACGTTGAACGCCGGCACCACTTCGATTTCCATCCGCTTCTCTCCCGCCATCACGTCGCTGTAGCGGAATTCGACGACGCGATCGACGGTGACGTCGGCGCCGCCGATCGTCAGATGAAAGACAGCGTGGAATGGAGACGGCCGGAAGGGGACGCCGAACGGGACGTCCGGATCGAAGTCGTATCGCGCGGAGTCCTTGCGCGGCCTCCAGTACGGGGTCGAGAAGTGGGTCGTCCGAGGAACGATCGCCGGCGTGCGGCACGTGACGGCGGCCGGCGCCGTCAGCGTGCCCTTGCAGGCCGCGGTCTGCGCCGCGTCGAAGCCCGTCAGCTCGACGCTCGTCAGCGACGGCGCGTCGCCGCCGGCCGCCGCCGCGTAGATCGAGACGTTGACCGTCTGACCCGGCGTTACCGCCCCGTCGTCGGCCAGCGCCTCGACGCGAATGCCGTCGGCGATCGCGAGCGCCTGCTGGAATTGTGTTTCCTTCTGCGCGAGACGGAAGTCGACTTCGTAGCGCTCGTCGTGATTGAACCGCCACGGCAGCGCGGAACCCTGTGCGTCGATCGGCGCGAGCGTTTCCGGAATGTCCGACAGGTGTGCGCGAAGGCCACGGACCGCCTCGAGGCCGGCGGCGAGCGGCGCGACCGTCGCCGCACCGCCCCTCGTCTGGAGCGCCTGCCGCGCGGCGGCGACGTCCTTCGCGATGGCTCCCAGCGCGGACGTGAGCCCGGCGGGCGGCCGCGCGACGAACCGCGCCAGCCCCGCGAGCGACGTGTCGATCCCGTTGAACGGCGCCGGACCAGGACGTCCGTCACTGGTGCCGGATGGTTCGATCATCGAGCCCCGCAACCGGTAGACGCGGCTCGGCGCCTGCCCCGGCAACAGCAGGAGCTGCGAGGTGCCCTGACATTTGTGCATCGACCGCGCCTCGAGGCCAAGCGCGGCGTACGTCCGCCCGATGGCGGGATCGAACCCCGCGACGTCGGTCCTCCACAGACCCGGCGCGAGCGGCTGCTGCCCCGGAGGGCCGAAGCCGGACGGGTCGGTGCAGTACACCCGCATCGCCTGCCAGGGCCGGAGGCCTTCCTTTATTTGTTCCGGATACTTCGCCGGATCCGCCGCGGCGCGAAACGCCTCGATCGTCAACTGCGCGGACGCCTGGTGATGCTGGCCGCCGCCTTCGCCGCCGCACAGGAACGCGGCGATCACGTCGGGCCGGATCGCGCGGATGTGCCGCACGAAGTCGCCGACGATTTCGTCGTGCCCCCACTTCTCGATCGACTCCTCGACGCTGAACGAGTAGCCGAAGTCAATCGCGCGCGTGAAGTACTGCTCGGCGCCGTCGAAGCGGTGCACCGCGAGCAGTTCCTCGGTTCTGAGGACGCCGAGCGGCTCGAACAGCTCCGGGCCGATCTCGTTCTGGCCGCCGTTGCCGCGCGTCGCCGCCACGAGCACCGCGCGCATCCCCTGCCCGTGGCTCAGCATCGCGAGGAGCGCATTGTCCTCGTCGTCGGGGTGGGCGTCGGTCTGCATGAACGTGCCGGTGCTTCCCAGCTTGCGCAGCATCAGCTCGAGCGAGATCGCCCCCGGCCGCTCGCCGACCGGCGCGACGCGGAGCTGCGCGGAAGCGATACCGACGAGAAGAGAGACAAGCGCGAGCGTGAGCAGGGAACGTGTGGATCGCCTGCAGTGGACGCGCCGACGGCTTGCACCCGAAGTCCACGAAGCCGCGAAGAACACGAAGCCAATATATGTGTTCTTCGTGTGCTTCGTACCTTCGTGTTCTTCGTGCCCCACCGTCAGTGCGTGTATCGAAAGAGCTTCGCCTAGAAAATGACCTTCACCCCGACCTGCGCCTGGCGCTGATCGTAGCCGCTCTTGCCCGCGTCGGGGAGGTCGTGCGCGGTGAAGACGATGGGCGACAACGGGTTCCCTGACGCATCGGTGTTCACGCCGCGGTTGACGCCCGCGATGTTCTGCGCGTTGAACAGGTTCTTCGCCTCGACGAAGAGCTCGGCACGCCGCTGATCGCGGAAGGGGATGAACCGCGAGTACCGGAGGTCGAGGTTGACGACGCGTCCGAGGCGGCCGGCATTGCGATCGACGCCGACCGGGCGATCGTTCGTGAGGCTGTCTCTGTTGAGATCGGTGTTCGAGCGGATGTTGAACGGCAGCCCGCTGTTCGCCTGCAGGATGATCCCGAGCTGATTGTTGTTCAGCACCGCCGCGGCGGCGCCGCCGCCCGACACCTGCGGCGCGAACACCGTCGAGAGCGCGAAGGTGTGCGTCTGGTTGAACGGCGTGACGCCTTTGTCGCGCCCGAGATTCGACGGGTCCGACACACGATCGTCGCCGCTCCCGACCACGAACGTCCCCGTCAGCGGCGCGTCGTCCACGCCGCGGGCGAGCGTGTAGGCGACCTGCGTCATCCAGCCGCGCGTCATGCGCTTGGTGAACGTCGCGGTGAAGGCGTTATAGGTGGATTCGCCGGCGGAGCGAATCATGTTGATGTGATCGAACGTCGGATCCACCCGCGTCGCGGCGCTGACGGCCGTCGAGTAAACCGGACGTCCGTCGGCCAGGGTCGCGCCCGTCGGAATCAGATTGACGTCGAGGAGGACCGGCAGGTTGCGGCCGATCGAGTTCACGTAGCCGACCGAGACCGCCATGTCGCTGCGCAGCGCGCGCTCGACCTGCACGTTGGTCAGCCACGCCGACTGCGTGCGGAAGTCCGGATCGACGGCGCTGATGCTCTGCCGCGGGAGCACGAACGTGGACGGCACGTTCGCGAGGCTGCCGGGGAACG
>QHWR01000226.1:5578-6010 GCA_003223835.1 Acidobacteriota bacterium | reverse complement strand
TCGCCTGGTGATCGACACGGCGCGGCTGACGGTTGACGAGAGCGTCCGCAGGATTCTGAGGGCGATTCGTCGCAGCGGATGATGCTGAATGCTCCCGCCGTCGCCCCTGCCACAAACAGCGGGGGCCAGGGCGGGCCTCGCCGAAGCCGCCTCGTGGCGAAGGCGGGGAATGCCGGCACGTTTGGCATTTAGCATTGGGCATTTGGCATTACCACCTTCACCGCGTCGCCAGCGTGACCGCCCGTCGCGTGCGCGCGGAGTCGCGCGCGGCTTCCAGGATCTCCGTCACGATCACGTTGTTCTCCAGCGACGACAGGGCGTTCGGCCGCCGCGTGCCGCGCGCGACCGCGATCAGATGCGACAGCGAATCCCGCTCGTCCGCCGGCCGCGGGTCCGGCGTGACGGCGTGCTCCGGCTCGTTGGGCAGCGCGA
>QHWR01000226.1:0-5570 GCA_003223835.1 Acidobacteriota bacterium | reverse complement strand
AGCCCGTGCTCGCCGTACACCTCGAAGTCCTTCCGGTTGAACGGCCAGTTCCACGACGCCTGGATGATTCCCTGCGCACGCCGGTACTCCAGCACGACCGTCGCTTCGTCGTCCACGCGTGGGTAGACGTCGGGCTGGGAGTGCTGTGTGATCGCGGTCACGGTCAGCGGACGCTCGTTGTCCATCAGCCACGTCATCAGGTTTGCGCCGTAGCAGCCGAAATCGAACAGGGCGCCCGCGCCGTTCCTCACCGGATCCGACAGCCACTCCAAGAACTCCGGCTGCACGTTGATGGCCTTCGGCCCCGCGTGACCATCGAGCGCCACCATCTTGCGGATGTCGCCCGCCGCGCGGCGTTCCTTGAACAACGTCCAGATTGCGCCGTGGTTCGGGTACCACGTCGTCTCGTAGTTCACGAACACCTGGATGCCGCCGCGGTCCGCCGCACGGCGAATCCGCTGCGCATGGTCGTTGCCGACGGCAAGCGGCTTTTCCATCATCACGTGAACGTGACGCGTGGCCGCGGCCTCGACGACGAGGGGGTGATCGAACGTGTTCGTGAACGACGCGACCGCCTCCGGCCTGGCGCGATCGAGCATCGTGTCGAGCTCGGTGAACATGACGGATGCGGGCAGCCCGTAGCGCTCCGCGTACTTGCGCTGCAACGCGGCGTCGGCGTCGAACACCCCGACGATCTGCACGTCCTTCCGCGCCTGCGCCGCCCGCAGGAAACCCGCCACGTGCCCGTGCACGAGGCCGGCAATCGCGAGCCGCAGCGGCGCCTCCTGCGCCCGCGCGGGCCACAGCGCCGCACAGGCCAGAATCAGGAGCAGCGTCCGCGCGAGAGATCGCGCCATCGGCGGGCAGTCTACACCCGGCAGGCACGAATGGAGAGGAAGGAGAAGGACGCCGGCCGCTGACTGGTCAGCGACCGGCGTGGCAGGGTGCTTCTAACTGCACGACGAGGCGACGCGCCGGAGCGACCACACCTGCATCTGACGATCGCTGAGCATGCCGGTCACGCTGACGCGCTGGCCAACGTGGTTCGTCAGCCGCATCCCGCGAGTCGGATCCGTGACCTCGATCCAGGCCGCGCTCTTTCTCAGGAACCCGGACTTCCAGCTTCGTGACTTCGGCGCATCCGCGCCGGTCGTGTCCGTCAGACGGAACGTCTGATCCGCACGCTCGAGGCATCCCGCGATCGTGACCGGCGACGATTTCTGCGTCCCCGACGTCGCGGTCGACTCGGCGTCCGTCGCGTCCGCCGTCATGCTCGCGGGCATCGGCTTCGCAGGAACAGTCCCGACGCCGCTCTTCGCCGGCGCCGACATCTGCTGCGCATCCGCATCCGCGACCGCGGCGTCCGCCGGCCCGGTCGATTCGCGCGCGGCCAGCAGCATCGCGGCCGCGACGACCGAGATCACCACGACGACGATGGCGCCGGTGCCGAGCGTCCCCCTGAAACCGTCGAAGATGTTCGAGCGCGTCGATTTCCTGGAGCGCGTCGGTTTCGAGCCAGACGTCTTCGCGCGCGTCCGTTTCTTCAAGCGCATCGATTCCTCCTCTTGGAGCCTCGGGTGCGCAGAGCAAAGGGAGTACCGCGGAGAGGAGCCTCCGTAACCGCCCGTGAACGCGGTGCTTGCGCCGCCGGGCGCACTCGCGCGTCACGATGCCACCCCCAATTCCGTCATCCGCCGACCAAACGTGCGTGCCGCGTGTATGCTGATCCCGGAGCCCGCTTTTGGACCTTCATCTCATCGACGGCACCTACGAGTTGTTCCGGCACTATTACGCGATCCCGTCGTCGCGCGATCGCGACGGACATGAAATCGCGGCCGTCCGCGGTGTGCTCGCGTCGGTGATGGGAATGATCAACGCGGGCGCGACGCACGTCGCGGTCGCGACCGATCACGTCATCGAGTCGTTCCGCAACGATCTGTGGCCCGATTACAAGACGGGAGAGGGCATCGATCCTGATTTGCTGGCGCAATTTCAGCTGCTCGAGGACGCGCTGGCGGCGATGGGCGTCGCGGTCTGGCCGATGGTCGAGTTCGAAGCCGACGACGCCCTGGCGGCGGCGGCATCCGCGGCGGCGCGCGACCCCGGGGTGGATCGCATCATTATTTGTACGCCCGACAAGGATCTCGCCCAGTGCGTGCAGGGCACGCGCGTCGTCCAGATGAACCGGCGGACGCGCACGATCCGCGACGAAGCGGGGGTCGTCGCGCGGTTTGGCGTGCCGCCGGCGTCGATCCCGGATTATCTGGCGCTCGTGGGGGACGCGGCGGACGGCTATCCGGGTCTGGCCGGCTGGGGCGCGAAGTCGTCGGCCGCGGTGCTCGCCCGCTACGGCCACCTCGAGTCGATTCCGCGGGACTGGCGCACGTGGGGCGTGAACGCGGCCAACGCGGGCGCGCTCGCCGGCACGCTCGCGCGCGAGGGCGATCGCGCGCATCTCTTCCGCACGCTCGCGACGCTCCGGACCGACATCGGGCTCTTCGACTCGGTCGACGAGCTGCGGTGGCGCGGCCCCACACCGGCGTTCGCCGACCTCGCCCACCGGTTCAGCGCGGTGTAGCAGCAGGACCCTTTTTCATACGTTTGCCGCCAACTTTCGATTGCTCCGGTCCGTCAAAGCACCAATATGACAACGACCCTGTCCGATCTGCGCCTCGCCATCCGCGGGCTGCTCCGCAGTCCCTTGTTCGCGACGGTCGCGATCCTGTCGCTGGCCCTGGGGATCGGCGCCAACACCGCGATCTTTACGCTGATCGACCAGGTCTTGCTGCGGAAACTGCCGGTCAGGGCGCCGGAGCAGCTGGTCATGCTCTATCAGCAGGCCAACAACATGGGCAGCAACATGGGATCGCGGATGAATTCCTATCCGCTGTACCAGGACCTGCAGACGAAGGCGGAGCCGCTGTCCGAGGTGCTGTGCCGCCGGCTGGTGGCCGCATCGCTCGCCATGGACAACCAGACGGAACGGGTCACGGCGGAAATCGTCTCCGGCAACTACTTCTCGATGCTCGGCGTCGCGCCCGCAATCGGGCGCGTGTTCAACTCGCAGGAGGACGATCAGGTCTACCAGGGACACCCCGTCGCCGTATTGAGCCACGCGTACTGGGTGACGCGGTTCGCACGCGATCCGGGCGTCATCGGGAAGCAGATCCGCATCAACGATTATCCGTTCACGATCGTGGGCGTCTCGGCGGAAGGCTTCGCGGGGCTCGACCCGGCGCAGTCGCCGCAGATTCGCGTGCCGATTCAGATGAAGCCCACGATGATGCCCGAGTGGGGCTGGCTGCACGTGGACGATCGCCGCGCGCGCTGGGTGCAGGTGTTCGGGCGCCTCAAACCCGGATACACGGTGGAGTCCGCCAAGGCGCCGATCCAGGGACTGTTCACACAGATCCGCGCGTACGAGATGACGCTGCCGGCCGCGAAGGAGTGGTCCACGTACTCGCGCGAGCAGTTCATGAAGGGGCGTCTGCTCGTGACGCCCGCCGCGATCGGCTACTCGCCGCTGCGCAACGATTTCTCGACGGCGCTCGTCGTCCTGATGTGCATGGTCGGCCTGGTGCTGCTCATCGCGTGCGCGAACGTGGCCAATCTCCTGATCGCGCGCGGCTTCATGCGGCAGAAGGAAATCGCCGTGCGGCTCTCGCTCGGATCGTCGCGAGGGCGTCTCGTGCGGCAGCTGCTCGTCGAAAGCCTCGTGCTCTCGTTCGCGGGCGGCCTGATCGGGCTCGCCATCGCGTTCGCGTTGACGCGCGCGCTGCTCGCGCTGGTCCCGTCCCAGGGACAGCCGCTGCTGATCTCGGCGCAGCCGGATCCACGAATCCTGACGTTCACCATCGTCCTCACGTTCGCGACAGGCATCGTTTTCGGATTGCTGCCGGCGCTTCGCGCCAGCCGCCCGGATCCGTGGACGACGCTGAAAGACACGATGGGATCGATCGCGGGCACCGGCGGATCGCTGTTCCTGCGCAAGGGTCTCGTGACGGCGCAGGTCGCGCTGAGTTTTCTCCTGCTGTTCGGCGCGGGGCTCTTCGTGCGGAGCCTGCAGAATCTCAAGACGACCGAGACGGGCGTGACGCTCGAGAACCTCGTCACGTTCCAGCTGTCGCCGGCGCTCAGCGGCTACGACAACGACCGCTCGAACCTCCTCTACCGCGAACTGCAGGATCGGCTGCGCGCGGCGCCGGGCGTCAGGTCCGCGGCGCTGGCGACCGTCCCGATTCTCTCCGGGGACGAGTGGGACAGCTCGATGGCGGTCGAAGGACATCAGGCGAAGGACGGCGAAGACATGCAGGCGTTCATGAACGCCGTCTCGCCCGGCTACTTCGAGACGATGAAGATTCCGATCCTCGAGGGACGCGACTTCAGGATTAGCGATGCGAAAGACATCGGCCCCGAGGACCGGTCCGGGGTCGCGATCGTGAACCGCCGTTTTGCCGAGCACTTCTTCCCGGGCAAGAGCGCGATCGGCAAGCGCCTCGGCTGGGGCGGCGGCCCGCGCTCGAAGCTGACGATCGAAATCATCGGCGTCGTCGCCAACTCGTTGTACGAAGGTCCGCGTGAGGGCGTCCACCGCCAGGTGTTCGTCCCGAACTGGGGCAGGAACAGCGCCGTGTTTTACGTGCGCACCCAGATACCCTCGGCAGCGTCCTACAACCTGGTGCGGAGCGAAGTGAAGCAGCTCGCGCCGTCGGTTCCGGTGTACGAGGTGAAGACCGTCGAGGCGCAGCTCGACGAGACGCTGCTGACCGATCGTCTGATCGCCATGCTGTCGGCGGGATTCGGACTCCTGGCCACGCTGCTCGCCTCGGTCGGGCTCTACGGCGTGATGGCGTTCGTCGTCGCGCGGCGGAAGAAGGAGCTGGGGATCCGGCTGGCGCTCGGGGCGCAGCCGGGCTTCGTCATCTGGCTCGTGATGCGCGAGGTCCTCGTGCTGCTCGCGCTCGGCCTGGCGGTCGGCGTCCCCGCCGCGATGGCGCTCGGCAAGTACGTCGCGGCGCAGTTGTACGGCATCCAGCCGCACGATCCGGTGATCGCAGGGTCAACGGTCGTGCTGCTGACGATCGTATCGGCGGCCGCGGGACTGATTCCCGCGCAGCGCGCGAGCCGGATCGATCCTATTCTCGCGCTGCGGTACGAGTAGAGTCCGGCGCCCGCGCCGGACTCTCAGGCGGTATTCAGCGGATCGCGGCGATGGCGGCTTCGAGCGCCTCGAGATCGGCATCGCGGCGATCCCTCAGCTCGCGGCTGCGCCGTTCGGCGTCGAGCGCCGTGATCTGGCGTTCGATGGCCGCCGTCTTTCCATCGACGTCGAGCGCGGCGATGCGCGCCTCGATCGCCTTGACTTTGGCATCCAGGTCGAACGCGCGGATCTCGTTCTCGATCGCGGCGACCTTGCCGTCCGAATCGAGCGCCTGAATCTCCTTCTCGACCGCGGCGATCCTTGCGGCGGCATTGTAGTCGCGCAGCGCCTGCTCCAGCCGTGCGATCTCGGTGTTGTGCCGCTCGATGCCCGCGGCGATGCGGGCGCGGTCGGATTGATCGGATCCGTA
>QHWR01000225.1 GCA_003223835.1 Acidobacteriota bacterium | reverse complement strand
GGGGCGAAGCCCCTCGATTAACAATGAGCGCAGCGAGTGAGCCACGCGAGCGGAGCGGGGATCGAAGGGGTCCCCGCGAGCGAGCGTGTAGGGAAGTTCGAGGGGCGAAGCCCCTCGATTAACAATGAGCGCAGCGAGTGAGCCACGCGAGCGGAGCGGGGATCGAAGGGGTCCCCGCGAGCGAGCGTGTAGGGAAGTTCGAGGGGCGAAGCCCCTCGATTAATAATG
This sequence comes from Acidobacteriota bacterium, assembly GCA_003223835.1. GTDB lineage: Bacteria > Acidobacteriota > Vicinamibacteria > Vicinamibacterales > 2-12-FULL-66-21 > Gp6-AA38. Next base: position 5,359 of record QHWR01000225.1, on the reverse strand, counting down.
ACGACGACGGAACGGCGGCGGATGGAGGCGTCGGACGCGCGGGAGCGGATCGACGGGTACCTGACGCGGAGCGGACTGGCCGCGCGGACGCCGCGGGTCGTGCCGCTCACGGGCGACGCGTCGGATCGCCGCTACTTCCGGATCCTCACGCCCGAACTGCCGTCGATCGTGCTCGCGCTGTACTCGCAGCCGTTCGACGTGCGCACGCTGCCGTTCGTCAACGTCGCCACGCTCCTCGCGCAGATGCCGGTGCCGATTCCCTCGGTGCTCGGCGAGGCGGGAGATCTCGGGATCATCGCACTTCAGGATCTCGGCGACGTCACGCTGCAGGCCCACCTCGGCGCCGCCACGCCCGCGGAACACGCGGCGCTCTACCGCCAGGCGGTCGCGCTCATCGCGACGATTCAGAAGCGCGGCGCGGAGCTGGCTTCGCCCGAGTTCCTGCCGTACGGGATCGCGTTCGACGTCGAGAAGCTCACGTGGGAGCTCGACTTCTTCATGAAGCACTTCCTCGAGGCTTATCGCGGCGCGACGATCGCGCCCGAGGATCGCGCGGAGCTGCGCGCCGAGTTCGCCATCGTCGTCGAGGGGCTGGCCGCGGAAACGCGCGTGCTGTGCCACCGCGACTATCACAGCCGCAACCTGATGCTGCACGAGGATCAGCTCTACATCATCGACTTCCAGGACGCGCGCATGGGTCCGGACACCTACGACCTCGTCTCGCTCCTGCGCGACTCCTACGTCGATCTGCCGGAGCAGACGGTCGAAGAGCTGATCGCGTATTTTCTCGCGCTCAAGGGGTTCACCGGAACCGAGCGCGAATTCCGGCAGCGGTTCGACGTGATGGCGCTGCAGCGCAACCTCAAGGCGCTCGGCACGTTCGGCTACCAGACGACGGCCCGCCGCAACCCCGTCTACATCCAGTACATTCCGCGCACGCTCAAGTACGTGCGCGACAACCTCGACCACCAGCCGCGGTTCGACCGGCTGCGCGAACTCCTGGCCATGCACGTCGAAGAATTCCGCTGAAACCGAGGATCGAAGACCGACGATCCCGCGGCCAACGGTTCTCGGCCAACGGTCCTCGATCCTCGGTTCAACTGATAGAATCTGGGCCGCCGCCGCGGGAGCCGGCGGCCGAGGAGCGTCTATGCGCTGGAGTCAGGTGATCTCGTGGGCTGCCGTCTTCGCGCTCACCGCGACGGCGGCGGTCACGACGCGGGCGAACGCGGGACAGGGCATCGGCGCGCCCGGACCCGCCGATAAACCCACCGTCGATCCCGTCAAGGCGGCCGCGGGCAAGAACACGTTCGTGCAGAACTGCGCGTTCTGTCACGGTCTCGACGCGAGCGGCGGCGAGCGCGGCGGCGACCTCATCCGCTCGCTGATCGTCGCGCGGGACCGGAAGGGCGAAGAGATCGGCAAGATTGTGGCGGCCGGCATCCCCGCGAAGGGCATGCCGCCGTTCACGCTCACGCCGGCGCAGATCGAGGAGTTGTCGCAGTTCCTGCATCAGCGCGTCGCCGAAAAGGCCAGCCGCAACGCGAAGCCGATCAACATCGTCGTCGGGGACGCGGCCGCGGGCGAGGCGTACTTCAACGGCGAGGGCGGCTGCCGTGCGTGCCACTCCCCCACCGGCGATCTCGCGCACGTGGCGACGCGCTTCGCGCCGCAGGATCTGCAGTTGCGCATGCTGTTTCCGCCGCGGCCGGGCGCGGGCCCCCCGATCGACTCCGGCCAACGCGGGCCGGCGCCGACGCAGATCACCGTGACGCTGCCGGGCGGCGAACAAGTACGCGGCGTGCTGGTGCGGATCGACGACTTCGCCGTCGCGCTGAAAGACGCGAACGGCTCGTACCGATCGTGGACGCGTTCGCCGGACGTGAAAGTGGACGTGCAGGATCCGCGCGCGGCGCACTACGCGCTGCTCGACAAGTACACGGATCGCGACATCCAGAACCTCGTCGCGTACCTGGAGACACTGAAGTGAAAAGCGTCTCGATCGCCGTCATGTTGGCGCTGCTGCCGCTGCGGCTCGCCGCGCAGGAGCCGCTGGACCCCGCGTTGCTGCTGAAGCCGCCGGCCGATGCGTGGCCGACGTACAACGGCGACTACTCCGGGCGACGCTTCAGCCCGCTCACGGCCGTCAACGCGAAGAACATCGACGCGCTGGGACTCGCGTGGGCGTTTCGCCTGCCCTCCGACAACCGGTCGGGCGCCTCGACGAGCATCAAGGCGACGCCGCTGCTCGTGCACGGCATCCTGTATTTCGCCGTCCCCGATCACGTCTGGGCCGTGGACGCGCGGTCCGGACGCGAGGTGTGGCACTACCGATGGGAATCGAAAGGCGGCATCCACATCGGCAACCGCGGCGTGGGCATCACCGGAAACTGGCTGTTCTTCGAGACGCCCGATTGCCACCTCGTGTCGCTCGACATCCGGACGGGGAAGGAACGATGGCGGCAGGAGATCTGCGATCTCAATCAGTATTACTACGGGTCGGTCGCGCCGGTGATCATCAGGAATCACGTGATCGTCGGCGTCAGCGGCGACGACCTCGACATTGCCGGCTATCTCGAGTCGCGCGATCCCGAGACCGGCGCGCTCCAGTGGCGATGGTCCGTACCCGCGCGTCCGGGCGAACCGGGCGCCGAGAGCTGGCCGAGTGAAGATGCGATGCTCCACGGCGGCGGCATGACGTGGGTGCCGTCCACCTACGATCCGGATCTGAATCTGATGTATCTCGGCACCGGGAATCCGCAGCCCGTGCTCGCCGGAAAAGGACGCGCGGGCGACAACCTCTACACCGAATCGATCGTCGCGCTGAATCCAGACACCGGCAAACTCGTCTGGTATTTCCAGTCGTCGCCGCACGACACGCACGACTGGGACGCCGTCCAGACACCGGTGCTCTTCGACTCGGAGATCGACGGACGCCCGCGCAAGCTGCTGGCGCAGGCGAGCCGCAACGGCTACTTCTTCGTGCTCGATCGCGCCACGGGCAAGAACGTGCTGACCAAGCCGTTCATCAAGACCAACTGGGCCCGCGGGATCGACAGCAAGGGGCAGCCGATGCCGGATCCCGCGAAGGAGCCCTCGCCTGCCGGCACGCTCGTGTCGCCAAGCTCGGACGGCGCGTCGAACTGGTATCCGCCGTCGCTCAATCCGCAGACGGGTCTTTTCTACGTCAGCACGAACCGAAGCTTCAGCATGTTCTACCTCACCGATCTGGCGGACAAGCCGCAGGGATGGGGCGGGAACGATCGCGGCGGGTACGGCGAGAGCTATCTGCAGGCGATCGACTACCGCACCGGCGCGGTGAAGTGGAGCCATCGTTGGTACGGACGCGGCCTCTCGGGTCTGCTCTCGACCGCCGGCGGACTGCTGTTCAGCGGCGACACGGCGGGCCATTTCGTCGCGCTCAATCCGTCGACGGGCGACATCCTCTGGCACACGGGGCTCACCGCGAACATCAGCAACGGACCGATCACCTACGAGCTCGACGGCCGTCAGTACGTCGTCGTCGGCGCCGGCGACACGCTCTACGCGTTCTGGATGATCGGGGATCGCGGCGAGAGCGGAGCGCGCAAAGCGGCAGACGATCGGAGATCCAGGTGACTCGCATCAGCCGCCGGGACGCGATCGCCGCCGCGGCCTTGACCGTCGCCGCCGGCGCATCGCCGCTGGGGAGTACGCCGCGCGGGCAGCAGACGAAAGCCGTCACCCGCGGGCGGCTGAAACAGTCCGTCTCGCGCTGGCCCTACAACAAGATTCCGCTTCCCGATTTCTGCAAGGCCGTCGCGGCGATGGGGCTGACCGCGATCGACCTGCTCGAGGAATCCGAGTGGCCCGTCGTCCGCGACGCCGGCCTGATCTGCTCGATGGCCTACGCGGGGGGCGGCTCGATCCGCGACGGCCTCAACGTGCGCGCCAACCACGACGCGATCGTGCGCAGCTTCGAAGACAAGATCCCCCGCGCGGCGGCGATGAAAATCCCCAACGTCATCACGTTCTTCGGCAACCGCCGCGGGATGAGCGACACGGAAGCGATCGACAACTGCGTCGCCGGGTTGAACCGCCTCAAGGCGATCGGCGAGGCCAGCGGCGTGACGATCTGCGTGGAGCTGCTGAACAGCAAGGTAGACCACAAGGACTATCAGGGGGACCACACCGCGTTCGGCGTGCAGATCGTGAAGGCCGTCGCGTCGCCGCGGGTGAAGCTGCTCTACGACATCTACCACATGCAGATCATGGAAGGGGATCTGATCCGGACGATCCGCGACAACCGCGAGTGGCTCGCGCATTTCCACACCGGCGGCGTCCCGGGCCGCCACGAGCTGGACGACACCCAGGAAGTGAACTGGCGCACGGTGTGCGCCGCGATCGCGGACACCGGCTTCCAGGGCTACGTCGCGCACGAGTTCGTCCCGACGAAAGACCCGCTGACGTCACTGCGAGCCGCCATTGAACTGTGTGATGTATAGCGCGCGCGCTTTCGGGCAGCGCGCGGCGAGCTGCTCCCGTTGTACAATAGGGAGTTTCGCGTCAGCCCTTTCAGCGTGCCATGCGGTTCGACATATCGACGCATCTGTACCACGACCAGCGCCTCAGCCGCGAGCATCTCGCCGAGGTGGCGTCATACGGGTTCGATGCCGTCGAGCTGTTCGCGACGCGATCGCACTTCGATTATCACGACCGGAACGCGATCGCGGAGCTGGCGTCGTGGCTGCGCGACATCGGGTTGGCGCTCCACGGGATCCACGCGCCCATCGTCGATCGCATGGGCGCGGGCGACCAGTGGGGCGCGCCGTTCTCCAACGCGGTCAGCGATAACGCGAAGCGTCAGGCCGCGGTGCGCGAGACCGACCTCGCGCTGAACGTCGCGCGGCAGATCGAGGCGGACGTCCTGGTCGTCCATCTCGGGACGCCGGCGTCGCAGGGAGGCGAGAACGTTCGCGGCGCGGCGGTCCGCAGCGCCGAGGAGATTTGCCGGCTGGCGGAGCCGATCGGCGTCCGCGTGGCCGTCGAAGTGATCCCGAACGACCTCTCGGGCGCGCCGGCGCTCGTGTCCCTCGTCGAGCGCGAGCTGGACGGGCTGCCCGCGGGGATCTGCATGGACTTCGGCCACGCGTTTCTGCTCGGCGACGTGCCGGACGCGATCGAAACGGCCGCCGAGCACCTGATCACGACGCACGTCCACGACAACAACGGCCGCACGGACGATCACCTCGCGCCGTTCGAAGGACGGATCGACTGGAACGCGGCGCTCGTGACGATGCAGAAGATCGGGTACGAGGGAACATACCTGCTGGAAGTGGCGAACACGAGCACGCCCGCCGCCGTGCTCGAGGCCGCCCGG
>QHWR01000221.1 GCA_003223835.1 Acidobacteriota bacterium | reverse complement strand
AGATTTCCGATTGAAAAGACGATGGGCTCACGCGGAGGCGCAGGGGCGCAGGGTCGTTGCGCGGCGGGCCATCGAGTGCTCTCCGCGTGCCCCGCGTCTCCGCGTGAGAAAGTACGTCTTCGCGTGAGTGGCGTCCCGTATCTGTGTGAATCTGTGTTTATCTGCGGCGTTTATCTGTGGCGTTTATCTGTGGCGTGTGGCCTGGCCTGTGGCGTGTGCCGCGGCGTTCATCCGTGGCCGACGACGGCGGCGACGACCTGTGGCCCGAACGCCTCCGCTTTGGTCGCGCCGATGCCGTACACGCCGCGCAGCGCATCCACCGAGGTGGGCTTCACGCGCGCGATTTCCCGCAGCGTCGTATCGTGGAAGATCACGTATGGCGGCACGCCCCGCGAGCGCGCGATCGCGAGCCGCAGCGCGCGAAGCCGCTCGAACAGATCGCGGTCCACGTCCCGCCACGATTCGACTTCGCCGCGCGACCGCTTCGGCACCCGATCCTTCTGCGGCCGCCGCTGCCGCGCGAGCGCGAGATCCGGGCGCGCTCCCGGATCCTTGAGAAGGTCCACGCCCGCGGGCGTCAACGCGAGCACCGGGTACTCGTCACCCGTCTGCCGCAGCAGGTCCTCGGCGAGCAGCTGCTCGATGTAGCCGCGGACTTCCGCGACCGTCGCCTCCTTGAGCAGGCCGAACGTGCTCAGACGCTGGTGTCCGCGCGCGGCGACCTGATCGCTGTCGCTGCCGCAGAGGACGTTGGCGACGTGGCCCCCGCCGAACCGCTGCCCGACCCGCGCCACGCACGACAGGATCTTGCGCGCGACGGCGACCGGTTCGCTCACCGCTTCGAGTTCGCCGAGGCAGTAGTCGCAGGCGGCGCAGTCGCCGGCCGCGTAGCGCTCGCCGAGGTCAACTCGCCGTTGCGCTCGAGCATCACACGCCACTTCAGGATGTCGGCGCCGGAGTAAATCAGCACGCACTCCGCTTCGAGGCCGTCGCGTCCGGCACGCCCCGACTCCTGCTGGTAGTGCTCGAGCGACTGCGGTGCGCCGGCGTGGACGACGAACCGCACGTCCGACCGATCGATGCCCATGCCGAACGCCACGGTGGCGACGACGACGTCCGCGTCCTCCTGAAGGAAGGCATCCTGATGCCGATGCCGTTCCCCATCGTCGAGCCCGGCGTGGTACGGGACGGCGCGCACACCGTTCCCGGCGAGCCATCCCGCGAGCGCGTCCACCTCGCGGCGCGACGAACAATAAATGATGCCGGCCTGGCCGGGATGGCGGGCGAGGACGTCTTCGAGCTGCCGCTTCAGCGTCGCGCGCGGCAGAACGCGGTAGACCAGGTTGGGCCGGTCGAACGACCCGACCAGTTCGAGCGGCCGTTCGAGCGCGAGCTGCGCGACGATGTCGCGGCGGACGCGCGCGGTGGCGTACTCGGGACGGAAGTCGTGTCCCCACTGGCTGATGCAGTGCGCTTCGTCGATCGCGATGAAGCCGACCGGAGGGCCGGAGTCGCGCGCGGCGCCGCCGCGATCCAGCATCGCCAGAAAACTGTCGCTGCCTTCGCCCGCCAGCCGCTCCGGCGAGACGTAGAGGAGCTTGTAGCGCCCCTCCCGAATGCCGGCGGCGACGCGGGACTTCTCGTCCGGCGTCATCGCGCTGTTGTAAAAGGCCGCGGGCACGCCGTTGGCAACGAGCGTGTCCACCTGATCTTTCATCAGCGAGATGAGCGGCGAGACGACCAGGCCGACGCCCGGGCGCACGAGCGCGGGAGCCTGGAAGCACAGCGACTTTCCACCGCCGGTTGGCAGCACGACGAGCGAGTCGCGGCCCGACACGATGGCGTCCATCGCCGCGCGCTGCAGCGGCCGGAAGGCCGTGAAGCCCCAGTACCGGGAGAGAACGTCTTCGAGCGAAGAATGCACGGGCGAGCGATCAGTATCGCACAGGGTGTGCGCGCGGGTACTCCGCAGCGGCGACGTTCAGTGTAAGGCGTGGTAGTGTCTGCGGATGCCGACCGCGTTTCGCCTGTGCGTTGTGATCGGCGTGACGCCTTTTGCGTTATCGGCGGCCCTCTACTCGCAGGCGACGCCGCCCCCCTTCGAGGTCCACGAAACGACGATCGCGCAGATTCACGCGGCCATGAAGAGCGGCCGCCTGACCTGTCGCGCGCTCGTGGACGCCTACCTGCGGCGAATCGACGCCTACGACAAGAACGGCCCCGCGCTCAACGCGATCGTCATCACGAACCCCGACGCGCAGAAGCAAGCCGACGATCTCGATCGACGGTTCGCCCAGAACGGTCTGACCGGTCCGCTGCACTGCATTCCGATGATCGTGAAGGACAACTTCGAAACCATCGGCCTGCAGAGCGCGGCCGGGTCGCTCTCGCTCAAGGGGTTCGTCTCGAACAAGGACGCGTTCCTCGTCCGGCGCGTGAAAGAGGCCGGCGCGATCGTGCTCGCGAAATCCAACATGGCGGAGTTCGCGTTCAGCCCGTACGAGACGGTCGGGTCGCTCCTGCCAGGCTACACGCGCAATCCCTACGCGCTCGATCGCGTCACGGCGGGCTCGAGCGGCGGCACCGCGGCCGCCGTCGCCGCGAGCTTCGGCGCCGTGGGCCTCGGCAGCGACACGGGCAACTCCATCCGCGGCCCCTCGTCGCATCAGGCGCTCGCGGGCATTCGATCGACGATGGGGCTGACGAGCCGCGCCGGCGTCGTGCCGCTCAATCTGCTCGCGGACATCGCCGGCCCGATCGCGCGATCGATGGAAGACGCGGTCGCGGTGTTTCAAACGATCGTCGGCGAGGATCCCGACGATCCGGCGACCGCCGCCGCGCGCGGACGTCCGATCCCGAACTACTCGGAGTCGCTCGTCCGGGACGGTCTGCGAGGCGCGCGCGTCGGCATCCTCCGTCAGGCATACGAGCGCGACACGACCGATCCCGAAATCGTGCAGGTTTTCATGGCCGCCGTCGAGGACCTGAAGCGCGCCGGCGCGACGATCGTCGATCCGGCCCGCGTGGAGCTCGAGCAGGCGCGGCGGCCGCAGGGCGCGCCTCCGTGCGGCGGGTTCAAGTACGACATCAACCGCTATCTCGCCGCGCAGGGGGACCGCGTCCCCGTGCACACGCTCGACGAGATCCTGAAGTCGCGGCGATTTCATCCTTCGATCCAGGTTCGCCTGCAGCAGGCGCAGGACGGTCCGGAGAATGGGCCCGACTCCCCGGCCTGCAAGGTCGAGATGGAGTATCGCGAACAGGTCCGCGCCGCCGTCACCAAAACGGCGGACGCGCTGAAGCTGGACGCGTTCGTCTACCCGACGTGGAGCAACCCGCCGCGCCTGATCGGCGACCTGAACACGCCGCACGGCGACAACAGCCAGTTCTTCTCGCCGACGACGGGGTGGCCCGCGATCAACGTGCCGATGGGGTACACCCGCGGCGTGCTGCCCGCCGGCCTCACGTTCGTCGGCCGCGCCTGGAGCGAGCCGACGCTCATCCGCCTGGCCTACGGATACGAGCAGGCCACGCGCCATCGCCGCGCACCGGCGGCTACGCCGCCGGTACGATAGTGACGTGCTAATAGTGCTAAAGGTGCTGACGGTGCTAAAGGTGCTGGTGCTGACGGTGCTAAAGGTGCTGGTGCTAACGGTGCTAAAGGTGCTGGTAGCTGAACAGCACTATTGGCACGGCACAGTTAGCACGGCACTGTTAGCACCCGTAGCACCTTAGCACCAGCACCTCCAGCACCTGTAGCACCGTTAGCACCCTTAGCACCTCACTGACAGTAGAATGTTTCCCGTGGCAGACGGACTGCTGCTTCCCGGCCGGTCGCGGTGGTCGCCGGACGACTCGCGGACGGTCGGGCGCCAGGGGGCCTCCCGTTGGGTGGACCGGTTCCTCGCGGAGCGGCTGCAGCGGCGCCTCGAGGTCGTCGGCGTGCGCTTCGAGCTGTGGGACGGCTCGTCGGCCTGGGCGCGCGGCGACGCGCCGGCCGGCACCATCGTCGCCCACGATCGCGGCGCGCTGCTCGGCCTGATCTCGCATCCTGATTTGTACTTCGGCGAGATGTATTCCGCGGGCCGCGTCGAGGTGCGAGGGCCGATCGGGATCGTCCTCGAGGCGTTCGGCCGCATGCCCCGCGCGCGCGACCTGACCGCGCACGAGTGGTTCGCGCTCCATTTTCCGCGCACGAACGACCTCCTGCGCGCGCGGGACAACGTCCATCATCACTACGATCTCGGGAACGATTTCTACCGGCTCTGGCTCGACGAGCAGCTGCTCTACACCTGCGCCTACTTTCCCCATCCGGACGCGACGCTCGAAGAAGCGCAGGTCGCCAAGATGGATCTCGTCTGCCGCAAGCTGCGGCTGACGCCGGGCGAATCGGTGCTCGAGGCGGGCTGCGGCTGGGGCGCGCTGGCGCTGCACATGGCACGGCGCTACGGCGTCCGCGTGAAGGCGTTCAACATCTCGCGCGAGCAGATGAAGTACGCGCGCGAGCGCGCCGCGCGTGAAGGACTCGCCGATCGCGTCGAGTTCATCGAGGACGACTACCGCAACGTCGCGGGACGGTTCGACGCGTTCGTGTCGGTCGGCATGCTCGAGCACGTGGGACGGCGTCAGTACCGCGCGCTCGCCGACGTGATCCGCCGGACGCTCGACCCCGCGCACGGGCGTGGACTGCTGCATTTCATCGGCCGCGACCGGCCGCGTCCGCTCAACGCGTGGATCGCGCGCCGCGTGTTCCCCGGCGCGCACCCGCCCGCGCTCTCCGAGCTGCAGCTGCCGATCTTCGAGCGCGCGAAGCTGTCGGTCCTCGACGTCGAGAACCTGCGGCTGCACTACGCCCGCACGCTGACGCACTGGCGCCAGCGCTTCGAGCGTGTCGAGCGTCAGGTCCGGGAATCGGTCGGCGACGCGTTCTTCCGCGCGTGGCACCTCTACCTCGCGGGGTCCGAAGCGGCGTTCGTGACCGGATGGCTGCAGCTCTATCAGGTGGTGTTCGCGCCGGCGGGCGCCGAGCCCCCGTACTGGACGCGCGCGGAGGTGTATCCGGCGGACCGCGCCGAGGATCGCCGTGCGCCGGTGTGACGTCCTCGTCGTCGGCGGCGGGCCGGCCGGATCGTCCTGCGCGTGGGCGCTCCGCTCGGCCGGGTTCGACGTCCTCGTCCTCGATCGCGCGCAGTTCCCCCGCGACAAGGTGTGCGCCGGCTGGATCACGCCGGCCGTCGTGCGCGCGCTTCGCCTGAATCCCGACGAGTATCGCGCCGCCGGTCTCGTCATCCAGGCCTTCTACGGCTTCCGGACGAGCGTGATCGACGGGCGCGAAATCGAGACGCGCTACGACACCGTCGTCAGCTACGCGATCCGCCGGTGCGAGTTCGATCAGTTTCTGCTCCGGCGATCCGGCGCGCGCGTCCTCGAACGAACGGCGCTCGCGACGCTGCGTCGCGCGCGCGATCGCTGGATCGCGAACGACGACATCGAAGCGGCGGTGGTCGTCGGCGCGGGGGGCCATTTCTGTCCGGTCGCGCGGCAGTTCCGCGGCGTCCACCAGGCCGCCGGACTCGTCGTCGCGCAGGAGACGGAGGTCGAGCTGCCGGAGCCGGAGCGCTGCGCGATTCAGCCGGACGTGCCGGAGCTGTACTTCTGCCGGGACCTCGACGGCTACGGCTGGTGCGTGCGGAAGGGGGACTTCCTCAACGTCGGGATCGGCCGGCGCGATTCGCGCCGGTTTCCGGCACACGTGCGCGCGTTCACGCAGTGGCTGGAAGAGACGGGCCGCGCGCCGCGGGTGGCGACGACCGCCGCGTGGCGCGGACACGCGTATCTTCTGACCGGCAGCACGACGGCGCCTCCTGTCGACGACGGCCTGATGTTGATTGGGGACGCGGCGGGTCTCGCCTACCGCGAGAGCGGCGAAGGGATCCGGCCGGCGGTCGAATCCGGGCTGCTCGCCGCCGAAACGCTGACGGCGGCGAACGGCCGCCGCCGTCGCGACGATCTGATGCCGTACGCCGACCGACTGCGCGCGCAGCAGCCTGCGGCCGGCGTCGCTTCGTGGCTGCCGCGCGCGCTGGTGCCCCCGATTGGACGCATGCTGCTCTCGTCGCCGACCTTCACCAGAAAAGTCGTCATCGACCGCTGGTTCCTGCGCTCCGACACGGCGGGCCTTACGACGGCCGCCGCACGCCGCGCCGCGTAGCGCCACGGAAACTGCCTTCGGCGCGCCACGGATGACGCGGATACATCGGCCACGGATTCCACGGATGCACACGGAATGATGAGTGTACGTTCGTGTGATTCGTGGCCAGAGACCGCGGAGAAGACGATCTTCACGCAGAGACCGCAGAGGAAGAGAGGACGCAGAGGTAGAGGGCTGGCGGCCCGCTCCGCCGGGCAGCCGGCTGTGCCGGCTGCGTGGAGGTCACACGACCCGCAGATACAAGCGACGCAGCGACCCCACCGTCGTTTGTATCTGCGGATCGTGCGACCTCCCGCCGCGCGCCGCGCGGCCCGGCGGAGCGGCAGTGCAGCCGCTTCATTCAGTTGTCTTCTCCGCGCCCTCCGCGTCTCCGCGTGGGACAGCTTTATCCGTGTGCATCCGTGTCCATCTGTGGCTTGCATGTCCTGGGGCGAGTTGCCTGTGATCCGTGGCCAATCTCGTGGCTGCCCGTTCCGTGTTTCTCCGCGGCCGATAGTAAGCTGTGGCCATGCGTTTCAGCGTGATTCCGTGGCGGGTGTGTTGTCGGCATCGGGGAACGTTCCGGCTTTCTCATGTCAGCGAGTGGATCGGCATTGCGGCGTTCGCCCTGGCTGCCGCGGCGGCAGCCGCGCAGGCGCCGACGCCGTCCGAGGCGCTGCGGGATCGCGTCGAGCAGATTCACGACGCGCCGAAGACGCTCGTCGCCGGCGAGCGGCTGCTCGAGCCGGACGCGGTCGCGCACTTCTTCGAGGCACGCGCGTTCATGCCGGCGTGGTCGTCTCCCGGCGCCGCGGCGCAGATTCTCGATGCCATTCGCGCGATCGAGGCCGACGGCCTGACGCCGGCGGATTATCACCTCGCGAGGCTCGAGACGCTCGCGAAAGGACTTCCGGCAGACATCGACGCGGAGCTGCTGTTCACCGACGCGGTCGCGGCGGTGATCGATCACGTCAAGTACGGCAAGGTGCGGCCGATCGCGCTCGACCGCCGCTGGAACGTGGACCCGCGCGCCGGCGCGCCGCCTCTCGAATCCCTGATCGCCGACGTCGCCGCGGCCGGTTCGCCGCCCGCCGCCATCGAGGGGCTGAAGCCGAACCACTTCATCTACACGGGCCTCAAGCAGGCGCTCGCGCGCTACCGCGGCTACGAGGCCCGCGGCGGCTGGCCGGCGATTCCGCTGAAGGGACCCTCGATCAAGCCCGGCGCGTCGGACGCGCGCATGCCGATCATCCGCCAACGGCTCGTCGCCACGGGAGACCTCGACGCGAAAACGCCCGACACCGGCGAGGCGTACGGCGACGTCGTCCGGAGCGCCGTGCAGAAATTCCAGGAGCGTCATCGTCTGGCCGCCGACGGCGCCATCGGGCGCACGACCCTCGACGCGATGAACGTGAGCGCCGCGGCGCGCGCCGATCAGGTGCGCGCGAACATGGAGCGCGCCCGCTGGGTGCTGGCCGGCCGCGGCGATTCCTTCGTGCTCGTGAATCTCCCCGCGTTCAAGGTGTACCTGATCCGCAACCAGAAGAACGTGTGGGAATCGCGGACCGTGATCGGGCAGAACGCGCGGCAGACGCCCGCGTTCCGCGCGGAGATGCGCTACATCGTGTTCAACCCGGACTGGACGGTCCCGCCGACGATCCTGGCGAAGGACGTCCTCGAGAGCATGCGCAAGGGAGAGAACGCGGTCGCGCGCAAGCGGCTCACGATCTACGATCGTCAGGGGAAGGCGGTCGATCCGTCGACGATCGACTGGCCGACGGCGGACGCGCGGTCGTTCCCGTACACGCTGCGCCAGGCGCCCGGCGACGACAACGCGCTCGGGCGCGTGAAGTTCATTTTCCCGAACGAGCACTCGATCTTCCTGCACGACACGCCGCACCGCGACCTGTTCAGCCAGGACAAGCGCACGTTCAGCTCGGGGTGCATCCGGGTGGAGAACCCGCTCGAGCTCGCGGCGGCGCTGCTCCAGGGCCAGGACGACTGGACGCCGGAAAAGATCAAACAGGTCGTGGATTCCGGGAAATCGGAGACCGTCTTCCTGAAGACGCCGCTTCCCGTCGTCATCGTGTACTGGACGGTGAGCGTCGGCGCCACGGGAGAACTGCACGTCGCGCGCGACGTCTACCTCCGCGACCCGCCGCTGCTCCACGCGTTGAACGGAGCGCCCGTTCCCGCGCCGCCGCGCTGAGCGCGATGCTCGAGATCATCGCCGTCGCGTGCGGGCTCGCGAACATCTACCTGACCATCCGGCAGAACATCTGGTGCTGGCCGGTCGGCGTCGTGATGGTGTCGCTCTACATCTACATCTTCTTCGGCGCGCGCCTGTACTCGGACGCCCTGCTGAACGTGTTCTTCCTCGTGATGCAGTTCTACGGCTGGTATTACTGGGGACAAGCGATGGAGCACACGAAGTCGGTCGTCGCGATCCGCCGCCTCGGCCGGCGCGGATGGATCCTGACATCGCTCGGGGTCCTCGCCGGCACCGCCGCGCTCGGCACGTTCATGCGCACGCGCACGGACGCCGCGCTCCCCTACCCGGACGCCTTCACGACGCTGCTCAGCGTCTTCGCGCAGTTCCTCATGACGAAAAAGATCCTGGAGAACTGGACGCTATGGATCGTCGCCGACGTCATCTACATCGGCGTGTACGCGATCAAGAGCCTCTACTGGACGTGCGGTCTGTACGTGGTGTTCCTGATCCTGTGCGTGCAGGGGTACCGCGAGTGGGCCGCGGACATGAGACGAATGAGCCACTGACGCAGCGAATTCGGTCAGCCACGGATGAGGGATCATCTCCTTGCCACGGATCACGCGGATGACACGGAACCAATGCGTTCTATCCGTGTACTCCATCTGATTCGGGTGATCCGTCGCCAATTCGGAACCCTTCGCTGAACGGCGCGACGTAAAACCCCTGCGTAGTTTCAATGCATGCTCAAGGCCCGCGGTTAGCGCTTCAAGGTCGTCGATGCCGACTTGGCAGACTGGGCACGAACGGCATCGGTTCGACATACGAGGACAGGACATCGTTTTGGCATAGAATGCGCGCGTCGTTTGACGCGCCAGCTGCGGAATCATGAGCAAGCTCGAACAGAACT
>QHWR01000220.1:8411-8789 GCA_003223835.1 Acidobacteriota bacterium | reverse complement strand
TCTCAGTTCAGCAGCATGGCGTTCAGCCGCGACGCGCAGAAGCTTGCGGTCGGGTTCGCCGACGGAAGCGTCGATCTCTGGCGGATTGGCGAAAGCGCTCCCGTTCGTGAGCCGCTTCGTGGGCATCGATTTGGTTTTCACGTCCTCAACGTCGCGTTCAACGACCGTGGAGACCTGCTGGCGTCGGCCGGCGACGATGGCGTCGTGATGCTCTGGTACTTCGGTCTGTCGGGACGCGACAAGCCCCTCGCGCGAGATCTTCGCGGGCACGACGGGCCCGTGAGCACGTTGACCTTCGATCGAGACAACCGCCTGATATCGTCGAGCGAGGGCGCCGCCATCCTCTGGAATACCTGGATCGGCGGCGAGCGTCCGTTT
>QHWR01000220.1:0-8386 GCA_003223835.1 Acidobacteriota bacterium | reverse complement strand
GAAACGAATCCGTGTCCAGCTCGTACTACGATCCCGTGACCAACACCACACTGGCGGTTTCCGGCATTCTGCTGACGGATGCCGACAAGGATGCCTGCGGCCTGGTTGCACGAGCGCGCCTCGATGCGGACCGCACGCTCACCGCGACGGAGCTGCACAATCTCGTCGGCGACCTGAAGTACACGCCGTCCTGCCCACGGCCGCAACGTCCTCGCTGACAGGGCGACGCCCGCGCCTCACGTCGACGATGGCGCGGGCTTCAGCGCGAAGACGAGAAGTCCGGCGGCCACCTGAAATGCCAGGAGCACGCCCATTCCAACCGCAAAGGAATGCGTCGTGCTCTGGAGCCATCCCATCAGATACGGACCGACGAACCCGCCGACGTTGCCGATCGAGGTGATCAGCCCCACGCTGACGGCGGCGGCGACGCCGGACAGATGCCGCCCCGGCAACGACCAGAAACTGGGAATGAACGTGTACACGCCGGCGCCGACGAGACAGAAGCCGAACATCAGCCACCCCAGCGTCGAAACGTGCCAGACACTTCCGATCGACAACCCGGCAGCCATCACGAACAGCGGCACCGCCGTATGCCATCGTCGATCGCCGGAGCGGTCCGACGACCACGCCCCAATCAGCACGCAGACGAGTGAAACCAGATACGGCAACGCGGCCAGCAGCGTAATCTGGAAATCCGCAAGACCCGAAAACTGCTTCAGCATCGTCGGAAGCCAGATGCCGAACCCGTACGAGCCGCAGACCGCGAGGAAGTAGATCACCATCAGGACGACCACCGCGCGGTGCTTCGCGTACTCGAGCACCGGCAGGTGCGACGGCTTGCCCTGCCGCTCCGCATCGATCGCCGCCTGCAGCGCCTCCCGGTCGCGCGGCTCCAGCCAGCCTGCGTCTCGCGGCCAGTCGGTGAGCAGCCACAGGTTCAACACGCCGAGCACCAGGGCCGGAATGCCCTCGACGATGAAGATCCATCGCCAGCCCTCGAGGCCGAACCAGTGCACGCGCAGGAACAATCCGGAGAGCGGCGCGCCGATCACGTACGAGAACGGCACGGCAATATAGAAGAGGGAGAACGCTTTTGCGCGATCGCGGTCGGTGAACCAGTGGCTCAGATACACGATCATGCCGGGGAAGAATCCGGCCTCGCCCACGCCGAGCAGGAAGCGCAGCGCGTAAAAGCCGTGGGCGGAGTGCACGAACCCCATCGACGAAGCGATGAGGCCCCACGAGATCATGATGCGCGCCATCCACTTGCGCGCGCTCCAGCGCTCGACCACGATCGTGCTGGGCACCTCGAGCAGGACGTAGCCGATGAAGAAGATGCCGGCGCCGAACCCGAGCACCTCCGGGTTGAACCACGGCTCGCGGGCGAGACCGAGCGCCGCGTACGAGACGTTCACGCGATCGAGGAACGCGACGACGTACAGGAGGAAGACGTAGGGAAGCACGCGCAGCGCGACGCGATACCGGATGCGATCGGGCAGTTCCTGAGTCGTCCTCACTTGATCGGCGTGACACGCAGGTTTGCGAAGTCCATCGGTCCTCCTGTGTCGTCGTGCGTCCGGCTCAGTCAGCTCGCACAGCTCCGGCATGGCGCCACCGAATTATTCCCTATACGGCTGCGGTCCGCGAGCGGTTTGCGAAACCGCGGATTCGACGCGACGAGCGATGCCTCGGACGTTGACACGCGAATGCCTTCAGGGGTAATCAGGCGGCCATGATGACGAGTGTTCTGCGCTCGTTGGCCGTGGTGATCCTCCTGGCGCTCGGACGAGCGCCGCTCTCGCCGCAGGGCGCGCCTCCTTACAGTCCGCAAGCCGCGCTCGAGACCTTCCGCCTCGCCGCCGGATTCAGGATCGAACTGTTCGCCGCCGAGCCGCTCATCTCCGACCCGGTCGCGATGGAGGTTGACGAGAACGGCCGCACGTACGTCGTCGAGATGCACGGCTACCCGCTCGACGTGGCCGGTTCAGGGCGCGTCATGCTCCTGGACGACGCCGACCATGACGGCAGACCCGATCGCAGCATCGTGTTCGCGGACGGCCTGAGGCTTCCGAACGGAATCATGCGCTGGAAGAAGGGGATTCTGGTCACCGACCCACCAGACGTGTGGTACCTCGAGGACACCGACGGCGACGGGCGAGCGGATGTCAAGCGCGTCATCCTGACCGGCTTCGCTCGCACGAATCCGCAACACATGATGAACACGCCGCTGTACGGTCTCGACAATTGGATCTATCTCGCCAACGAAGGGCCGGTCAGGACGATTCATTACCCCGATCTCTTCGGCGATGCCGGAACCGAAATCCGGTTTCCGGGCCGTGCCGAAGGCCCGCGGCTGCCTTCCGACGCGGCCGGCCGCAACGTGCGGTTCCGTCCGGACACCGACGAGATCGAGATGCTCTCGTCGCGTAGCCAGTTCGGGCACACCTTCGACGCCTGGGGTCACCACTTTCTGAACACCAACAACCGGCACATTTATCAGGAAGTCATCCCGGCGCGATATCTTTCGCGAAATCCTGCTCTGGTCGTGCCAACCGTCGTCGAGCAGCTCCCCGACTATCGCCTTCCCGCGGACGTTTTCCCGATCACGAAAGATCCTGAGTTCCAGTTGCTGACGGACGTCGGCGTCATGACGTCCGCGTCAGGTCTGACGTATTACCTGGCGGATCTCTTCCCTCCCGCCTATCGCAGCGCCGCGTTCGTCGCCGAGTGCGCGCACAACCTGGTTCACGTGGATGCCGTGCGGGACCACAACGTCACGTTTCGCGCGAGCCGCATGTTCGATGGCCGCGAGTTTCTNTGCGCTGTACGTGATCGACTATTACCGCGAGATCATCGAGCACCCGGAATGGCTCGACGATGCCACCGCGAAATCGCCTCGACTGTACGCGGGACGGGATCGCGGCCGGATCTACCGCATCGTCCCCACGGGGACGCCGGCGGCGTCGTGGGTGAACCGCGTTCGCCTCGGAACGCTGTCGGGACTGGAGCTGGTCCGGACGCTGAGCCATCCGAACGTCTGGTGGCGCCGCAACGCGCAGCGTCTTCTCGTCGATCGAAAAGCCCCTGAGGCGATCGCGCCGCTCACCAGTCTCGCGTCGACGCGCGGCTCGCCGGTCGGACGTGTGCACGCGCTGTGGACGCTCGAAGGCTTGCGCCACCTCGACGCGGCGGTGATTGAAGCGGCGCTGAAGGACGAGACCCCGGGCGTCCGCGAGAATGCGATCGAGCTCGCCGAACTTCATCTTCGCGACAATCCCTCGCTGACGGCCCGCCTGCTGTCGATGCGCGGCGATCCGAGCCCGCGAGTGCGCTTTCAGCTCTTGCTGACGCTTGGCAACGTCGACACGCCTGAAGCGGCGGCCCTCCGCAATCGCTTTCTCTTCGACGACGTGGACGATGAATGGATGCAGGTTGCCGCACTCTCCGCACCCGGCTGGGACCCGCGGGAGCTGTGGCGCGCCGCGGTCGATCGTTTCGCGAGCAAGGAGACGCCGGGGCGTCGCGCCCTGTTCGCCAGGATCGGCGGCGTGGCCGGCGCGTCGAAACAGGTGAACGCTTTTCGCGAGATCCTGCGCGCGATCGCGGCGGGCCGTGGCCCTTCCGATCAGTGGTGGCGCGCGGCGACGCTGGAAGGGCTCGCCGGCGGCGTGCGCAGCGGAAGCCGGCCGGGTCCCGAGCTCGATCCGGAACGGACGCTGCTCGCGGACATGCTGTTCGCCAGCGAGAGTGTCGCCTTTCGCCGCGCCGGCCTCCAGCTTCTGCAGGCGATCGGCCTGCCGGATGACGCCACGACGGCGTCGCTGCTGCGCAAGGCGGAACAGCTCGTCGCGGATCCACGCGGCGACGTCGAGTCTCGAGCTGATGCGGTACGTCTCCTGGCGACGAGGAACGTCGGACCGCATGAGGCCCTCCTTCGCGGCGTGCTCACCCGCGCGGAGCCCACGCCCGTGCAGGTGGCCGCGGTGCGCGCGCTCGCGGGACTGAAGAGCACGGAGGTCGCGGTCACGTTCGTGGATCTTTGGGACCGCTGGACGCCGGCGGTCCGCAACGAGGCCGCACGCGCGCTCGTGCAGGAGCCGGGGCGGATTCGCGTTCTCCTCGACGCCGTCACCGCCGGAAGAATCAGAGCCACGGAGATCGATCGGTCGCTGCGCATCCGCTTGATGATGGCCGACGATGAGAGTCTGCGGGCCCGGGCTCGCGCCCTCTTCGCCGAATCATCGGCGTCGGGCGGCCCGGCGAACGACGCTCGCAAAGACGTCCTCGCTCGGTATCAACCCGCTGCGACGCTGGCCGGCGATCCCGACCGGGGACGTGAGGTCTTCAGCCGCGTCTGCTCCGTGTGTCATCAATACCGTGGCGCCGGCGGTTCGGCGTTCGGACCCGATCTCGGCGAAGTCCGCAATCGGCTCCCGGGCGCGCTTCTCGTGGACATCCTTCATCCGAATCAATCGATCGCGGATCGGTACGAGCTCTGGAACGTCGAGCTGTCCGATGGGACCTCGGCCGCCGGCGTCATCGGGGAGGAAACGCCGGACTCGGTCACGTTTCGGATGCCGGGAGGAAGCCAGACCACCGTTCCGCGCGCGCGGATCTCCTCGATGCATGCGTCGAACGTCTCCGCGATGCCGGAAGGACTGGAAGCGCAAATCGCCATTCAGGAAATGGCGGACCTCATCGCATTCATCAAGCGCGGACGTTGAGGCTGGAGTTGACACCTCGAGATAACAGATCATGACGCGAACATTCTCGTTTCGCACCGCCATCTGCGCATTCGTTCTGCTCTGCAGTCTTGCGCCCGCGCGCGCGCCTGACGCTCGCGGCAGCCTGCGCGCCGGCGCGTCAACGGTCACGATCACGCCGGCGGCAGACGCACCATTGCCGATGAGCGGATACGCCGGCCGTACGGAGCCGTTCAAGGCGATCCACGACGATCTGCACGTGCGCGCGATTGTCGTTGATGATGGCGTCAGCCAGGCGGCGCTGATCGCATGCGAGGTCATCGGGATCTCCGGCGCGCTCTGGGACAAGATCGCCGCGCGAGTGACGCAGGAAACCGCCATTCCGCGCGAGAGCATCATGCTCGCGGCGGTTCACACTCACGCAGCCCCCGCGATCGGCACGTACGATGAACCGGCTGAAGGTGAGACGGCACGAAGGCGCGCTGAGTACGTCCAGAAACTGGAAGACGCCGTCGTCGCGGCGGTGCGGCAGGCGAAGTCCACGCTTCAACCGGCCAGGATCGGTTTCGGTACCGGCAAAGCCAACGTGAACATGAACCGTCGCGCGCCGGATGCGGACGGCGGCTGGATGCTGGGCAACAACCCGGATGGCGTGTCCGACAAGACGGTGGCCGTGATCAAGGTCGAGACGACGTCGGGAGAACCGATCGCGATCTTCAGCAACTACGCCGTTCACGGAACCGTACTCGGCCAGGGCAATCTGCAGATCAGTTCGGACCTGCCCGGTGCGGCGTCTCGGATCGTGGAGGCGCACTACGCCGGGGTCGTCGCGCCGTGGACGAGCGGCGCGGCAGGAGACCAGGATCCGATCTACCGCGTTGGAACAGATTTCCGGAATGTCGCCGCGCTCGGGCGTCTGCTCGGCGACGAAATCATCCGGGTCGCGGACGGCATCAGAACGTCAGGCGCGGCACGCATCCGAGGGCTGCAGAAGATCGTTACCTGTCCGGGAAAACGGACCGTCCAGAATCCTGGGCCGAGCCGGGAGTACAAGATCGAGGATGCCGATCCCGTCTCGATTCGCTTGTCGCTGCTCGTGATCAACGACATCGCGATTGCCGGCGTCTCCGGCGAGGTGCTGACCAACATCGGATCCCGGCTGAAGCGCGAATCGCCGTTCAATCGAACCATCATGGTGACCCATTGCAACGGCTCGAGCGGCTACCTGCCCGACGACGCGGCGTACGATCAGGTGAGCTACGAAATCGTCACGACGCACGTGAAGCGGGGCTGCGCGGAGAACGCGATCGTGAACGGGTTTCTCGAGATGATGGCGTCATTCTTCTGAGCCCGCATGGAATCGGCTCGAGAAGCTCGCCTGCTCGTCGAGGATGCGATCGGCCGCCTCAAACGGGGTGAGCCGACGCCGGCTATCTACCTGTTGTCGTCCGCCATCCCGCGCCTCTCCGACGAGCCCGACGACGAGCACCGTTTCTGGCTGGCAAACGCGCTCTTTCATCTCGGCGTCGCGCTGGAGAAGGGCGAGCTGCACGAAAAGGCCCTGGGCCGCTTCACGGAATGCGTCGCTCGTTTCGGCGATTCACGCGACGAACAGACGTCGGCGCTGATCGACGAGGCCTCGATCAGCGCGGGCCTCACCGCGGTCCGCGCCGGCCGCCTGGACGAGGCGCTGCAGTACTTGGAGAAGTCGATCGAGCGTCGGCGTGACGCATCGAACGTCGACGAACGCCGCGCGTTGAGCAGAGCGCTGATCAACCGAGCCGCCGTGGTCCGGAAAACGGCGCGCGTGGAAGAGGCCGCGCTCGCGTACGAGGCCGTCTCCGATCGATTGCGTGCGGACGACGATCCCGTCATCTGCCGCGATGTGGCTGTGGCGCTTCACGAGAAAGCGCGAATGCTCGAGGGAGCCGGGTTGGCGGATCGCGCCGCGGCGGCCTTTCGCGCGTTCCTGGCCGAATGCGGATCGTCGCCGGATCCCGCCATCGCCGAGCGCGTGCTGGAGGCACGGTCTCATCTATCGGATGCGGCCCGCGCCGGCGGCGCCGGCGACGCCGCCAGGGAGATCGGCGTTTCCCGCCAGGGCCGCTTTCTCGTCGAGACGGGAGCCAATCAACTCCAGCAGAATGAATTGAAAGCCGCAATCGAACAGTGCGAGGCGGCGATCCGCGTCTTCGGCGACGAGGTGCGTGGAGAGGACCGCACGTGGCTCGCGCACGCCATGAACAATCGCGCGTCGGCGCTCGAGCGGCTGAACAGGGACGACGAGGCCCTCGCGGCGTATGGAACCGTCATCGAGCGGTTCGCCGAGGCGACCGAGCGTGAGGTGCGCAGCCGGGTCACGTCAGCGTTGATCAACGCAGCCACGGTCGCCGGCGCCATCGGCAGGTTCGACGAAGCCCTCGAATCGATCGAAACGGTCGTGCAGCGCATCGGAGATGCGTCCGGGATGCAGGAGCGGCGCTCTCTGGCGAACGCGATGTACAACCGGGCGACCGTGCTGAAATTCGCGAGCCGCGTCGAGGAAGCGGTCGCGGCGTTCGATGCGACCGCGGCTCGGTTTGCGTCGGAC
Source organism: Acidobacteriota bacterium (assembly GCA_003223835.1). Lineage (GTDB taxonomy): Bacteria > Acidobacteriota > Vicinamibacteria > Vicinamibacterales > 2-12-FULL-66-21 > Gp6-AA38. The sequence continues at coordinate 1,093 of QHWR01000220.1, read as the reverse complement.
CAGGATCCTCACGTCCACCGATTCGTCGCCCTGGCCTTGTACAACAAGGCCGCCGCGCTGGCTGAATCCGGATCGATCGATCGGTCGGTGCCCGCGTTTCGAGCAACGGTCGCGGGGTGCAGCTCGTCGACCGATCCCGTCGTTCGCGAACGCGTGGCGCGGGCGCTGTACGGATTGACCGGATCTCTGCTGACGCTCGGCCGCGTGGAGGAGGCGAACGCCGCGATCGAAGAGCTGATTGCGCGGTTCGGTTCCGCGCCCGAACCGGCCGTTCAGGAGATCATCGGACGAATGATCATGCGCAGTCCGGAGCTGATCGCGAGGCTGGCGCCTGCCGCTCACGCGTGGGACAGCGCGTACAACCGGCAGATGTTCGGGAGCCTGATCAACGAACTCCGTGATCATCCGGAGGCCCTCGACCGGGCGCTCGGAGACCACGAGCGGATGTTGAACGACCAGGCTGCGCGCAGCGCCAGGGGACACGCCGAGGCCATCGCCGTGCTCGACGCGTGGTGGACTCGACAGAAGCCGTTCGCGTTGTTCCTGCGCAATTTCGTGTCCGAGGCGTCCGATATCGCGGTCCCGATGGGGCTGGAGTTTCCCTTCCGTGCCGGTCTGATTCTTCCCGGCTACTCACACGCATTCGAGGCGCGCGTACAGGCGGCGCTGGGGACCGGCGTCCCCGTGATCTCGATCTCCAACCCGAGCCCCCACCTGACCGCCTCGGAGCGCATTCCGAAACTGGAGCTGAACAATCACATCTGGCCGAGCGTGCTCGACGTCCTGATCGATGCCGCGGGCCTCATCGTGATGTGGATGAATGCAGCCAGCCCGGGCGTGTTCGACGAGCTGAACGCGATCGTCACGCACGGTCGCCAGGATTCGACGATGGTGATCGTCTCCGCGTCAGTGGAAGAGCAAGTGCCCGTCATCGCCGAACTGCGCAAGGCACAACTCGAGGCAGGAGGGGCACCCGCGGATCCAGCCATTCCGCGATTCGCGCTCGTCATCAACCAGGGAGACCTGCCCGAGGAGGGCGGGACGCCGCTGCCGCAGGTCACGAACCTCGTCGAGCGATTGGGCCTGCGTTCCT
>QHWR01000015.1:24567-25081 GCA_003223835.1 Acidobacteriota bacterium | reverse complement strand
GGTTCGTATAGGAGACGCCCAACGCGGTGCTGACCCGCGGCGTGACGGTGCTCGGTTGGGGATCCGCGCATTCCTTCTTGCCGGAAATCGTCTTGGTGACCGGCTGGATGAACGTCACCGCGGGGGACACGGTCGTGGTCACGCGCTGAGGGAAGAGTACCGAGACTTTGTTGTTGTTGCTGTCCGTGAAGCCAATGATCCCGTCGTTCGGCGCGACGGCGAAGAGATCTTCATCACCAGGCCCCAGAGGGTCGTGGCGGGTGAGCTTAGCTTGATCGCAGTGGCGGTCGATATCCAGCGAGAACAGGTGGCCATCGGTCGTGATGCCCCACAGGCGTCCCATGTCGTCGACGCGGAGCTGGCGGGGTCCGGTGATGCCGGCAGGCAGCGGCCAGTGTCGCACCCTGACGCACGTGCACAATGGGTTGGTGGGACATTTCACCGGCTTCGGATCGATTTCGCCAATCGCGCCCACGCTGACGGTGTTCCCCCAACTGTCCTTGAACTCGAATGT
>QHWR01000015.1:23860-24554 GCA_003223835.1 Acidobacteriota bacterium | reverse complement strand
GATGCACGGACTACCGGCTCCCCCTATCGTGTCCACGCACGTTCCGGCGCCGCCCCCGACAGGATACCGTGTGACCGTGGCCGGCACGACCCAGCTCCCGTTCACGAGCTGCGGTTGCGCTGGCCTGAGTTGCTGGACGACTCCGTTGGGTGGTGAGAGAAAATCGGAGGAGTCGTAGATCGGTGCCGCGGTGAAGACGGTGTAGGCGCCGCCGCGTGTGTCGACGGAAACGTCCGACAGTTGCCCGGACGACGTCGGCCGATCAGCCCAAGTCGTTCGTGTATCGTCCTTCGTGTCGACCGCGACCAGCGCATCCTGGCCCGTGTTCAGGGTCACGTTCACGAAGGCGAAGCGTCCATCGTCCGAATGGCGCAGGCGGGCCCCACCCGTAAGCAAAGCGTTCAGGTCCCACGACTTCGCGGACGAGGAATCCTTCTTCATGTTGAGCGCCGGCGTCAGGCGATACAGACGAACACCGTTGGCGCGCGTCACAAACCAGACCTTGCTGTTCCGCGAACTGCTTTTGTCATCGACCGCCAGAGCTCCCGAAACGAGGTCGCCGAAATTCGATACGTCCCATTCGACCAGGTCGGTCTGCGCCGCGCCCGGGGGTGGCGGCGTGGGGCTCGTAGTCGTGCTCGTGCTGAGCTGTGCCGCGGCGGGGGCGGCGGAAAGGATGAGAACGGTTAGAATG
>QHWR01000015.1:0-23659 GCA_003223835.1 Acidobacteriota bacterium | reverse complement strand
TCAAGCATCACGTATCCTGGGCCTCCGCGCGAAACGGTCGCGTTACAGAATCGGCCAGGTGACGCGATGCGTGCGCCGAAACGGAGCAACACGATCGGCGGGACGGCGCAGCGGCGCCCGCGCCGTGTAAAACGTGCGCGCGTCAGCCGTTTCCCTGACGCTCAAGCATCGTGTGCGCATCGTCGATGTCGGGCCGATTGGCGGCAGAGGTCGGGGTGTGTAACAGTGGCGTGCGCGTGCCACACGTGACGTCCCGCGCTACACAGTGGTGGAATTGCGGACACTCAATCGGGGCTGCGTCGAGGCTCAAGCATCGGGCGCAGGCGAGCCGCGCCGCGCCGCCAGCAGGGCGGCCAAATGCATGGACGGTCAAGCATTCCGGACCGAGTACGCCTCTTGCAGGGAGGGCTGCCGCATGGTGGTCCGTAATCGCTCAAGCAAGGGTGGAGGTGGCCAGGAGGGTCCCGAGAGAGACACGCACCTCTCCTTTGACGGGGCGCAGGTCATCCGGCGAGGCTGCACGATGTGCGACTGGGAAGCTCAGGTGGTCGAGCAGGGCAACGAGGATCCGCTCTGCCCGTGGTGTTATGGTCCGACGGAGCGCCGCTCCGTGGTCGGGCTCGTGATCCCCGAACATCTGCGGCCGGGGGAAAAAAACCCCTACGCCGCGTCGCTCGGAAGGCTCGGCGGGCTGAAAGGGGGACCCGCGCGCGCGCAAAAGCTCAGCGCGAAGCGCCGCCGCGAGATCGCCGCCAAAGCCGCACGCGCGCGCTGGGGCAAACCCAAGCGGTGAGCGTCAGAAGATCGTATAGATGAACGGGGCGAGCGCGGATCCGCCCGCGACCGCGAGCAGGCCGCCGAGCGCGACCAGCACCGCGATGATCGGCAGCAGCCACCACTTCTTGTTCTCGCGGATGAACGTCCAGACTTCCCCGACAGTCTCCAGTCGGCTCATCACAAGCCTCCCTCAAAAACTCCGCTCGAAGCCTTGCCGTGTTTGACGCGGTCGAGCCCGGGCGATCCAGTACGAGTCTTTATTGCCCCCTCGTCGCTGGAGGGGGTCGTTGCCGAACAGCCGCGACGCCACGCCAAACGGAAAAACGACGAAGAAGTAGATCAGCGTGAGGAGCACGCGGCCGTTCACGTATCCGAGGCCGGCGGCCAACCCCATCCACGCCCGATGAAACAGCGCCGCGGCGCGCGGCATCGTCAGGCCGATCAGCAGCAGCAGGCCGCCAATCGTCCCGTCGACGATGGCCGGCATCTCATGCCGGCGGTAGACCTGCCACGCCGCAATGAGGAGGAACACGCCCGCCACGGTCAACGCGGACCGGCGGCCTTCCCGGGGTGCCGGGCGCTCAGTCAAGCTGGAACTCCTGTTCCCACGAGCGATCCTCGGGCCGAGCGGGCTGCTCGCGCTTGTCGAGCAGGCAGTCTTCGAGCACGAGGCAGTCGATGCCGGTCCTCATGAAGCACCGGTACGCGTCGGCCGGCGCGCACACGATTGGCTCGCCGCGCACGTTGAACGACGTGTTCACGAGGACGGGACAGCCGGTCAGCCCCTCGAACGTCCTGATGAGATCGTAGTACAGCGGATTGTCGTCGCGCCGGACCGACTGCACGCGGGCCGAGTAGTCGACGTGCGTCACGGCGGGAATCGTCGAGCGCGGAACGTTCAGTTTCTCGATGCCGAACAGCCGCTCCTCTTCAGCCGACATGGGAATGCGCAGCTCCTCCCGCACCGGCGCCACGAGGAGCATGTACGGGGACTCGCAGTCCAGGTCGAAGTAATCGCCGACGCGCTCGCACAGCACCGACGGCGCGAAGGGTCGAAAGCTCTCGCGGAACTTGATCTTCAGGTTCATGATCGACTGCAGGCGCGGCGATCGCGGATCTCCGAGGATGCTCCGGTTGCCGAGCGCCCGCGGTCCGAATTCCATGCGACCCTGGAACCAACCCACGACCTGACCGTCCGCGAGCCGCTGCGATACCTCGCGCAGCAGGCAGCAGCGTTTCAGCCGGCGGTACACCGCTCCGGCCGCCTTCAATTCGACCGCGACGTCGTCGCTCGCGAACGCGGGGCCGAGGTACGACCCTTTCATCGCGTCGCTCTGCGTTCCGCGCTGCGCATCCGGATCGCGCGGTTTGTCCAGGTACTGGTGCCAGGCCGACAAGGCCGCGCCGACGGCGCCCCCGGCATCGCCGGCGGCAGGCTGCACCCAGATCTTCTCGAAGGGACCCTCGCGCAGGAGCCGTCCATTGCCGACGCAGTTCAGCGCGACGCCGCCGGCCAGGCAGAGATTCTTCTCGCCGGTGCGCGCGTGGACGTGCCGCGCCATCTTCAGCATGCACAGCTCGGTGACCTCCTGAATCGAGCTGCCGCGCCGGCGCGCCGAACAAACGGCTGAAGGCGCCGTTCGTCATCGTGAGGCCGTCCACGTAGTTGAAGTACTCCATGTTGAGCCGCAGCGATCCGTCGTCCGCCAGGTTCACCAGCTTGTCGAGGATGAGCGGCACGTACTTCGGCTCGCCGTACGGCGCCAGCCCCATCACTTTGTACTCGCCCGAATTCACCTTGAACCCGGTGTAATACGTGAAGGCCGAATACAGCAGCCCGAGCGAATGAGGAAAGTGGGTTTCCGCCTCGAGATGGATCTCGTGGTCCTGCCCGCGGCCGTAACTGCTGGTCGCCCACTCGCCGACGCCGTCAATCGTCAGGATCGCCGCCGTCTTGAATGGCGAGGGATAAAAGGCGCTCGCCGCGTGCGACTCGTGGTGCTCGGTGAACACGATGGGGGCGGCGCTGCGGCAGCCCTTCGAAATAAGGTCGCGGGTCCAGAGCTTGTCGTGCATCCAGAGCGGCATCGCACGCAGAAACGAACGCAGGCCCTTTGGCGCGTACGCCAGATAACTCTGCAGCAGGCGTTCGAATTTCAGGACCGGCTTGTCGTAGAACGCGATGTAATCCAGGTGATCCGGGGAGATGCCTCCCTCGCGAAGGCAGAACGCCGTGGCCGATTCCGGAAAGCGATGGTCGTGCTTCTTGCGCGTGAACCGTTCTTCCTGCGCGGCGGCGACGATCTCGCCGTCGCGGATCAAGCAGGCGGCGGAGTCGTGATAGAACGCGGACAAACCCAGGATGTGCATGGCGCTATTTGCGGATCACGAAGCGATCCATCACCAGCAAATCGAGTCCGGTGCCGAAGAACACGCGGATCGCGTCGCGTGGAGAACAGACGATTGGCTCGTTGAAGCCGTTGAACGAGGTGTTCACGAGGACGCCGGTCCCCGTCGCCTTGCCGAACGCCTCGTGCAACGATCGGAAGCGCTGCGGCGTCTCCCCGATGGTCTGCACGCGCAGCCGTGTCGTCCCCGCGGGCAGGACGCCGTCGAGCACGCCCGGCGCGGTCACGCGGTACTCGAACTCCATGTACGGTGACCTGGGCGGCCCGTCGAAGAAGCGGCTCGCGTCTTCTTCACGCACCGACAGGCCGTACGCTCGATAGGCCTCGCGCTGCTTCAGGAACACGTTCAGGTTGTCCAGCGCGTACGGCGAGAGCGGACTCGCCAGAATGCTCCGATGCCCGAGCGCGCGGTGGCCCCATTCCATGCGGCCTTGAAACCACCCCACCGTCAATCCGCGACACAAGGCGTCGACCGTCGTGTCGACCAATTCGCGCTCGTGCAGGCAGTCGTAGCGCAGCTTGCAGTTGTCGAGCGTCGCCTTGATCTCCTCGAGGCTGTACCCGGGTCCGAGGAAAGGCGACGTTTCCATGCGGGCGCACATGGCGCCGTGCTCGGCCGCTGCCGCGAGCGCCGATCCCGCCGCAAGCCCTGCGTTCCCGGGGTTCGGCGGCACGAACACACGGTCGAACAATCCTGACTGGTGGACGGCGGTGTTGAAATACGTGTTGAAGAACAGTCCGCCGGCCAGGCAAATGTTCACGGCGTCCGAGGCGCGTTTCACCTCCGCGAGGAGCAGGCACAGGATCTCCCCAAGCTTCGCCTGGACGCTGCTCGCCACGTGCGCGCGGTGCGCGAGCGCGTCGGACCGCCCTTCGGCGAGCCAGTCGCGGACGAATTCCTGCCAGCCGGCGCCGACGCGCAGGGATCCGTCCGCGTAGCGGAAGTACGGCGACAGGCGTTCTGCGGCCGCGCCGCTGCCGATCCGCGCGAGCGCCTCCAGGCCGTGCTCAGCGCCCGCCCGAAACCCGAATATCCGGGCGCACGTCGAGTACAGCTCCGCGAGGCCGGCGCCTTGCCGCGCCCACGGCACCGCCGTGATCTGCTGCCCGCGACCCGACCAGACGCTCAGCGGCGGATCCGAATGATGATCGCAAACGAGGATCGTGGACTCGGCGAAGGGAGACGTCAGAAACGCCGTCGCGGCGTGCGCGAAGTGATGCGGAAAGCGGCGCGTAGCGACGCCGTCCGCCGCCGTGAGGCAATCCTCCGCCGCGGCGATCGTCTGAATGTCCGAGCGCCGCAGATGCGCGAGGCCGAGGACGGTGTCGATCGCTTCGTCGGGCAGTTTGCCGGGTTCGACGCCGGCGCGGCGGATTCGCGAGACGCGCTCCTGTTCGCAGAACGCCTGCAGGCGGCCGTTTACGCAAACGGCGGCGGCGGCATTCTGCGCGGCGCCGCTGACCCCGACGACGACGCTGCCGGATGGAGCGCCCCGCCACCTCGCAGAGGCAGGGGTGGGCTCGATCCGCGAAGCCGCGGCTGAACCGGCAATCGCCGCCAGCGTCGAGGAGGCAGACAGTTCGTACATGCTGAGCGCAGAAAGAGTCGTCGATCGGACAGCAATTGTGACGCCAGCCCCGGCACGCCCAGATCGTGCGCGAGGACGCTTGAAACGCGTTCTTGCCGGGGCGACCGAACAGAAGTCTTCCTGGAAGCTGACGTTGTTCTACCGCGCCGGAAGTCCCGCGGACTGCATCGACGCAGTCGTCACGCCGGCCGACCGCGCGGAAGGAGCAGGGACCGGACCGGTCATTTGCAGCACGGCGTCGAGCACGAACGCGGCAAACCGGTCCGATCCGCGCTGGTTCCAGTGCCCGTCGTACGGAAAGAACGACGCGCGAATGTCATCGGGGCCGAGCGTGGTAAACACCTGACGCCCGTCCACGAAGCGCGCGCCGATCTGCCGCGCGAACTTCTCGACGACCGGGAGAAACCGCGGCGCGGGCTCGCTGGCCAGCAGGCTGTCGCGGCTCGGAATGTAGACGACGACCGACGGAAGCCGTCGCGCGCGAAGGTACTCGGCGACGTCGTCAATCAGCCGCTGCCGATCGGGGTTCTGCGGATTCAGCGGCGCCGCCGGCGTTCCCGGCGGCCGTTCCAGCGCGGCGTGCGCCAAATCCCAAATCCGGCCGGCAAGCACCGGACGCCACCGGCTCGAGGGCTCGACCCTCGCGAACATGCGCGACGGCGCGGGCGTCCGGCCGGGGATTTCCGCGGGACAGGCGCCGGACAGCGCCGCCTCCATTTCCGCGTGCGTCACGATGCGCCCCGGCAGTTCCTCGAGCAACGGCTGCGCTTCCGCCTGCGTGTGCGGGTACGTCCGCGGGTCCCACGACGCGGTCCGCGCGAACATGTGCCGCGCGTAGCCGCGGTGTTCCGAGAACGAGAACTTTCGCAGGAGATCGTCTTCGAACACCGCGAAGACGACGCCGTCGAGGTCGAACCGCTGCGGCGCGACGAGTTGCGTGAGCACGCTCCACCAGTTCGCGAGACCGCCGCCGTCCACCGCCATGTTCAGCAGACGCAGCGGGACGCCCCGATCGCCGGCGAGCTGCTCGGCGCGGTCCGGCCAGTTCACGTCGAGAAACTGCCCCGCCGTGAACGAATCGCCGAACACCGCGACTCGCCGCTCATCACGTGCCCCGCGGGCTGCCGAGAAGTCGTCGCGATCGGGGAATCCGAGCGAGTTCCCTTTCAACGTCCCCACGAACTCGACCCGTCCCTTCGTCACGCGCGCCCATCGCGATGGCGTGCCCGTCAGCGCGTACCCGCGCACCGCGTCGAAGTGCACGGTGTTCTGCGAGTTCTCGAACAGCCAGCACGAGTCGGCGGCCCGCGGGATCGCGGCCGCGACGGTGACCACGATCTCCGCCGCCCCGTAGGTCAGCGCGGCCGAGCAGACCGCGAGGCAGAGCTTCAACAGGCGGGTTCTGTTCATCGGCGTTCAGGGAACCAGCGGCTTGTTCATGTCGTTGACGATTTCCGTCGCGCTCAGCGGACGGTTATAGATGCGGACTTCGTCGATGTACCCCTTGAACCATTCACTCCAGATCGAGTTGCCGCCGAAGCGAAGCGAGCCGGTCGCGGCGACGAGCGATCCTGCCGCGGCCACGCTGCGCACGAGAGTGCCGTTCACGTACAGCCGCAGCGTGGCGCCGTCGTAGGTCGCCGCGACATGCGTCCACGCGTTGACAGCAAGGCCGGCCGTCCCCGCCGCGCTCTGGTCGGATCCAATGTTGATGTCCGCGCTGGGACGACCGGCGCTCGTGTTGGCGTACAACGCATAGCTCAGGCCGCCGGGGCGTTCCTTCAGCATGATCGTGCGCCAGACGGTGCCCTGCGCCGCCGTGGGCTGAACCCACGCCTCGAGCGTCATCCCGGTCGTCAAGTGCAGCGACGCGGCGTCCGGGATTGCGACGGCCGCGTTGGTGCCGTTGAACAGCAAGGCGCCGCCGTACTTACCGGCCGTTGACCACGTCGCGTTCGCGATCGTCCCCTGGTTGCCGTTCCCGGAGCCGTTGTTGACGATGGATCCCGTGCCTTCGTTGAACCCGTACGCCGCGACGAGACCAGCCGTGGAGGACGTCGCGATGCTGAAGCTGATCGCGCCGTCGGTCGTATTCGCGTTGCCCGCGGCGTCGATGCACCGGACGTAGTAGGTATACGTGGAGCCGTCGGTCAAGCCGCTGACGGGGGTCGCGTGTGACGTTCCCCCCGTCGTCGCGAACGTGTTCGTCATCGCTGCGTACGCCGTGCCTGCGGTGAGCGAATAGCGGCACGTCGCCGGTTCGTCGGTGGTGAGCTGCAGCGTCGTCGAGGTGGTGCCGGACGGCAGGGTGCCGCTCGGCTGTCCGCCGCTCCGGACCGGAGGCGTCGAGTCGGGCAGCGGCCCGCCGCCGACGGCGGTCGTCATATCGGTCTGGATTTCCGACTGCGTCAACGCCCGGTTGTAGACGCGCACTTCGTCGATGATCCCGTCGAAGTACTCGCCCCAGATCGAATTGCCGCCGATTCGGAGCGGGTTTGTAGACGTCATGATCGTGCCGGCGGCGGTCAGCGACGAGACCTGCACGCCGTTGACGTACAGCCTCAACTGCGCGCCGTCGTAGGTCGCTGCCAGGTACGTCCACACGTTCAGCGGTACTGTCGACGTCCCGCGCAGCTCCGTTGCGGCGGCGAGCGTCAGTTCGAGACTCGGCTGATTGCTGTCGGTGTTCGCGTACATCGCATACGAGAGCGTCGGCGCCTTCTCCTTCATGAGGATCGTCCGCCAGCCGCCACCCATCCGCGGATTCACCCACGCCTCGAGCGTCATCCCGCCGGTCAGGCGCAGAGACGTCGAGTCGTTGATCGTGACGAGCGCGTTCGTTCCGTTGAACGACAGCGCCTTGCCCGCTTTTCCGTCCACCCACGCCGCGCCGGAGACAACGCCCGCGTTGTTGTTCGTGGACTGATCGGCCACCGCCGTCCCGCTTCCTTCGTTGAAGCCATAGGCCGCGACGAGTCCGGGGGCGCCGGCAGGATCGTTGTCCACGATGGTGCCCGTCCCGGTCGCGGCGGCGAGCCCCGCATGCGCCGGATTGCTCAGCGTGACGGTGAAGGTTTCGTTCGCTTCGTGGATGGTGTCGCCGAGCGCCTGAACGACGATCGATTGCGTGGTCGTTCCTGGCGCGAACGTCAGCGTGCCTGCCGCCGCCGTGTAGTCGGCGCCGGCGACGGCCGTCCCGTCGGCGGTCGCGTAGCCGACCGTGACCGTCTGCGTCGAGGCGGCGGACAACGTAACCGTGAACGTCAACGGCGCGCTCGTCGTGTCCTTCTCCGTTGCGGTCGCGTTCGAGATCGACAACGACGGCACCGCCGCGTACGTCGCGCGATACGTCGCAGCCGTTCCCGCGGCGACGACGGCGTGCGTCTGTGCGCCGCCGTCGGACCACGATCCGAACTCGTAGCTCGCCGCACCGAGCGTCTGTGGTGACGGCGCGCTGAGCGAGATGCTCCCGCCCAGAATCACCGTCTTCGTAAACGGCGTCGCAGCCGCGCTGCTGCCGGCGCCGATCGTCAACCCCGAGGGAACGGAGTCGAGCGTGAGCACGGTCGTCTTTGGATCCAGCCGCACGCTCTTCGTGTCGCTCAGCCCGCTCGAGTCCGTGGCTGTGAGCGTCAGCTCGAGGTACGACGGGTACTCATGGTCGGGCGCGGTGAACGAACCCTGGCTGATGCCCGTCAGCGTCTGAATGAGATGCGTGTGGCAGCTGCCCTCGGTCGAGCAGTGGTGCATGATGATCGACCAGGAAAACGCGGACGGCGGAAGCGTCCCGTCCTCTTGATCCGTGGCGGATCCGGAGAACGAGATGACGTCGCCCACGGCCCACGTCAGCGATGACGCCGGCGACTGAATCGTGGCCACGGGCGCGACGCCGTTCGTCGTGATGGTCATCGATTGAATGTCGAAGAGTCCCTGGCTGTCGGTCACGCGCAGTCGGGCCGTGAAGGTGCCCGCCGATGTGTACGTGAAGCTCACGGTCGGCGTGTTGCCGTCATTGAAGAAGCCGTCGCCGTCCAGATCCCACGCATAGGTCAGCGAATCGCCGACGTCGGGATCCGAAGACGCTGAGCCGTCGAACGAGACCGTCAACGGAACGCCGCCAGCCGTCGGCGCCGCCACCGCCGAGGCGTGCGGCGGCCGATTGCCGTCGAAGTACCGGATTCTCCGAACGGTCCCGTTGAGATCGACGTAGAACAGATCGCCTGCAGGACCGATCTTCAACTGCACGGGACCGGCGGCCGCGGGCCGGAATGTCGCAATGCGCGCCGGATTCGGATCGATGCCCGGGCTGTCCGCGAACATCACCCAGATGCAGTTCCGCGAGTAGTCGGCGAAGAACAGCGCGCCCTGATACGCCTGCGGGTAGTTGCCGCCGTTGTAAAACGCCAGACCCGTGATCGAGGAGCTGCCGGTCGGACACTGTTCCCCCGGCACAATCTGGGCGCTGTGGTCATACGCAAAGAACGGATCGATGACCGCGCCTGCCTGGTTGTACAGGTTCTTGCACAAGTTCAGGTTCAGGGCTTCATAGCCTGGCTGGCGTCCGACCCCTTCGTAGCAGGGCCATCCGAAGTTCCTCACGGGCGGGACGGCCGTGTCGTCGATGCGATTGATCTCTTCCCACGTATTCCAGCCGACGTCGCCGATAAACAACTCCCGCGTGCCGGGCCGGAAGGTAAACCGGAACGGATTGCGGAGCCCGTGCGCGATGATGCGGCGCGCGTTGACGTCCGGGCTCGTGGCCAGCGGATTGTCGGGCGCGCCCGCGCCCGTATCCGGATCGACGCGGATGATCGTGCCGTGCAGGTTCACCGGATCCGAGAGCGTCCGCAAATCCTGACTTCGAAGCGCCCCTCCCTCCGCGGTGGGAGGCGTCAGGTTCGTTCCAGCGGGCGACGGCGGGTCGCCAAACGGATTGCCGAACTGGCCGTAGTCGACGTCGTTGAAACTGGCGCCCTCGCCGCCGCTCATATACAGGTACCCATCGATGCCAAACGCGATCGTGCCGATCGAGTGGCTTGGGAACTGGTCTGCCCAGTCTTCGATCAATACCAGCTCAGGTCCGCTCTGCACGTTCCCCGATGCCGTCAGACGCGAGAGCCGCCCGCTGACGACGCACCCGTTGACGGTGGCGCCGGGCGGATTGGGACACGGATCCGACGTCCCGTTGACGGTGCCCCAACGCGGGGCCGTTCCTCCAATCGCGGCGTCGTACGTATACGCCACGTACACGTACGGACGCGCCGGGAACTGCGGGTCCAGCGCCAGGCCGAGCAGCCCACGATCCCAGAAGTTGTGCACGTTCGTTCGGAGATCCGCGAAGATCGTCGGCGTCGGCGCGGTCAGACTGCTGAACACTTTGATGAGGCCGCTCTTCTCGGCCACGAAGACACGTCCGTCCGATGCGAATTCGATCGCCGTCGGCTCGACGAGGCCGGAAAAGACGATCGACTCCTCGAACCCGGCCGCGCCGGTTGAAAACGTCCAGCTGACCGGTCCGGAAATCGGATTGCCGGCAAGATCCGACGCATTCTGGACGATCGCGGTGTACGGCGTGGACGATGCGAGCGCCGCGTTCGGACGCAGCGTCGCCGTGAACGTCGTGTTGTCGTAGCTCACCGTCGCAGGTACGGTCGATCCCGTTGCGGTCTGCAGCACGAACGCAATGGAGTTGGCTTGCATCGCCTCGCTGAACGTGGCCAGCACGCTGACGGTGCTGGCGGCGGAGGTCGAGCCGGGCGAGGGCGATCGCGAGACGACGACCGGCGTGCTGACGTCCGAGGTCGTCGTGAACGTCCACGCGACGTCGGCTGCCATCGCCCTGCCGCCGAGATCCTTCACGCCGCCCGCGCCACCCAGGACCCGCGCGGAGTACGAGGCCGATGGTGCGAGGCGCGACGTCGGGGTCAGCGTGGCTCTACGCGCGATGCCGTCGTACGCGACGGTCCCCGGCACGACTGTTCCCGAGGAATCGCGGAGCACGACCGTCGTGGTCGTGATCGTCTGCGGATCCATGTCCTTGCTGAACACCGCCGAGACGTCGGTGCCGGTCGGAACGTTCGTGGCCGCGCTCGCCGGGTTCGTCGAGGTGACCGTGGGCGGCGTCGTGTCCACCGGCACCACAGGCTGGTTCATGTCCTGCTGAATCTCGGTCACGCTGAGCGAGCGGCTGTAAATCCGCAGGTCATCGACGCGGCCGTTGAAGTACTCGCCCCAGATCAGATTCCCGCCAATCCGCAACGGGTTGGCGGACGTGAGGATCGCCCCCGTCGCCGCGCGCGAGCCGATCAATGTGCCGTTGACATAGATGCGGAGGTTCGCGCTGTCGTAGGTCGCCGCGAGATGCGTCCACGTGTTCAACGGCAGTTGTGCCGCGCCGGCGACGGCCGCGTCGCCCGCGGACGTGGATATGTCGCCGCTTGGAGCGTTCGCATCGGTGTTGGCGTACATCGCGTACGTCAGCTGACCGGGCTGCTCTTTCAACACAATCGTTCGCCAGCCGGCGCCGAGCGTGATCGGGTAGACCCACGCTTCGAGCGTCATGGCATTGGTCAGGTCCAGCAGGCCCGCGTCCGGGACCGTCGCGTAGGCGGAGGTCCCATTGAACGAGAGCGCCGTGCCGGTTTTTCCGGCGGCCCAGGTCGCGCCGGTCAGCGTGCCCGCGTTGTTGTTGCCCGACGCGTCGGCGAACGTGCTGCCGGCGCCTTCGTTGAAGTTATAGGCCGCGACGAGTCCGGCTGTCTGTGCGTGGACAGGGCGAGGCGGCTGCCCCGACAGCAGGAGAAGTCCCACGATCACGACGGGCCAGACACGAGGACGAAGGCGTGTGTTCACGAGAAATCTCCTGGGGTCGCCTCGAGCATATGGCCGCGACGTCAGCCTCCGACGGGTACGTTCATGTCGCTCTGAATCTCGGCCTGCGATAGCGCACGGTTGTAGATGCGGACTTCGTCAATCAGTCCCGAGAAGTACTCGCCCCACACCGAATTGCCACCGATGCGCAACACACCGCTCGACTGCAGCAGGCTGCCGGTGAGCGGGCTGCTCCCCACCTGGACGCCGTTGACGAACAACCGCAGCGTGGTTCCGTCGTACGTCGCGGCGAGATGGGTCCACGTGTTCAGCGGAATCGCGCTGGTGCCGATCGCGAATTGATCGACGGTCGTGTGCACGGAGACGGCGGGGTGCGGCGCGTTGTCGTGCGCGTACAGGCCATAGGACAGTCCGCCCGGTGATTCCTTGACCATCGTCGAGCGCCAGCCGCTGAGCACCGAGGGGTTGACCCACGCTTCGAGCGTCATGCCGGTGGTCAGGTCCAGCGGGGCCGCGTCGGCCACCGTCACCCAGTCGCTTGCGCCATTGAACGAGAGCGCCTTGCCAAATCGGCCCGTTGCGTTCCATGTGGCGCCGGAGATCGTGCCGTTGTTCGCATTCGCCGACGCGTCGGCCGCCACCGTGCCCGTGCCTTCATTGAGGCCGTACGCGGCGACCAGCCCTGGAAGCTCGGTGTTCGACACCGTCACCCCGACTCCGGCGGACGTCGTCGGGTTGCCCGAGGCGTCGCGGGCCCGGGCCTTGAGCGTGTGCGGTCCGTTCGCCGCGGTGCGCGTGTCCCACGCGATCGAGTACGGCGACGTCGTATCTTCCGCTCCGAGCGACACGTCATCGAGGAGGAACTGCACGCCGGCGACGGCGACGTTGTCGGACGCGTTCGCCGAGACGGTCACGTTCGACGAAACCGTCGAGCCTGCCGCCGGAGCGGTGAGCGAGACCGTCGGTGCGGTGGTATCCGACGTGACGACCGCGCTCGCCTGAGTCGACGGCGGGCTGATGTTGCCGGCGAGATCCTGCGCGGTGACGAGATAGAAGTACGTCGCCGCCGGCAGACCCGCGTCGACGTAGCTGGTCGCGGTGGGCGACGCGATCCGGTTCGCGGGCGTCGCCGTGAAGCCGGAGGTCGTCGAACGGTGCACGTTGTAGTTGGTGACGCCCATGTTGTCGGTCGAGGCGTTCCACGCCAGCGACGCTGTCGCGAGTCCTCCGGTGGCCGTGAGATTGCCGGGCGCCGTCGGCGGCTGGCTGTCGGCAGAGGCTGGATCCACGGGCGTATTCATGTCGGACTGAATCTCGGCCTGCGTGCGAGCGCGGTCGAAGACACGTACTTCGTCGATCAGGCCCTGGAAGAATTCGCCCCAGACGCCGTTGCCGCCGATGCGCAAGGGACTCGTGGACGTCAGCATGGCGCCCGTGACGGCGCGGCTGTTCACCTGAGCTCCGTTGACGTAGAGACGCAGCGTGGCGCCGTCGTAAGTGGCCGCCAGGTGCGTCCAGGTGCCGATCGCGAGCTGGGCGACGCCCGGGGTCGACTGCTCGACGGTGCCCGTGAGGGTCACCGTGACCGCGGGGCGCGGCGCATTGTCGTGGCCGTACAGGCTGTACGCGATCCCGCCGGTCCGCTCCTTCATGATTACCGTGCGCCAGCCGCTCAGCACGGCCGGGTTCACCCACGCCTCGAGCGTCATCCCCGTCGTGAGATCCAGCGCGTTCGCATCGGCAACGGTGACCCAGTCGCTGGTGCCGTTGAACGACAACGCGCTGCCGAACCGGCCGGCGGCGGTCCATGCCGCGCCGGTGATCGTGCCCGTGCGGCCGTTGCCGGATCGGTCACCCGCCGTGGTGCCGCTGCCCTCGCTGAACGCATACGCCGCGACCAACCCGGGGGGCGGCGCGACGTTGGAGACGTTGACGCTCACGCCGGCCGACGTGGCCTGATTGCCGGCCGCGTCGCGCGCCCGCGCGCTCAGCACGTGGGCGCCGTTCGGCGTGGAGGCCGAATCCCAGGCGATCGAGTACGGAGCCGACACGTCCTCCGCGCCGAGCGCCGCGCCGTCGAGCAGGAACTGCACGCCCGCCACGCCGACGTTGTCGGATGCGTTCGCGCTCACCGTCGTCGTGCCGGTGACGGTGGCGCCGGCGGCGGGCGCGGTCATCGAAACCGTCGGCAGCGTCGCGTCGGGAATGTTGCCAACGGTGATGGTCACGTTGCTCGACACCGTGGTGTTGCTGGCGGCGTCTCGAGCCCGGGCCGCGAGGACATGCGTGCCGTCCGCGACCGACGTCGTGTCCCACGAGATCGAGTACGGCGAGGACTGGTCCTCGGCGCCGAGCGACGCGCCGTCGAGCAGGAACTGGACGCCCGCGACACCGACGTTGTCGGCTGCGTTCGCGGATACGGGGATGGCGCCCTTGACGTTGGCGCCTGCCGCCGGCGCGGTGAGTGAAACGGTCGGCGGCGTCGTGTCCGGCAGCGGCGTTCCGCCGACGGGCGTGGACATGTCCACCTGAATCTCGGAGGCGTTCAACACGCGACCGTAGATCCGCACTTCGTCGACGACGCCTTGAAAATACTCGCCCCAGACGCCGTTGCCGCCGATGCGCAGCGGGCTCGCGGCCACCGCGATCGTCCCGGTCGCCGGCGTGCTCGAGACCTGGACGCCGTTGACGTACAGCTTCAGCGACGCTGCGTCGTACGTCGCCGCCAGATGCGTCCACGCGTTGAGCGGGACCTGCACGACGCCCGCGACGGTGGCGTCTGTCGTGCCGACGGTGAGATACGCGGCCGGCCGAGGCACGTTGTCGTTCGCGTACAGCGCATAAGACAACCCGCTGGCGCCTCTTTCCTTCATCAACACCGAGCGCCAGCCGCTGAGCGCTGTCGGGAATACCCACGCCTCGAGGGTCATCGTCGTCGTCAACCGCAGCGACGGCGCGTCGTTGGCCGTGACCCAGTTCGTCGTGCCGTTGAAAGACAGGGCGCCGCCGAATCGTCCCGACCCCGTCCACGAGGCGCCGGTGATCGTGCCGTTGTTGTTGTTACCGGAACGGTCGCCCGCGACGGTGCCGCTCGCTTCCTCGAATCCATACGCGGCCACGAGACCAGGACCGGGCTGGATCGACACGGTGACGCCGGTCGTCGAGGTCTGCAGGTTGCCCGAGTCGTCGATCGCGCGGCTGATGAGCGTCGCGGAGCCGGTCGTGGACCCTGAGGTGAAGGGCGTCCAGCCGTAGCTCCAGCTCGTGGTGCCTGTCGCGGGATGCCACGTCGTGCCGCCGTCCACCGAAATCTCGACGCCCGCGACGAGCCCGCCTCCGTCATCGCTCGCGGTGCCGGTGATGGTGACGGGCGTGCCGCTCTGCACGGTCGCGCCGTTGACCGGCGTCGCGATCGTGGACGTGGGGGCCAGCGCGTCGGTGGACGCCGAGGCTTGCACGAGACCGGCGCGAAGCGATCGTGGCTGCGCCCCCATGTCGGCGAACAGATTCACCGTCGCCTGCTGCATGCGGACGTCCGTCGTGGTGCCGGCGCGATCGTGGATGCCGTCCAGTCCCCAGGCCCACTGGATGGTGCCGGCGCCGAAGACGAGCGCGCCGCTCGAATGACGATAGAGGGTCAGGTGATGCGTCGCCGTGCCGGCGCCATAGACCGACCCGTAGTTCAGCAGGTACTTCGGCGTCACGTCGAGCGTGGTCGATGACATCCGAATCACGCCGGCGGGACGTGTGGGGTTGTCGACGTCCTCGTCCCACTCGTATCCAAGCACGCCGGTCGGCAGCGTGGCTGTTTGTCCGGGAGCGAGCGTCGCGATCGTCGTGTTGCGCCAGAACCGCAGCTTGCCTTCGCGTTCGAGCACGGTGATCGCGTCGTTGCGCGGACCGTTCACCATGAAGAAGGGCCCGCTCACCGCGTTCTCGGGCCGTCCTCCGTCGGCGGGCGGAGAGAATCGCGGATCCCGCCACGTGCCGGTCCATGTCGCGGTCGGATCGATCTTGGCGTCGGCGGCGGTCTCCTTGTAGCAGACGAGGGTGCGGAACGGCGTGCCGGCGGCGTCGTTTTCCCATCGCGTCTTCCAGAACATTTCGTTCCCGCTGAAGAACGCGAGATTGACGCCGGCGTTGCGCGCCGCCTCGACGTTGGCGCGCTGCCCCGCCGACCAGTACTCGTCGTGGCCGACCGAGAGAAACACTTTGTGCAGGCGAATGTTCGCGCCGCGGCTCTCCGTGTCGATGCCGCTCGAGTAGCTCACGTCGAACCCGTTGGCCTCGAGCCACCGCACCATCGGGTACTCGTTGCTGAAGAAGTTGCTCTCCTGCGGGCCGCCCGACGTCTCGCGGCCGCTGAACGGCCGGTTGTAGCTGACTTTGTAGGCGCGGCCGGCCGGCGAGCCGGTGTAAAGGCTATTGCCGCCGTACGGGTTGTACGCCTGCCAGGTCGTGTCGGACGTCTGGACGAGCAGCTCCGATCCGCCGCCGTCGTCGCGCACGATAAAGATGACGTGGCTGGCGCCGCCCGTATCGGGCCGTACCAGCTTCGCGATGTACACACCCGACGTCGCCGTGGAGGGTACCGCCCAGGAGGCGGACTCCGCCCAATTGCCGCAGTCGATCAAGCCGGTTGTCGTGTCGTTCAGGCAGGCGGGCTGCGTCTGAGGCAGCGTGACGGAGGGCGCGACCGTCGCGACCTTCCGCGCGCCCATGCCGTCGTAATACCCGATCCGGTAGATGTCGAGGCGATAACTGGAGGCGGTGCTCTTGACCTTGAAACGGACCGTCTGCCCGCGATCCACGCTCATCGTGGTGGCAAAGCCGAGGATCGTCGCATCCGCCACCCCGCCCGGAAGGTCCCATTCGGACGAGGGCGCTCCGGCCAGGAGGTTCTCGCAGACGATCGCGTTGAACCCCGGACCGCATGGCGATTGCGTCTGCAGCGGTGCGGCGCCAATCCCTCTTTCGACGACGACGATGACGGTGAGCGAGATGAGAGCGATGACCGCGAGCGCTGACGGTTTAGACATGGAAGCGGCGATGCATTGACGGGGACACACCAGAACAGCAAGAGCCCCGCCACAGCCCAGGCGTCGCAACGCCCCGAACCTGCGTCGTCTCCATGGGAGGTCGCCGCACGACCGGCTGAAGGACCCGCGGGAGGCAGACTTTTGTTTGCGGACCGGCAGACGCGATGCCCCCTCCGCTTCTGTATGTGTTGAAACCGGCCGCGAGTCGTCTGGCGAGCCCTTTGCTCCGCTGACGCAGACACTCAGGTGCCCATGCTGAACTTCACCCCGGACGACACGCGGATATCCGACCGTCCATTCACGATCACGCTCAACGGCGGGGCCGACGCCGAAGCCGCGTTCGCGCCGGAACCCTTCGACTCGGAAGTGCTCGGACTGCGGATCGGCCGCATCATCTCCCTGACGGCGCCCTCCACCACGCAGTACGAGAGCGTGCTCAAGCAGGTGGCCAGCCGTGCGCGTCGCGCGGGCTACGACCAGATCCTGCGGCGGACACTGGCTCAGAACCTTCCCGAGATCTGGGCGCTCGAGCGCGCCGGATTCGAGCTGATGGACGTCGGCGTCACCTTCGCGCGCGCGCTGCGCGGCGCACTGGACGCGCCGTCGTACGACGATCTCCAGGTCAGACAGGCAACCGACGACGACATCCGTGAAATCGCGTGCGACATGGTGCGCGAGCCGTGGGGCAGCCGGTACGAAGCGGATCCGGCGTACGGCCCGGCCGAGGTCGGCGATCTGAGGACGCGGTGGTTGTGGAACAGCCATCGCGGGCGGGCAGACGCGGTGCTCGTCGGCGTGCTGGACGGGCGGCCGGCTGGCTACGTGACGTGCCGTGTCGATCGGCAGTCGGGGCACGGGGAGATCGAGCTCGTCGGGACGTTGCCGGGCTTCCGCGGCCGGAACGTCGCATCCCGCGTGCTCACCCACGCCGTCGCGTGGTTTTCGACACGGACGCCGCTCGTGACCGTCCGGACGCAGGCGACGAACACGGCGGCAGCCAGCCTGTACGAACGAGGCAATTTCACGCTGCACTCATCGGACGTCACGTTCCGGCTCGCCGTCGGCCCATCGGCGCGGGTCACAGCATGAAGACGGTCCTTGTCATCGGAGGCGCCGGCTACATCGGGTCCGTCGTGACCGAGTTGCTGCTGGACCAGGGACATCAGGTCCGCGTGCTCGACCGGTTGTTCTTCGGCCGTGATCTGCTGGCGCCGCTCGCGAAGCGCGAGGGGCTCACGATCATCAGGGACGACACGAGGTATACGGGCGCGGCGGCGTTCGAAGGCGTGGACGTCGTGATGGATCTGGCCGGCATCTCGAACGATCCGGCATCCGATTTGGCGCCGCGGATCACCGAGGAGATCAACCTGACGGGCGCGCTGCACATCGCGCGGCTGGCCAGGAGCGCCGGCGTCACGCGGTACCTTTACTCGTCGTCGTGCAGCATCTACGGGCACAACAACGGCAACGGCGAGCGGCTGACGGAAAGCTCGCCGAAAGTGCCGGTGTCGCTCTACGCCCGCACCAAGATCGGCGCCGAGGACGCGCTCGCGAAGCTGAACGACGACAACTTCACCGTCGTCTTCCTGCGCAACGCGACCGTTTACGGCCTGTCGTACCGGATGCGGTTCGACCTCGTCATCAACCTCATGACCTTGTACGCCTACAAGCACCGGCGTCTCTACGTGATGGGCGGCGGCCAGCAGTGGCGCCCGCTGATTCACGTGCGCGACGTGGCGCGGGCGTTCCTGCTCATGATGGACGCGCCGAAGGAAAAGGTCGCGGGGCAGGCGTTCAACGTCGGATCGACGGATCAGAACTACCAGATCTACCGGATCGCGCAGATGGTCCGCGACGTCGTGCCGCACACGGATCTCGAGATCGTCCCGGACGATCCCGACAAGCGCAGCTACAACGTGAGCTTCGACAAGATCGAACGCGAGCTGGGCTTCCGCGTCGAGAAGACCCCGTACGAGGGCATCGTCGAAGTGAAGCAGGCGCTGGAACAGGGACGGGTCGAGGAGACGATCCGCACGAAGACGGTTCACTACTACCGCTACCTGCTCGACGCGGAGAAGCTGCTGCAGGAAGTGTCGTACAACGGAAAGGTCTTTTGATGTCGCGGGTCGAATTCTATCGGCACTCGCTGCACGAGGAAGACATCGCCGCGGCCGGCGAGACGCTGCGCGGCGTGTTTCTGACGACCGGTCCGCGCACCGCCGCGTTCGAGACGGCGTTCGCCGCCCAGCTCGGCGTCGAGCACGCGGTCGCGATGTCGAGCTGCACGAGCGCGTTGTTTCTTTCGCTGAAAGCGTCGGAGATCGGGCCGGGCGACGAAGTCATCACGACGCCGATGACGTTCATCGCGACGGCGAACGCGATCCTGCACACGGGCGCGACGCCCGTGTTCGTGGACGTCGAACCGGAGACGGGCAACATCGACGCCCGGCTCGTCGAACAGGCGATCACCGACAACACCCGCGCCGTCATCGCCGTCCACCTCTACGGATTGATGGCGGACATGAAGGCGCTCGCGGACGTCTGCCGGCGCAAGGGGCTGCTGTTGATAGAGGATGCGGCCCACGCGACGGAAGCGGTCCGCGACGGGCTCCGGCCGGGCCAGCGGAGCGACGGGGCGTGTTTCAGCTTCTATGCAACGAAGAACCTGACCTGCGGCGAAGGGGGCGCCGTCGCCACCAACGACGCGCACATGGCGGACACGCTGCGGCGTCTTCGCTCGCACGGCATGTCGAAGGAGGCCGCCGGGCGCTACACGGAGCGCTACCAGCACTGGGACATGCTGGAGCTGGGGTACAAAGCGAATCTCTCCGACATCCAGGCGGCGCTGCTGCTCGGACAACTTCCGCGCCTGGCCGCGCAACTGGAACGGCGCGAAGCGATCGCGTCACGGTACGAAGAGGCGTTTCGATCGGTGCCGGGCGTGGATTTCCCGCAAGTTCCGCGCGGCGCGACGAGCGCGCGTCACCTGTTCACGATCTGGGTCGCACCCGAACGGCGCGACGAGTGTCTGTGGCAACTGCAGGACATCGGGATCGGCGTCGCGGTGAACTATCGCGCGGTGCACCTCCTCACGTATTACCGCGAGCGATTCGGATTTCTGCCCGGCGATTTCCCGATCGCGGAAAGCATCGGCAACCGGACGATCACCCTGCCGCTCTATCCGCGCATGACCGACGAGGACGTCACGCGCGTGATCGACGCGGTGTCCGAGGTGGTCGCGGCCCCAAGGCCTGTCGCCGCCGCGGGCGCTCCCCTCGCCTAGCTGCATCCGGCCGACGGCGTCCCACCGCGGGCTCCGCCCCGCTAGGCCGTCAGCGCACCGCGCAGCCGGCGCCAACACGTCCGCGCCGGACGCCGAACCGCCGCCGGCAGCGAGACGGCCACGTAGCGCGCCCAACCAAGCGAGTCGAGCGCCGGCCTCGCCTGCCGGAAGAAGAGCCGCGCGCGGTCGATGTCATCTCTCTCGTACGCCGTGTGCGCGAGCGCCGCGACGATCTCTCGCCGCCGTCCGTACGCCGGCCGGCGCAGCGCCGGATCGGCGGTGCGGGCGATCGCGCGATCGAGCGCCGTCAGCATGCCGGCGAGCATCCGTTCCTCGAGCCGAGTCGCATTCGTGTCGTGCACGCGGTAGTCCGTCAGCGCCTCGTCGATATACCCGAAGCGCGTTCGCGCCGCGAGCCGCAACCACAGATCCCAGTCCTCCGCGTGGTGCAGCCCCGCCAGGAACTCGTCGCCGCCGAGCACATCACGTCTGAGCAGCACCGATGATGTCGTGATGGCGTTCCGCTCGAGCAGTACCGCCAGGCAGTCTCCCTGCGTCGCACGCCGGCGCGGCATATTCGGCGCCGCGCCGCCCGGCTCCCCCGCGGCGTCGATCTGACGGATGGCGGTGTGCACGAGGCCGCACTCCGGCCGCGTCCGGAGGTGGGAGACCTGGCGCGCGAGTTTCTCCGGGTGCCAGCGATCGTCGGCATCCAGGAACGCGACACACTCGCCGCGGGAGACCCGAAGCGCCGTGTTGCGCGCCGCCGATGGTCCTTTGTTCGCCTGCTCCAGCACCGACCCATCGTCCACGACGACGACGGCGAGATCGCGATGCGTCTGACGCATGACCGATTCGAGCGCGTCCGCGATGTAGCGCGCCGCGTTGCGGCACGGGATGATTACGTCGACGCGCATGGCTGTGCCCGGTGGCGCTCCCCTGCGGATCGCGCGAGCGAGCGGCGAATGACGTTCCAGTAAGGGGGCCGCCACGAGAGGCGCGTGGCCAGCCACGCCGGAAGGAAGAGATCGAACGAGAACGACCGATTGACCCGCAGCATCCTTCGGAGGATCGCTCGACGCGCGGCGACCGGCAGCGGGCGCACGTGCGTGTCGATCATCCGGCCGACCGCATCAGCGTCCACGCCGTACAAACGATCGATCATCACGTCCAGCCGGTCCGCCTCGAATCGATCCTCCGAGGGTCCATCCGCGCGCGGTCTGACCTCGCCCGCCACGCTGTAGACGACGGACAGCCGGTCGAGCCATCCGCTCCCCTGATGATGGTGCTCGATCGCCTGTCGCGCCCGCTCTCCCATGACCTGTCCACGTACTGATTCGCGTCCTCCAGGCGGCATACGGAGTCATCGAGCCCCGGCGCCCCGGGCGAGAGGACCTGGGCGTCGCCGGCGTACGGACAATACGCGACTAACGGAAGCCCGTACGCCCCTGCCTCGAGGGCCGCCGTCGGCGACGTGAACGGAAAGGAATCCAGGTACACATCCGCGGCCTCGAACAACGGCGCCGGATCCTC
Source organism: Acidobacteriota bacterium (assembly GCA_003223835.1). Lineage (GTDB taxonomy): Bacteria > Acidobacteriota > Vicinamibacteria > Vicinamibacterales > 2-12-FULL-66-21 > Gp6-AA38. Next base: position 2,199 of record QHWR01000015.1, on the reverse strand, counting down.
CTGCCGGCCGAGCGGCACGACGCGGCCGCGCGTGCGCTCGCGGGCAACCGCCCATGCGCCCGTGTCCCGCGGCCCGACTGTCAACAGCACGGCGCGTTCGTGCGCCGTCATCACCGGCAGCACGAGATCGAGGAAGCCTGTTCCGCCGGCCGGCACGTACTTGAATTCCGTTCCGACGGAGAGCAGCACGACCGCATCGGGATCCAGGCCCAGCCTCGCCTTGGCTTCCGCGCGCGACTGCGTCCGGCGCGGCACGGGCAGCGGAATCGGCAGCGTGGCCAGACGCTGCGGATTGACATGACGTCTGCGCGCGCCCAGCGGAATGCTGCTCCGGCGGAGCTGCACGACCAGATCGCTCACCTGCACCCCGAGCCAGAACGTGTGATCGGAATGGTTGATCAAGGCCACCGGCGGCAGCCCGTCGTTGTGCGCGAACGCGAGCAGCGGGACGACATCGTCGGGATATACGTGAAGAGCGACGAAGTCCGCGCGCTCTGCCAACGCACGAAGGCGCCGCGCCCGCACGATCGGATCGCACGAATCGTCGTCCAGCCGGTGAACCTCTCCGCCGGTGGCGGCGGCGCTGTCGAGAAACGTCTGCGGCACGGCCGCCCCGAGCTGACTCGTAATGGCGACCGAATGCGCACGCGCGCCGTCGGCGCGCATCCATCGGCACGCGAATCGCGAGTCTCCCCCCATCGCTCGCGCCTTCGACAACACGTGCAGGACGTGGCGCGGCGTGCGTGAGACGCGCCGCGCGACGGACGTCGCGCCGGCCGGAACGGATCGCCGGCCAAGCTCGATCAGGACCCGCTCGAGCCGCGGACTGGCGAAGAGCCCGGGATGATTCCGCCACGCGCATCCGGCCGCGATTTCAGCACAGGCCGCGGCGAGACGAAGCCGCGATCCCCGGACGAACTCGTCGGCGATGTCGACGACCCCCTGAAACACGGCGAAGTTGTCCTCGAGACGACGCGCGTCCGCGGTGTTGATCGTAGTCGACATGACGGGCGCGCAGCCGGTACGCATAGGCGTCAGACGTTCGCCTCCGCGGCGCGACTGTCGAAGAGCATCGGTTCGGCGTGAAGGTATCGTGCCGCCTCGCGCTTCGAGTCGATGAGCGCGTACGCCCGCCGCGTTTGTTCGGCCGTCAAGCCGATCGCCGGCGCCGCGTCTTCTGGCGCAAAACCCTGGTCTTTCGCGAACACGCAAAGATCCATCTTGAGCAGCGACAGGCCGAAGTAGAACTCCTCCTGCGACTGTTCCAGCGGATACGTGTCGGTCGTGGGCGCGCGCCGCTGAATCTCCGCTGGCAGGTCGAGATGCGCCGCCAGCTGATAGACCTGCGATTTGTACAAGTGAGCGATCGGCTTGAGGTCGGCCGACCCATCGCCATTCTTCACGAAGAAGCCCTGGTCGTGCTCGAGCAGGTTCGGCGTGCCGGCGACCGCCATCCTGAACCGATCGGCATAGTAATACTCGAGCATCTTGCGCACGCGCTGCTTGAAGTTCGTCGCGGCCACGATGCCGAGATACGCCTCGGCGGACAACCGTACTCGCCTCGCCTCTCCCGACGGCGCGAGTATCGTCAAGAACGAAACCGAATAGGCGTCGCGATCGATCACATCCGGCAGCACGACCTTGCACTTGTAGCCTTCGCCGTACTCCGGGACGGCGAGACGGATCGCGTCGTCGCGCCGCCGATAGCAGCCGACAGCCCTCAGCGTTTCGCTGATGTCCTCGACGACATATCTGATCCGCAATCCATCGGCGACGGCACGTCCGAGTCGAAGGCTGTCCGACGAAGAGTCGGCCTCGGGCATCAGCAACCCGATGACTCGATTCGCTCCGAGCGCGCGCACGGCCAACGCCGCGACGACGCTGCTGTCGACGCCTCCCGACAGCCCGACGACGACGCCACGACGGCGCAGGCGATGGAGCACGACGCCGCGAATCTGCGCCTCGATTCGCGCCGACACCGCCGGCGCGTCGATCTTCAGTACGGCGGCGGAGAACTGACGCGCGTCGGTCATCGCGCCGCTCCGGCGGAGGCGGTCCGCAGCGCACGGCGGTCGATTTTTCCGCTTCCGGTGAGCGGAAGCGATTCCCGGATCTCCACGAGTCTCGGAACCATGTAAGGCTCCAGATGTTGGGCGCAGTGGCGTTTGATCTCGTGAACGGTCAACGTCGCGCCGGGAT
>QHWR01000219.1 GCA_003223835.1 Acidobacteriota bacterium | reverse complement strand
GAAATGCCGGGCGACGGTCCGATCCCTAACCTCGCGCCAACAGTTCTCCCGGTTACTTCCGGGTGAACGATGGCGCCAAATTGTCCCGAAAGGCTTACCGGAAGCGCCGGGCGTTTGGCATCACCGGCCCAGAGTGAGCGTCACGCCAAGCATCGCCCGCCGCGGATCGATGAACACGATTGGCTGCCCGAAGGTCGGGCTGAGCAGATTGTCCGTGGCGAGCCCCTCTTCCGCCGTGTCGTTCAGCACGTTGAGCACGTCGACGCGCAACTCGACTCGCGTGGCGCAAGGGAATCCCTCCACCTCGATATCGAGCGCGTATTCGCCAGAAGGCAGGGCGGGGAATCGCACCCGCCCCTTCTCATTCGTCCTCTGTTTCCGGTCCTCCGATCAGCGCCGGCGCGCGCGCGTGATGGCAAGGCTCAGAATCAACGTCACGGATCTGCGCATGGTGCAACCCCTCAGAGGTATCGCGCGAATAAGGTGCCCCCGCGAGACCGGCATTCTACTTCTGGGATCCTCTGACCGCTTGCATCGCGTTCAGATTCACGTAATTGGCGATTGCCTCGCCCACCCCGTCGCTGATTGTGACGGTGCTCGGATAGTGCATGCCGCCCCAGACCCGCGCGTTGTCGCCGTCAGCGCGTGCGGCCGAAATGCTGGTGTACATCCGGCTGGGGAGATCGACGCCTGCTGACGTTCTTGTCGTCAGCGTGAATGTCTGGGCGTCGGGAAAGCGGCTGAGGAGCACGGTCGCGGCCGCGCCGTTTTGCGCCGGATGCCCGGCCGGATATTCCGGATGCGACGGGGTGGTGACAAGCGGCAGCCAGTCTGGATCGAGAGTCGTATCTGGATTACCGTCGAGGTCGGCCAGCGGAATAGCGGTCACCGGCCGCCACGTCACTTCGGTCGCAATCGCGCCGTACCAGCGCTTGGCGGTCCAGATAGTGAACGCGGTGTCGGCCATCGCAATATTGAGTACGCCGAAAAGGCGATTGGCGTCGGACATCGAGAGGTGGTTCGCTGTGCAAATCTGGTTTGCCGCCTGATTCCAATGCACGCTGGCGTTGCCCTCCCAGAAAGCCGCGAGCGCCGTCTGATCTTCAGTTCGCCTTGATCCGGTTCTTCGACCGAGCGCTTTCACCGCGTTGAAATCATCAGTGTATGTGGCGCTCAGGAGGCCGCGCGGCGGATCGGGCTGGAATTGTGTGGTGTTCACCACGACGAATGGTGACGTAAATGCCAACGCCTGGGCGCTCATCGGTCCGAATGCGGGAGGCGTCGGACGCCACTGCCCAATTGCTGTGCCACCGAAAAACGCGGGAGAGCGGGCATTGAAGCCGTCCGTCGCCCGCCAGGCAAGGACGGCGTTTGCGACTTCGATACCCCAGGAGATTCCGCGCTCGCGCGCTTCGCCGCCGTCTTCGCCGTCGTCGCTGAGCGCCGCCACCGAAGCCGCATAGCTCGCATCGAGCGCCGCCTGGCGTGCGGGAAACAGGCTGGCCAGCGCGGTGTATGCCGCGGCGATGACCGCGGCTCGCCGCGATGCGCCGGCAGGGGCACGGCCCTGAAAGTAGATAGGGGTGTACCGCTGCTCGATGCCGTTGTACGCATCGAAGATCGCGGTATGAACGATCGCCCCCAGCCGTTGGCTTGACGCGTTGGGAGTGTTCGTCGCGACAAGCGTGTCGACAAACACCTGGTTCCACTCGAGTACCTGGTTCCGATCGGCAGCCCAGGCTGAGCTGGAAAGTACCGGTGCCACGATGGCTGCGACGGCGAATGCGAGGCCAACGAACAGTTGTCTCGACAGGCAAGATTTCATCATGCAATCCCTCCGCGGCCGCGTCTTTCACGTGCCGCACCGTGAGATGCGCGAATCTCGCTTCGAAAGGTGAACATCCTCGCGGGGGTGGAATGAGCGATACTCTCGTCGGACAACGCCGTGACAACACCTTCCCCCGGGGCCGTCACCGAACTGCTGCGGGCCTGGAGCGAGGGCGATGACGGCGCCCTCGATCGGTTGGTGCCGCTCGTAGAGGCGGAGCTGCGTCGCCTGGCGCGCGGCTACCTGGGCCGCGAACGGCGCGGACACACGTTGCAGATAACCGCACTGGTCAACGAGGCCTTTCTCCGGCTGACCGACGCGCGCCACGTTCGCTGGCAGGACCGGGCGCACTTCCTCGGCATCTCGGCCCGCCTGATGCGACGCGTTCTCGTCGATTACGCCCGGCGTCGCGGCTTCCAGAAACGCGGCGGTGGCGCACAGCGCGTGACGTTCGATGAAGGTCTCGTCGCCTCTCCTGATCCGGCGCTCGACATCGTGGCACTGGATGGCGCCCTGGAGGCATTGGCGCAGGTGGACGTTCGGAAGAGCCGCGTGGTGGAATTGCGATTCTTCGGCGGCTTGACCGTGGAGGAAACGGCGGAAGTGCTCAACGTCTCGCCGGACACGGTCAAACGCGACTGGCGCCTAGCGAAACTGTGGCTGCTTCGAGAGCTCGAAGGAGAGGAGCCATGATGGAGGCGGAGCGCCGGCGGCGGATCGAGGACGTCTGCCACGCGGCGCTCGACCGCGATACGGGCGAACGGCCAGCGTTTGTGGTGGCGGCGTGTAAAGGGGACGATGCGCTGCGACACGAGGTGGAAGCGCTGCTGGCGCACGCACAGAAAGCGGAACGCTTTCTCGCGACACCGGTGAGCGCCGTGGCCGCGCAGATCCTGGCCGACGAGGAACGGCCGACGCTCGTCGGCCGCCAGATCGGCTCGCACACGATTCTTTCGCTCCTCGGGGTCGGAGGGATGGGTGAAGTGTATCGGGCCCGCGACAGCAAGCTGGGTCGCGACGTGGCGATCAAGGTCGTGCCGGATCGCTTCCTTGCCATTCCCGGACGGCTGGCTCGCTTCGAGCTCGAGGCGCGGGTGCTGGCGACGCTGAATCATCCGCACATCGGAGCGATCTACGGTTTGGAAGACGCGGATGGCGTCCGCGGCCTGGTGCTCGAGCTCGTGGAAGGCGAGACGCTTGCCGAGCGTCTGGCGCGGGGTGTCCTTTCAGTTCAGGAAGCGCTCGATCTCGCGCGGCAGATCGCCGACGCGCTCGACGCCGCCCATGCGAAGGGCATCATCCATCGCGATCTGAAGCCCGCCAACATCAAGATCACATCCGACGGCACGGTGAAGGTGCTCGATTTCGGCATGGCAAAGGTGTTTGCCTTGGACGAATCGCGCGACGACGTGTCGACGATGCCGGCGATCGATCACACTCGTGAAGGCGTGATCGCGGGCACGGCGGCCTACATGAGCCCGGAACAGGCGCGAGGGAAACCGATCGACAAGCGCACTGACATCTGGGCGTTTGGCTGCGTGCTCTACGAGATGTTGACCGGCCGCGCCGGGTTTCATGGCGATACCGCCTCCGACACGATCGCCGCGATCCTTGGGCACGAGCCCGACTGGAGCGCCTTGCCGCTCGAGACGCCGCCCGGCGTCCGCCGGCTTCTGCAACGCTGTCTCGAGAAGGATGTGAAGCGCCGTTTACGCGATATCGGCGACGCCCGTCTGGAAATTGAAGATGCGTTGAGCGAGGGTGTCCCATCGGAACGCGCTGGAGGTCCCGAGCAAACGCGCGCGAACCGCGTCAATGCGGCGCGGCGCCGGACGCGGCTGGCGACGTTGGTGGCGGCGTTCGTCGCTGGAGCGCTGACGATCGCCGGCGCGCTCATGTGGCAGCTGCAGCGATCCGAGTACTTCTGGCGCAATCCGCTCGACGGCGCGAAGGTGACGAAGCTGACGGACTTCGAGGGAGCCGAACATCACGCCGCCATCTCCCGGGATGGCAAGTTCGTCGTCTTTCTCTCCGATCGCGCCGGTTCGTGGGACGCCTGGGTCAGTCAGATCGGGACCACCAACCTCTACAACCTCACCCAGGGCCGCGTCGGAGAGCTGCGGAACCCCGCGACGCGCACAATGGGTTTTTCGCCGGACGGCTCCTTTGTGGCGCTCTGGAGCCGCGGGCCGAATCAGGGTGCCGTCGATGCCAGGTGGGCGGTGCCGACCATGGGCGGACCGCTGCAACCGTACTTGAAAGGCGTGTCGGAGTTCGATTGGTCACCGGACGGGAGGCGCATCGTCTATCATCCGCCGACCGGAGGAGATCCGCTGTTCGTTACGGATCCGGACGAGAAAGTAGGGCGACAAATCTACGCCGGCCGTCCGGGTTTTCACAATCACTTTCCGCTCTGGTCGCCAGACGGCGAGTTCATTTACTTCGTCCACGGCCTGCCGCTCGAGAGAAGCGACATCTGGCGCATCCGCCCGACTGGGGGCACGGCCGAACGCCTTACGTTCCACGACGCACGAGTGACGTTCCCGACTTTATTGAACAACCGCATGCTGCTGTATCTCGCCACCGACAGCGACGGTTCCGGACCGTGGATCTACGCGATGGACGTCAACCGCCGGAACCCGCACCGGATCAGCACGGGTCTCGAGCAGTACATGTCGCTGGCTGCCACCGCCGACGGACGACGACTCGTCGCGACCGTTGCACGATCGACGCAACGGCTGTGGCGAGTGCCGCTCGGCAAGGCCGCTGCCGAACCGTCCCAGGCCAGCGAAATCGGACTTCCGACGGCGACGGGTCTCTCACCGCGATTAGGTCCCGGCTACATCATCTATCTCGCTCCGAAGGCCGGACGAGACGGGTTGTGGAGGCTCGCGAACGACGGAACGGCGACCGAAGTCTGGAACGGTGTCGAGGGACGCGCGGTGGCCGGCGCTACGATCGCCCCGGATGGACAGCGGATCGCGTTTTCCGTGCAACGAGCGGGACGGACGCAACTCTATGTGATGAACGCCGACGGCACCGGGACGCGGCGCGTCGCCGAAGGCCTCGATCTGCGCGGAGCGCCCGCATGGTCGCCTGACGGGCGATGGCTGGCGGTCGCAGCCGATCGGGATGGGGAACCTCGCGTGTTCAAGATTCCAGTTGATGGCGGAGCGCCGCTGCTGGTCGTGAACGAGTACTCGACGGATCCGACCTGGTCGCCCAGCGCTCAGTTTCTTGTGTATTCGGGCGCGGATGTCGGCACGAACTTTTCTGTCAAGGCGGTGGGCGCGGACGGTACGCCGCGGCAATCGCCCAATCTGGTGCTGACCAGGGGCGCGAGGCGGCTGGCGTTCCTCCGCGAAGATACGCTGATCGTGCTGAAGGGGGACGTTTCGCACAAGGAGTTCTGGTCCATCGATCTCATGACAGGCCGCGAGCAGCAGCTGACTGCCTTCGGCCGCGGGTTCGCGATCGGGGATTTCGACATCTCTCGAGATCGCCGCGAAATCATCTTCGATCGGACACGGGAAGAATCGGATATCGTGCTGTTCGACCTGATCGATCGATGAAACCGTTTAGCCGCGCTGCCGCAAGGGCGGGTTCGAGCGCCTCGCACTGGCAACCCACCGGCGTCCGTTTTGACTGCTCCTTCGGATGCCGTGATGAATCAGACATGTTAATCGGAGTTCTTGTCACTCATCTCCGCCAGGTAGCCAGGCGCGCGCGAACGAGCCTCATCGAATGCGACACACGTCGGCGCTTCGTCCAGCGGCTCGACTGCCGAGG
>QHWR01000218.1 GCA_003223835.1 Acidobacteriota bacterium | reverse complement strand
AGCACGGTCGTGCCGCTGTCGAGGATCAAATGTTCTTCCCGAAACGTCAGCCACACGTACTCGCCGCGGAACGGATCGCGCGGATCGATCGGCACGACGCGCAGCAGAATCGGACGGCCGGTCCACAGCGGCCATGCGTGCACGACGAGCGACGCGGCGAGGACCGCCACGCAGAGGACACCGGCAAACGCCGCGCGGCGCGCGAGCGAAATCGAAGCGGTCATGACGCCCTCCCTTCGATCAACTGATGCCGCGAACGCCAGGCGCGCGCGACGAGCAGCAGCGCTGCGCCCGTCGCGAGCATGAGCGCCGCCGACCACGCCATGTTCCTGATGACGCTCATCCACCGGACGAGCAGGAACGCGACCGCGAAGAGCACGCCGAAGCAGAGCTGATCGAGCCGGTCGCGCCGCACGGCGGAGGAGACCAGCGACAGCGCCAGCGCGAGCACGCACGCGCTGAACGCCAGGACCGGGCCGTACGCGTGCGCGTCGTACAACGGACGCGCCGGCGCGAGCAGCATCGTCCAGATCATTCCGGTGGCGGCGGTGGCGAGCACCGCGGCGTCCGCACGGTCCATATCGAACGGCGCCAGGAGGAGATACGCGGCCGCAGTGAGGATCGACAGGACGACCATGCCGTTCGGCGGAATCGTCGTGGTCAAGATTTGATACAGCCCGCTCGTCATCAGCGGCCCGAGCGCGATCGCCATCGTCGCAAGCCCGCACCACTGCCAGATCGCGCCGATGCGCGAGGCGCGAGCGTGGCGCCTGCCGATCGCATACAGCAGACACCCGCCGATCAACAGCATGTCGAACCCGAACACCGGATTCGCGTGCCAGCGGACCGCCAGCCCGCCGCACCAGATGTCAATCGCGAGCGCGATGCCCACGACCGTCAGTTCCGATTGGAGCCGGTACGCGAGCGCCGCCATGGCGATCAGCACCGGCAGCAGCATCCACAGGGGCCGCTGGAAATACATCGTCTCGGGCGCCATCCAGGCGACCATCAGGGCTACGGCCTCGACCGCGACGGTTTTCGATCGCACGAGGTACGCCGTCGCCATCGTGCCGAGCAGCCACCACAAGAAGCCGTCCGGAAAATGCGCGCTGATGTTGAGCACCTGGGCGATCAGCCAGATCGCGCAGCCGAACAGGAGCGTGCCGGTGAAAGCGAGCCACTCGCCAAGGTTCAGGCGGTCTCGCGAGTACGCGAACGAGGAACCGGCGAACGAGGCGACGACGGATCCCACGAGCATCGCGATGCGGCCGTCACGCGGAATGCGATCCCAGTTGTAGCCGATGAGAAGCAGCACGCCGACCGCGCACATCAGCAGCGCGACGACGACGATCGCCTGCAGGCCTCGGCGTTCGATCGGAACCGCGTCGTACTCCGCGAGGATTCGCGCGCGCGCGTCCCGATCGACGAGTCCCCGCGCCTGCCAGCGGGCGGACTCCGCCGCCAGCCATGCGAGCCGCGCGGCGGACACACGGGATGGATGATTCACGGCGGCGCCTCCTTGGTCTGATTCCACGATACCGGGGGCGCCGGTGAGGAGTCCTGAAGGGAAGATGAGAAAGGATGAATTCAGCGGGCCCGCTCGGCAAGCCTGGTGAGAACTTCTTTGTAGCCAGCCACTTGCCGCAACGGCGCGAGGAGCGGTTCCACGGGGATCGTCCAGCCGGTAAACGGCACTTCCGCCTCGTCGAGCAGCCGATTGAGCGCGGCGATCGCGTCGGCCGGACGCTTCTCGACAGTCAGCGCGAACGCTTCAGCGAGCGTGGCCTCGCTCCGGCGGCCGCCGCGGCGGAGCGCTTCGATTCCCGTTCTGGCGTGCGCCATCGCGGCCGACGCGGCGGACGCATCGCCCGAGGCCCACCGCGCGGCGGCGAGGCCGATGAGCGACCGGGCATGATCGGGAAAGTGCTCGAGCGCGCGCGCGAACATCTTTGCCGCCTCGGCGGCGCGCTTCGCCGCCAATGCGGCGAACCCCGCGCCGTCGCACGCGTTCATCGCGAACTCGACCGCGTAGAGCTGCGACGCGCCGCCGTCGAGCTCCCGCTGAAATTCCGCGCCCGCCTCCAGGACGTCGCCGACCGACAGACGCACGAGACCGAGCAGCCAGTGCAGCCCCTTGGCCGGATACCGTTGCCGGCGATCCGCCTGCCGGTCCTGCACGGCCGCCCCTTCGCGCAACGCCGATTCCGCCTGTTCGAGCGCGTTCCGCGCGATATAGACCATCGCGGTTTCGAAATGCGCGAACGGAAAGTCCGGATACAGCTCCATCGCGCGGCCCAGCGCGGCGAGCCGCTCGTCTCCCCACGTCGCGTGGGCGAGGCGGAAATGATGTCCCCAGTACTCCGGTTCGAGCCGCACGGCCCTGCGTGCTTCATCGACCGCTTCACTGGTGCGCCCGGCGCTCACGAGCAGGAACGCGAGCGTCGCGTGGGCTTCCGCAAGATCGCGGTCCAGCTCGATCGCGCGGCGCACATGCCCGATCGACGTCGCGAGCAGCGCGCCGTCCGGCTGGTTGCGCGCTCGCGACCGCTCGTACTGCCAGAAGCGCGCGTTGGCGAGGCCGACGTGCGCGAGCGCGTACCGCGCGTCCAGCTCGATCGCCGCTTCGAAGTCGGCGATCGCGTCGGGCACCGACGCCGCGTCGAGCGCCTCGAGGCGCACGCGGCCCTGCGTGAACCGCCGATAGGCCTCGAGACTCGACGTCTCGTGCGCCGACGATCCGCGCCGCCGGACCCCGGCGTGCGCGCCGATCGACGCCGCCATCTGCTCGACGATCCGGTCCTGCAGCTCGAACACGGCGGCGACGTCGCCGTCCGCCTTCGCGTCGGCGACGACCTCGCCGGTGACGACGTGGACGGCGCGCGCCATGATGCGAAGCCGATCGCCGGACCGCTGAAAGCTGCCGACGATCGCCAGCTCGACGCCGAGATCCTCGCCGAGGCGCGCCAGCGCGCCGCCGGCGCGCCGCATGGATTCGACGACGCGTACGCGATCGATGACGCGCAGGCCGCGGAGCGTGCGCAGATCGTTGGTCACCGTTTCGGCGATGCCCGTCGAGAGCCAATCGACCTCGGGATCCGCGTTGACGTTCGTGAAGTCGAGGACCGCGCTCGCGCGGACGCCGGGCTCGGGCGCCGCCGAGGGGCCGCCCACCGCAGCCGTGTGGGCGGAAACCGGCGCGATGAAGCGATACCCGCGCCGCGCGACGGTCTGGACGTAGGCGGGCTTCGACGGATCGTCGCCCAGCGCCTGCCGCAGCTCCGAGACCGCCTGCGTCAGCGCGTTGTCGGTCACGATGACGTCGGGCCAGATGGCGCGGAACAGGTCTTCTTTCGTGACGAGCGTCGCCGGGCGATCGAGCAGGTACCGCAGCAGATCGAGCACTTTCGGCGAGAGCGCGACCGGCTCGCCCTCCTTCGTCAGCCGGAACGCGCCGCAGTCGAGCGCAAACGGTCCGAAGCGATAGGTTCTCGGTTCGGCAGGCTTCACCGCGTTGGGCCGCAGATTAACACAAGCCACAGATGCAGACGGTCGGATCAGCCACAGATGCACACGGATGAACACAGATAGCTCAAATGAAGTACAGAATGCTGATTTGAATGCTGATTTCTGAATGGCAGGCTCGATGCTCTGTATTCAGCATTCAGAAATCAGCATTCAGCATTTCATTTGCGTTCATCTGTGTGTATCTGTGTGCATCTGTGGCTGATCAGACGGCGTGCATCTGTGGCTGATCAGACGGCGCGCATCTGTGGCGTGAATCGGTGGCATAGAATCAGTGGCCATGAACAGAAGGCGATTTCTGCAGACGATCGGGCTCACGCCGTTCGCCGCCCGGTGGCCGATCGCGGGTCGCGCCGGCGAGCGGCCGCCGCTCTTGAAACCCAGGCGGCTCGCGCCCGGCGACACCGTCGGTCTCGTCAGCCCCGCCAGCGCGACGTTCAATTCGATCGACGTGCAGATCGCGCGCGAGTCGCTCGAAGCGCTCGGCCTGAAGGTGCGCCTCGGCGAGCACATGATGGAACGCCACGGATATCTCGGCGGCGACGACAAGGCGCGCGCCGCCGATATCAACGCCTTCTTCGCCGATGCCGCGGTCGCGGCGGTCCATCCGATTCGCGGCGGCTGGGGCAGCAGCCGCGTGCTGCCGCACCTGGACTTCGAGGCGATTCGCCGCAATCCGAAGATCCTGCTCGGCTACAGCGACATCACGGCGTTGCTGCTCGCCGTCCACGCAACGACCGGACTCGTCACGTTCCACGGGCCGATCGGTCTCGGCCGATGGGACGCGTTTTCGGTGGATTACTACAAGCGCGTGCTGTTCGATGGCGAACCGGTGCTGCTGCAGAACAAGCGCGACCTCACCGCGGACCGCAACAGCCTGACGCCCGTCGAGTACCGCACGACGACGATCGCACCGGGCACGGCGCGGGGCCGGCTGCTCGGCGGCAACCTGACCGTGCTGACCGCGATCGTGGGATCGTCGTATCTCCCCGACTGGGACGGCTGCCTCTTCTTCTGCGAAGACGTCCACGAGGATCCGTACCGCGTCGATCGCATGCTGACGCAGCTGAAACTGGCGGGCGTCCTCGGCCGGATCAGAGGTTTCATCTTCGGCACGTGCGCGGAGTGCAGTCCCGGCGAAGGATCGTACGCCTCGCTGACGCTCGAGGAGATCTTCGCCGACCACATCAAGCCGCTCGGCGTGCCCGCGTGGCAGGGCGCGATGATCGGCCACCAGATGCCGCAGTGGACGATTCCTGAAGGGATCGAGGCGGAGATGGATGCGGCCGCCGGCACGATCAAGCTGCTCGAGCCGGCGGTGCGCTGAGGGCGTCGCATGTCGTACTACCACGGAGATCACAGAGGACACAGAGAAAAGACGTCTTCCTCTGTGTTCTCCGTGCGCTCTGTGGTGCCTGATGTACTCGGCTGACGCGCGCTAGCGAATGATTTCGATCCGCAGAATCTCGTCACCCTCGGCGATCTGATCGACGACCGACATCGCGTCGCGCGCGCCGGCGACGGTCGCGAAGATCGTGAAGTCGCCGTCGAGTCGCTGATTCGTCACGAGGTTGATGTAGAGCTGCGCGTCGCCGGTGTTGGCGCCGCGCGTGGACACGCCGACCGAGCCTCGCGTGTTCCTCGCCACGCCCATTTCATCGCGCATGTAATCGCGATCGCCCGCGTACTCGTTGGCGCCGGGGCTGCCTCCCTGGATCACGAAGTTCGAGACGACGCGATGGAACGACAGACCGTCGTAGTAGTGACTCTCCGCCAGCCGCACGAACCGTGCGGCGGCGAGCGGCGCCCGGTCGAACCCCAGGTCCAGCCCGAACCAGCCGCCGCTCTTCATCCGGACGATCGCATGCACGGGCGTGACCGGCCCGATCGAAGGCCGCGGCTTCGGAACCGGCGCGGGCCTGACGGCCTCGCCGGTCAGACTCCGGATCGCCGCCGCCGCCGCCGTCGCGACGACGCCGTCATAGTCCTTCAGGAGCGCGGTCAACGCGGTCGTGTCCCCCTTCTGCGCGTGCGCGCGGATGGCGTCGATCAGCGCGAGCCGCGTGTCGCGCGACGTGTCCTTGTTCTCCTTCGTGACGCGCGCGAGCGCGTCGGCGAGCGGCGGCACCAACTTCGGCCCCGGCGTGTCCGCGGCGGCAGGGTCGAGCTTCCGCAGCGGCCCGAGTGCCGCTTCGACGACATTGTCGGTGGAGTCCTGCGCGAGGATCTGCAGCGTCGGGACGTCTTTCATCGCCTCCGCGGCGCGCGCCGCGTACATGCGCACCTGCCACACCGTGTGCTGGCGGAAGGCGGGCATCGAGATCACCGCGCGCTCGGGAGCGCGCTTTGCCAACGCGACGAACGCATGCGCCTCGCGATGCCAGGATCCAATCGGCGGCGGTGTGCGCGATTCAGCGACGAGCCGGTCGGTGATCGCGTCATCAGTCGGGCAGCTCTGGCCGAGAGCGTCGAGCGCCGCGAGCGCGACGTGGAGCGACGTGTCCCGAATGACGTCGACCAGCGGCTGACACCCGCGCGATGCCGCCTCGCGGCGCGCGTAGGCGCGGACCGCTTCGTAGCGCACGGTATACCACGGGTCGCCGAGCAGACGCGTGATGGCCGACGAACGCTCGACAGCCGACAGCGGCGCCGCGCCGCCCGAGAGCGCCGTCGTGGCCAGACGCCGCACTTCAGCCGCGTCTTCGTCTTCCTCCGGCTTGCGCGCCGTGAATTCGACCGCCGCCTTCGCGGTGTCGGCATCGAGCGCGTGCGCTGCGAGGAGCGCCCCCAGCGACGCGTACCACGCGCCCGGCGCCTCGCGCTTGACGACGGCGGCGAGGCGATCGATCGTTTCCGGATCGAAGCTGACGAGTTTCGGATTCCGCCGCGCGAGCGCCTCGAGACCATCGGCCAGCGGAGGATGACCCCCGTCCGCGAGAAATCGCTCCGCGGTCTTGACTTCTTCCGCCGTGGTGTACGGAAGGTGTCCGAGTGCCCATGACGCCAGCGGGCTCGCCGCCGACATCAGGAGCCGCTCCACCGCAGGCACCAACTCGGGATCACCCGGCAGGGGTTCGCCTTTGAGCGACTGGACGACGGCGCCGACCGCCTCATCGCGGACGCGCTCGTCGCTGGCCTGCAGGAACGGCAGCAGCAGGCGCGTGAGGGACCGGTCGCGCCGGTTGCCGAGCGCGCGAATCGCGACGCCCTGTACGGCCGGATCGCCGCCGTTCGCGTAATTGAGCAGCCGCTGCGGGTCGGCGAGGCTATCGGCCTCCATCAAGGCCGCGAGGCGGAGCCCTTGTGGCGTCGTCGCCTTCTGGGAACGCGCGGGTTGACCCTGCGGAGCGGCCAGAAGCAGGACGGCGAGGAGCGCGCCGGCCGCCTTCATGACCTCAGCGCAGCCGGCCCGAGTACTCGAGCATCTGCGCCGTCAAGTCCTGCGGATACGAAATGGCGACGTCGGCGATGGCGCCGTCAGCGTCCCTGACGGGCTCGAGCCGCGGCTGGACGAATCCGGTATAGGAAGGCATCCGCAGCCGATCGACGCGGGCGACGATCTCGTCGCGCCGCGCCGGGTCGAAGTGGACGCCGTACTTTTCGAAGAGCCCTTTCGCGGCGTCGTATTCCCCTTCCGCCTTGATGCGCTGCACTTCCGCGAGCAGCACGCCGACGCCCTGCTGGAACGCCTTCGTGTCGGTCACGACGTAGTAGGTCTTGCCGTCGCGCCGCCGCTCGACGATCGCCGTCGAGTTCTCCATCAACCAGCGGACGATCATCTGCCGGTTGCGCATGTGGTCTTCCTCGATCTGCGTGCCCTCGCGGACGCGGCGGAGCTGCACGAGCGCGTTCCGCGCGTAGCTCTCGTATTCGGCACGCACGATCTCGTCGTGATCTTCGCGGGTCACGAGCCCCAGCTCGACGAGCTTCGGGTCTGGCAGGAAATAGAGCGCGACCAAATCCGCGCGCGATTCCTCGAGCGCCGAATATT
>QHWR01000240.1 GCA_003223835.1 Acidobacteriota bacterium | reverse complement strand
CCCCAGCCCGGCTGAGCTTGTGATGATCGGAAAGAAACCTGCACGTTCGCGTTCGCTCGTTCCGGAACGGAGGAGTTGACGATGAGAACTCGTCTGTACATTGTCACGCTCGCCGCGTTGCTGCTCGCGCCGGCGGTCGCCCACGCGGATCCGGTCACTCTCGCAAGCATCACGATCGACGTGACCACTACACAGATGGCGGGTCCCGCGGATGCTTCCGGCCAGTTCCGCCTGCACATGGGGTTGAGCTCAGGCGTCGACCTGTTCGATAACTTTCTGATTACCGCCGGCGACGTTGGTTCCACGCTCGTCGTGAACGCTGCCAACGACGACGACTTCGCGGAATTCGTGTCGCGGATCACGAATGGTCTGCCGAATTTCATCGGCTATATTTTCGCGGGCGGCGGCCGGGAAGCGGCGAGCGAGGCGGCGCTGTTCGGACTCGGCTCCCCGATGGTGGACTTTGCGGGATCGACGGTCAGCAGCGTGACGTTGAACGTCCGCGACTTCTTCGCGCGGCCGAGCGCCGGGATGCCCGGCTTCACCGAGAGACATCTGCTTGGCGAGCTGGCCGTCGTCGGATCGCCGGCAGCCACGCCCGAACCCGCGACGTTGCTGCTGCTCGGCACCGGTGCGGCGTGGATCGCGGCGCACCGGCGCCGTCAGCGGCGGTGACGTCTACTTCCGTTTCCCTCGATCGGCGCGCGTCACGATGGGAGCGCGGCGCAGCAGACCGGGCGTCACGAGACCGGGCAGGAAACTGAAGTCCGACTGCGGATTCGGCGTGACCGGCAGCACGGCCGAGCGGTGGCACGCCACGCACGATCCGTTGCCGAACGGATCCTGGTTCGCGAGCGTCTGCAGGTACGTCTCGATGACGCTGTTCGAGAGGAAGTTCGGAACGGCGCCCCCGGGGATTTTTGGATTCGGCGCGTTGGTGATGCTTGCGCCCCACTGCGTGCCGACGAGCATGTAGTTCTGGAATACGGAGCCGACCTTCATCAGCTGGCTCCGCCACTGCGAGTTCAGTTCGTCGGTCAGCGAGTACGCCTGCCAGCACCGCGACACCTGCGTCCCGACGGTGACCGTCTGGCCACCGCTCTTCGTCGTGTAGAGATACCCCTTCGCGTACGGCTGCGTCGGGTTCCAGGCAAACGGAGTCCCTGTCGGCGACGGCGTCGGCGGCTGATTCGTCTTGCAGTCCGGACACGCGCGCTTGAAATACGAATAGCCGACCGCAGCCGGTTCAGCGGGGCAATCGAGCTGTCCGAGCAGCGTACACGTCGCCGGCGACGTCGGGTCGCACGCCTGCCTGGCGATCGGCGCGTTGTCGACGTGCTCGAACGTGGACCAGAACCACTCCGGCTTCAGGCTGTTCTTCGTCAAAGGATTCTTCTGGATGATGTGCATCGCGACGAGGCCGAGATCGACCGTCGCGCAGATCGGCGTGGGCGGCCGGCTGGGCAACGGCGCCACCAGGTCCGCCGCGACCGTCAGCATCGCCGGGACGACGTAGTATTTCCTCTGGTTCGCCGAACGCTGCGCCGGATCGAGCACGCGCCACGCGGCCTTGATCTCGATCGCTCCGGTCGTCGCGTTCTGGTCGCCGATCGACGGGAAATTCACCGTGCCGCCGCCGCTCGCGAACGCCTGCTGCCCCGCCTGCGTCGTCAGGTTCCAGCTCGTCTTCCCGCCGGGCGCCTTCAGATACGCGACTTCGATTCCGTTCAGACGACGCTCGTAGATCGTCCAGTTGCCGGAGACGTCAATCGCCGGGTCGCCGGTGGCCGCCTGGATGTACTCCTCGTTCTGCGCGACGGGATTGCCGTGACCGTCCGAAGCGATCTGGAAGACGGCGACGCCCGGCGGCACGCCGCACGTCGCGCGCACCGGCCCGTTGCCGAAGATCTCCGAGACGCGCGGCCAGCCCTCCCACACGCGCGGCCCGTTGCCCTGCAGGCCCACCTGCGCCGGCTGGTCCTCTTTGCCTTTTGTCCAGTTGATCGCGACGAACGTCTGCCACGACAGGTTGTCGAACGGCGTCTGCGAGTCGTGCGCCGCGGACGTGGGACGGGCGCCGATGATGCCGTTATACGCGATCATCTGGTCGAGCGCGGGATCGGGTCCGATGTTGCCGGGGATCGTCGAGCAGAGCGGCGAGCCGGTCACCGGACCGCTCGGCGACGGCGCGCAATATTGCGCCCGCGGATGGTAGACCGACGACGACTGCTGCCCCGAGGCCGCCTGCACGCGCTCGCCGCCCGAACACCCGGTCACCGCCAGCAACGCCAACGACGGAAGACACCCGTGACGCCAACGCATGGACTCCGCTACTTTCTCCTCCGGGGAGCAAGTCGTCTTTCGTGTGGTGAGTAACCGGCGGGATTATGCCTGAAAGGGCGATACGGACAAAGATCCGTACGGCGCGGCTCGCTGCACGACATCACGAGCAGCCCTGAAGGGCTGCGCTACGGATACGAGTCGTCGCGCAGGTCTTTAGACCTGCTCGTGATCGCGTGAAGGGCTGCGCTACGGATACGAGTCGTAGCGCAGGTCTTTAGACCTGCTCGTGATCGCGTGAAGTCTTGCTGGGCTGCACAGGAGGGTGCTCTATCATCAGCAGCATGGTTGCAAGGATCTGGAGAGCGACGCTGCCGCGCACCCGGGCACAGGACTACGCACGACACTTCACGGATTACGTGGCGCCGTCGCTGTCTCCCATTCCGGGCTATCGCGGCGCGCGGGTGTTGTGCAATGGGGAATCGGATCCGGCGGAAGTCGTCGTCGTGACCTGGTGGAGCTCGCGTGAGGCGATTCGGCGCTTCGCCGGCCCCGACATCCGCCGCGCCGTCGTGGCGCCGGGCGTGCGGCAGATGTTCGTGTCGTGCGACGACACCGTCTCACATTACGAAGTCATCGCCGAGGACGAGCCGCGCACGGATTTGTCATGAGACGGCCGCGGCCCTCGGTGAAAAACGAGCCGGTCGTGTAGAAATGGCGGAGCTCGGATGGAATCACGTCTACAGAATCGTACGCGAAGGGCGGGCGAAGCTCAGCTAGGGCAAACGGCACAATAGTTTCGGTGGTCGCCCCGCCGGCCGGACACTGGCGCTGGTTTTGACAGCTTTCCCGGCATGCCTGCGAACCCGGAATTGACGTTCGGCGCGCTGTCGCGCCGCCAGCAGTGCGAAGCCGCGACGTTGATTGTGTGCGGGATCGTGTCCTCCGGCCTGGCGATCGCGATGTTCGTCGGGTCCACCGCCACGCAGACGCGCGAGGTGCGCGCCGCCGCGGACGTCGTGCTCGCCGGCGAGGCGCCTGCCGCCGCGAACGACTCGCGCGTAGCGGCGATCGGCTCGCCTGTTGCGACGACCGCCGTCGATCGCGCGACGATCGCCGTCAGCGCGCACGCGTCGATCCGTTCGCAGCCCCGCCGTGTGACGGCGCCACGAGCCCGCCCAGCCGACCGGCCGTCGCATCGGCCGGAGCCTGAACGCAGCCGCTTCGCCCGCCTCCTGTTCGGCGACGGCCGCCGTCACATCGTCCGCCCGTTCCCCGTCATCGACAGCTCGTCGCCGGAAACGCGGTAGCGGTCCGCCCGCGCGACGTTGACGTCGATGGCTCCCCTCCAATCACCGCACGATTGCGGTCACCTGCGTCGAACTCGTATGTCCCTGCCCGTCGCGACCCTGGACGATGATGATGATGGTGCCGGTACTGCCGGTGCCGCACCCCACGCCCAGCGTCAGCGGAAACGAGCGGCCCGACCGCGCTTCGACCAGCGCCGTCCCGAACTGCGCGGTCAACACCGGCGCGGGCAGCGTCACCTGCGGCATCTGCACGCCGAACGAGTCCACGAACCGCATGCTGATTTCCGTCACCACCACGCTGACTGAGCCCGCGCGGACGAAGAGCGTGAGCGGGACGCTGAATGGCGGAACGGATGGGCAGAACGTGGTGGTGGTCCGCTGGGCGGCGAGTGTCGAGGGCATGACGCTGAACGAAGCGGATTCGACACTCGGGGTCGTCGGAGTGCCGACGCTCATCACCGTGCCGTCGCAGGCGGCGGCGAGAAATGCGCCGAGAACGAGCATTGGAGCAAGTTTGCGTGTGCGCACGGGGAACCTCCGGCCGCATGATGACGCAAAGAAACGGCCAAACAGAGCGCGAATCGCTTCAGCGGTTCATGCGAGAATCTCGGATCCCGCAAGCCGCAGCTATGTCGATCCCGTCATGCGCGATCGCTGGTCGCAGGGGGATATCGAACGCGAGCTGCGGAAGAGTCCGGAATACCGGAACAAGAGGCGGTAGTGCGTCGTGCCCAGGGTGCCTGCCGTGGATTTCACCACGGAGGTCGCGGAGGATACTCCGTGACCTCCGTGGTGATATTTCGCTCTGCGCCCTCCGCGAACTAGAACGTCACGCGCGTGACGAGCTGCAGCGTGCGCGGCGCGGCGACGCCGTTGATGGATCCGAATCCGTTCGGACGCGCCAGCGCGCCGCTCGCGTCGTAGGGCAGGTTGGTGATCGTGCGATCCGTGAGGCTCACGAAGTTCGCCGTCGCGTTTACGCCGGTGAACTGCGTGTGGTTCAGCGCGTTGAACATGTCGACGCGGAATTCGAACTTCGTCTGCTTGTACACGGCGAAGGTCTTCGACAGCGACATGTCGAGGTTGTTCTGCGGAGGTGCGCGAACGAAGAATCGCGACGATTCGTCGCCCTTGCTCCCGGGCTGCGGCGGCGCGAAGCACGCGGTGTTGAGCTGCCGGTACGGGTCGCTGCTCCACCCGCTGCCCGGATCGCACAAGAGCACGATCCGCGCGCCGGGGTTGCCGTCGTTGCCGGCGAGATTCGCCTGGCCGATGCCCGGAATCGAGAAGCCCACGCCGTAGGGCCGGCCGCTCGTCCAGCGGTATACGCCCGAGAGCTGCCAGTTGTTCGCCAGCACCCCGAGCGCCTTGTTCGAGGTCACCTCAGGCATCTGGTAGATCGAGTTGAGGACGACATTGTGCGGGCGATCGTAGCTCGTGAGCGAGTAATCGAGGTGCTTCGTCTGCTCCTTGGTCAGGTTTGGTGCGCCGGCCGCGAAGTCGTCGTTGTTGATCCCGAGCGCCTTGCTCCAGACGTAGAAGCCGGAGAACATGAACCCGCGATCGAACCGCCGCGTCACCGACGTCTGGAGCGCATGGTAGTTCCCGTACCCGCTGTAGTCCCACATGCGAATCCCGCCATACCCCTTGTACGGACGCAGGAAGTCGTTGGGCAGCGCCGTCGAGCCGAACGTCGAGCTGGGCACGCGCGTGGGATCCTGGTTCTGCGGCTGGAACGTCGCCCCGAGCGGGAGGGCGTTGATCTGCACCTGGCGCAGCAGGTCGGAGGACGTCGATCCGACGTACGCGACGTCGAGAATGACCTGGCTCCACACCTTGTGCTGGATGCCGACGTTCCACTGGTTGACGCGCGGCGGCTTGAAGCCGAACGCGCTGGGATTCAACCCGAGCGTGGGGAACGGATCGTTGCCCCCGGCGGTCAGGGTCTGGAGCTGGCCGAAATCCACTCTGGAATTCAGCACGCCCGGCGCGTTGGTGATCATGTCGAACACCTGGTTGCCCTGCGGCCGGTCGTAGAAAATCCCCCAGCCGCCCCGCACGATGGTGGTGCCCCGTCCCGTCAGGTCATAGACGACGCCGACCCGCGGTGACACGCGGAAGGCGTTGCCCTTCTGCAGCTCGTCGTTGATCCCCTTGCCCGCCTGGAACGCGCCGACGGTGTTTGTCAGCGATGGCGTGACGCCCGTGGCGATGAGCGCGGGATCCATCCCGCGGCGCACGCAGCCGGCGCCCGGAGCGCCGCCGACGCACACCGGATAGTAGAGCCGCGCCGCCGCGCTCGGATCGAACTGGTCCGGCAGGAAGTTCGAAGCCTGCAGCGTCGTGTCCCACTGCGGCGTCAGGTAGTAGAACCGCACGCCGTAGTCGAGCGTGAAGCGCGACGACGGCTTCCAGTTGTCCTGACCGTACCACTCGAAGTTCTTGTAGTTCCACTCTGGAATGGCGAATTTATTCGCTTGCGTGTAGTTGTTGAACACGCCCAGCGCGGCATTCGCGTAGCTGTAGCTGGCATCGAACGGGTTGCTGGCGTTGTCGGTAAAACTGATCGCGCTGTTGAAGCTGGCGAAGAGGCTCTGCGGCTTGAAGCTGTGCTGGAAATAGAACCCCATCTTCGCGGCGTGAGAGCTCCAGACCTTCGTGAGGTTCGCGATCGCGTCCTGCGTGATGTTCTCGTTCGTGAATGGACCGCGATCCGTCTGGTATTGCGCTGCGTTGCCCGTGCGTCCGCCCGCGAACTGGAACCACGGCACGTAATCCCCTTGAACCGCGTCAGGGTAGAAGTACGGCAGGGTCGTGAGCCCCGCGTTCTTCCGGAACAGCGGGTCCAGCTGCAGCTGGTAGTTCAGGGAGTTCGCCGCGCGTCCCCAACTCAGCTCGAGCGAGGTCGAGTTGTTCAACGTGCCCGTCGCCGAGAGCATGTAGTTGGAGCCGGGATGGATGAACAGCGTCGGCGTCGGCAGCTGATCGCTGCCGTTGCCGGCCCACGTCGTCCCGTACGCCTGCAGGATGTCCTCGTTGTCGTGCATGTAGCGGCCGGTCACGCGCCAGTTGGACGTCGCCTGGAAATCCATGCGGAGCAGGTCCTCGCGCCGTTTCGGCGCGTCGCCCACCTGACTCACGTAGTTGAGACCCTGGCCGGCGGAGAAGTTCGGATTCGGGAAGATGTTCAGGATGGCCAGTCCGGGCGCATACAGCCGGTTCGCCGGAATCCGCCCGAGGACGCCGCCATCCTGGAAGCACCCGCTCGTGTTGGAGGCGCTGCACGGGAGACCGGTGCTGGCGTCTCTGATGTACGGGAACGGGTTGCCGCTGCTGTCGACGCTCTGCGAGAAGTCGCCCTTGCGCTCGAGCGCGGTCGGCACTCGCGTCTGATGCAGGGTCGCCGCGTTCACGCGACGCTGGAACTCCTGGCTCCAGAAGAAGAACAGCTTCTTCTTATCCTCGTTGAACCCCGGGAACGTCATCGGCCCGCCGATCGTGTAGCCGCTGTCGTTGCGCGACGTCGTCGCCTTCGGGATGATCGGCGTCACGCGCTTGTTCAACCAGGTGTTGGCATCCCACGCCGAACGGCGGCCGTACCAGTAGCCGGAC
>QHWR01000239.1 GCA_003223835.1 Acidobacteriota bacterium | reverse complement strand
AACGATTTCACGAACCTCACGTCCCTCACGTGAGCGAAAGCCATGCCAGCCCGCGAGGGCACGGCGACTGCCGAATCCTCCAGCGTCCCGCTGAATCCAAATATGTAGTATAGTCTCCATATATGGAGTCCAGCCGCGCCCGGCGTGCGTCCGACCCGTCGCTCCCCGCTCTGCCGCCCGCCGTCCGGCCCGACCCTGCCGTCCGGCGACGGCTTTCCGGTCCCGCCCTCCGCACGTTCTTCCGGATTGCCGGCGCGTGGGCGCTGAGCGTGGATGAGCAGCGCGCCCTGCTCGGCTGGCCGGCCGCCTCCACGTACCACAAATACAAGGCGCGCGATTACGGCACGCTGTCGGTCGACACCTTGACGCGCCTGTCGCTCGTCCTGGGGATCTACAAGGCGCTGCACGTCCTGTATCCCGACGCGGCGCTCGCCGACGGCTGGGTCCGCATGCCCAACACGCATCCGCTGTTCGGCGGACGCCCCGCGCTCGCGTTGATGACCGGCGGCGGCATGGACGGGCTGCTTCAGGTCCGTCGCCTCCTCGACGCGCGACGCGGTTGATGGATCAGCCGCCGGTTCGCCGGATCAGCTGGCGCGCCGCCGCGCGGCTGATCCCGAGCCGCTATCCTTCCGTCGGTCTCTTCGATCGCGTCGCGTCCGCCGACGATCTCGAGGCGATCGTCGAGCTCGAGAGCTGGACGAACGATCGCGTCAACGTCGAGCTCGGCGTGCTGCACACGATTCCGAGAGAGGAGTGGGTGACGGGCCGTTCGCTGGCGAGCGTCGTGATGGCGGCGTTCTGTCATCCGCATCCGCGCGGCGCGCGCTTCTCGGATGCGCAGCGCGGCGCGTGGTACGCGTCGCGCCCCCTGGAGACCGCGCTGGCCGAATCCGCGTTTCGCCGGACGCAGGAGCTGCAGGAGGTCGGCGTCCTCGATGCGCGCGTGCAGATGCGGCTCTATCTCTCGGATTTCCGGGCGACGTTTCACGACATTCGCGGCGCGGACCCGGCGTTCGCGCCTCTTTACGATCCCGAATCGTACGCGGCATCACAGGAATTCGCGCGCCGCCTGCTCGCGGCGGGATCCCACGGCGTCGTGTATCGAAGCGTCCGGCATCGCGGCGGCGAGTGCATCGCCTGTTTCCGGCCGAAGCTCGTCCAGAACGTGCGCGCGGCGGCGCACTACGAGTTTCGCTGGACCGGCACGCCGACGCCCGAGATCAGCCGTCTCGCGGCGTCTACTTGAGCGTGGCGCGCAGCTGCGCGAGCGCTTTGCGCTTGGCCGGATCGATCTTCGGATACGCGACCTTCAGGTCCTCCAGCGCGTCCACGAGAATCTCCGCAATCACGAGCCGCGAAAACCATTTGTGATCCGCCGGGACGACGTACCACGGCGCGTGCGCCGTGCTCGTCTGGCGGATCGCGTCCTGATAGGCCGCCTGATAGTCCTTCCAGAAACGCCGCTCCGCAACGTCCGACTCCGAGAACTTCCACAGCTTGCGCGGGTCGTCGAGGCGCGCGAGGAAGCGCCTGCGCTGTTCCTCTTTCGACACGTGCAGGAACACTTTCAGCACGACGTAGCCGTTCCGGGTCAGGTGATGTTCGAAGCGGTTGATGTCGCCGAAGCGCTCCTCCCAGACGCGCTTCGTGATCAGCGACGGCGGCAGCTTCTGCCGCTCGAGCAGCTCCCGGTGTACGCGCACGACGAGCGTTTCCTCGTAATACGACCGGTTGAAAATGCCGATGCGTCCCCGCTCCGGCAGCGCCTTCGTGGTCCGCCACAGGTAGTCGTGATCGAGCTCTTCGTTCGACGGCTGCTTGAACGAGACGACGCTGCAGCCTTGAGGGTTGACGCCGCTCATCACGTGTTTGATCGCGCTGTCCTTGCCCGCCGCGTCCATCGCCTGAAGGATCAACAGGATGCTCCAGCGATCCTCCGCGTACAGCTTGTCCTGCAGCTCGCTCAGTCGTTCGACGCCGCGCTGCAGGAGTTTCGAGGCTTCCTCCTTGGACTGAATGCCGCCGCAGTCGGCGGAGTCGTAGTCGCGCAGGCGGAAACGTCCGTCGGCAGGGACGCGGTATCGGCGCAGTTGCATGCCGAGAGTCTACCGCCGGACGGCCGCCGTCTCGCCACCGATCGGAGCGGCTCCCGTTTTACCGGATAATGAGGCATGCATCCGTGGCACGACAGCTATGTGGACGACGCGCTCGTCGACAAGGCGTTTCCGGTCATCATCGAGGTGCCGAAAGGCAGCAAGAACAAGTACGAGCTGGACAAGGAGACCGGGTTGCTGCGGCTCGATCGCGTGCTCTATAGCGCGGTGCACTATCCCGCCGATTATGGGTTCATCCCGCGGACGTTCTGCGACGACGGCGACCCGCTCGACGCGCTCGTGCTCGGCCAGGAACCGGTCCAGCCGCTGACGATCGTCGAGGCGCGCGCGATCGGCGTCATGCGAATGCGCGACGAGAAAGGGCTCGACGACAAGATCGTCGCCGTCAGCGTCAAGGACCCGGCCTTTGCGGACTACACGGACAAAACGCAGCTCCCCGCGCACCAGATGCGCGAGATCCGTCGCTTCTTCGAAGACTACAAAGCGCTGGAGCACAAACAGGTGGTCGTCGAGGATCTGCTCGGGCCGGCCGACGCCGTCCGGATTATCCGCGAGTCGCTCGAGTTGTATCGTCAGCTTCGCCGCGGTGAGATTCGGAAGAAATAGAGAACGGCGATCAGTGGGGCAGGCGAGGCAGACGCACGGTGAACGTCGAGCCATGGCCTTCGCCGGTGCTGTCGGCCGAGACGGTTCCCCCGTGCAGCTCGACGAGATGCCGCACGATTGCCAGCCCGAGCCCCAGACCGCTGTGCAGGCGCGTCGACGAAGGGTCGGCCTGACGGAAGCGCTCGAACACGTGCGGCAGGAACTCCGGACTGATGCCCTGTCCGGTATCGCGCACGGCGATGACGGCATTGCTGGCGTCCGTCGCGATCCTCACCTGCACGCACCCCCCCGACGGCGTGAACTTCACGCCGTTCGACACGAGGTTCCAGACGATCTGCTGCAGGCGCGTCGGATCGCCGAGGACGTGCGTCGTGACGCCGTCGGACGCTTCGAGCATGACCCCCTTGGCTTCCGCCGCGGGGCGCGCCGCGTCCAGGGCCGCCGAGACGATCGGCTCGAGCGGCGTCGGCCGCCGTTCGAGCGCGAGCTGACCGCTCGTAATGCGAGACACGTCGAGGAGATCGCGGACGAGCGCCTCCTGCGCGGCCGCATTGCGCTTGATGGCGGCGACCGCGCGCTCGGCGGTCTCGCGATCGGTCGGACGTTGTTCGAGGATGCGCGCCCACCCGACGATGGCGTTCACCGGCGTCCGCAGTTCGTGCGACAGCGCCGCCAGGAACTCGTCCTTCAGGCGGTTCGCCTCGCGCGCTTCCGCTTCCGCGCGATTGCGCGTCAGCGCGAACCCGATCTGCGCGGCGATCGTTTCGCCGACGCGCAGGTCGCGCTCGTCGAACGCGTGCGGCGCGTCCGAATACAACATGAACGTGCCGGACACGGCGCCGGCGGTGCACAGCGGCAGGAACGCCAGCGCGCGCACGCCTTCCGTCGTCAACACGGACGCGAATCTGCTGAGCGAGGGGTCCGCAAGCGCATCAGGGACGACGACCGGGGCCGCGCCGCGCGTGCCGGCCGGCCACGGCGTGTGCCCCTCGACCGCGGCGCGATACTCCTTCGACAGGCCGCGCCACGCCGCGAACCTGAACACGCCGCTGCCGTCGGCAATCAAAACCGCCGCGCGCGTCGCGACGGTCGCGCTCAACAGACCGGTCAGGGCCGCATCGTAAATAGCGACGAGATCGCTCGCCGTCGCCACGGCATACGACAGTCGGCGCAGCGCTTCGAGCAGCGCGTCGGCAGACAGGGGCACACCGGGGTGATGGACGACGACCGACATGGGTGGGAAACCGCCCCAAGTATAAGCGCGACGTCAAACGGATGAGAAGCTACAATGGCCGCGAATGGAAGAGATCGATCGCCTCATTGCTGAGCTGCACGCGACCGGCGACGCCACGCCGGCCGCGACCGGCGATACGGCCCGTCTGGAGCGATGGCTCCGGCTGCTCTCCGACGCGAGCGGCAGCGATCTCCTCCTCGTTGCCGGCGTTCCGCCGATGCTCCGCGTGAACGGCCGTCTGCGGCCGCTCGCGGAGGGGCCCCTGGACGGCGTGGACGTCGAGGAAACCGTCGTGCCGGCACTGCCGCCGCACGCTCGTCGTCAATACCGGACCGCGCGGATCGCCGACGGATCGTTCCGTCTCGCCGGCGCGGGGCGATTCCGGATCAACCTTCATCGCGAACGCGGCCGCGCGGCCGCGGCGATTCGTTTGCTGCCGCAACGCATCCCGCGTCTCGACACGCTCGGGCTGCCGCCCGCCGTCGCGCTCCTCGCGCAACTGCCGCGCGGGCTCGTCCTCATCGGCGGCGCCACCGGCTCGGGCAAGACGACGACGCTCGCCGCGCTGGTTGACGAGATCAACCGCCGCGAATCCCGCCACGTCGTCACGATCGAAGATCCGATCGAGTACGAGCACCCCCATCAGCGCAGCGTGATCGAGCAGGTCGAGATTGGCATCGACGCGCCCGATTTCCCCACCGCGCTCCGGGCCGCGCTCCGCCAGGCGCCCGACGTCATCGTGATCGGCGAGATGCGCGATCCGGAGACGATGCGGATTGCGCTCGCCGCGGCGGAGACGGGACATTTAGTCCTCTCGACGCTGCACACGACCGACGCGGCGTCCACGGTCGGCCGCGTCGCGGATTCGTTTTCGGCGGAGCGGCAGCCCACGATTCGCCAGGAGCTGGCGATGGCGCTCGCCGCCGTCATGACGCAGATGCTCCTCCCGCGCACGGGCGGCGGCCTGGTGCCCGCGGCGGAACTGCTGATGGTCGCGTACGGCGCGCGCCAGCACGTGCGCAAGAACGCGCTCCAGCATCTCCATCAGGAGATGACCATCACGCGCAAACATGGTTCGTTCACGCTGGAAGAATCGCTGGCGCAGCTCGTGAAAGACGGGCTGGTCGATCGCCGCGACGCGCTCGCGCGCGCGGCGCACGTCGAGGAGTTCGAGCAACTGCTGCCGGCGTCGTAGGTGCACGGTTGAGCCGGGACGCTCGCCGAGGGCACAGAACGTGCTACCGACCCCCCGGGAAAGCATGCACATTGTTCAGTGGAGGAACCTCATGCAGATGCTTCGGCGAATGGTGGGAACGGCCCTGGCGCTGGCCCTGTGCGCGCCGGCGGTCGGGGCGCAGGACACACATGTGATCGGCAAGGCGGCGCTCGACCGCGCCGTTCAGCAGCGAGTCAGCCAGGAGCGGGTCGATCGCGACACCATCCGCACGTTCCTGCATCGCGCGGACGTGCGTACGATCGCCGCGCGGGCGGGCGTGTCGATGGAGAAGGCGGACGCAGCGGTCGCGACGCTGCAGGGCCAGGATCTGCACCGCGTGGCGGATCAGGTGCGGACGGCGGATCAACAGCTCGCCGGCG
>QHWR01000254.1 GCA_003223835.1 Acidobacteriota bacterium | reverse complement strand
GGCAAAGATCTTTGGTCCGTGTGATCCGTGGCAACAGACTTCGGGCCACGGATCGCACGGAAGGCCACGGACCGGGGATCGATCGGCCACGGGTTTGAGAGAGAGATGTTCGGTCCGTGTGATCGGTGTGATCCGTGGCAACAGGTCTTCGGTCCGTGCGATCCGTGGCAAAGATCTTCGGTCCGTGTGATCCGTGGCCGACGTTGCGCATATGCATACGCCCCCATCATTCTCGCCGGCCGTGGCCGCGGCGCCTCGCCAATCGGCGCTGCGCACCGCGCTCGCGGGGCTGATCGGCAACGTCCTCGAGTGGTTCGATTTCGCCGTCTACGGCTACTTCGCGACGGAGATCGGCCGTCAGTTCTTCCCGCGCTCGGACCCGACCGCGCAGCAGCTCCTCGCGTTCGCCGTCTTCGCGCTCGGGTTTCTCGCGCGGCCGTTCGGCAGCCTCGTGCTCGGCAGGGTCGGCGATCGCATCGGACGCCGCGCCCTGCTGACGCTCTCGATCGTGCTGATGGGGGGCGCGACGCTCATCGTCGGTCTGCTGCCCACGTACCAGCAGGTCGGCGTCGCGGCGCCCATCCTGCTGATCGCGATGCGCGTCGTCCAGGGGTTCTCGCTCGGCGGCGAGTTCACCGGCTCGATGGTGTACACCACGGAACAGGCGTCGCCGATGATGCGCGGCCTGATCAGCAGCTCGACGGCCGCCGGCACGACGCTCGGTTTCATTCTCGGATCCGGCTCCGCGTGGCTGGTGAACGCGGCGCTGACGACCGAACAGGTTTCCACGTGGGGCTGGCGCGTGCCGTTCATCGCCAGCATCACGTTGTGCGTCGTCGGCTGGTTCCTCCGGCGGGGCATCAGCGAGACGGCCGAAGGGGTGAAGGCATCGGCGATCAGGCCGCCGCTGCTTGCGTCGCTGCTGGCGGACTGGCGGCCGATCGTGCAGACGTTCGGCATCGTCGCGATGACCAACGCGGCCTACTACCTGACGTTCACGTACGCCGTCGAGCGTCGCAAGAGTCTGACCGGCGAGGGCGGCGAGGCGTTTCTCCTGGCAAACACGCTCAGCCTCGTGGTCGTGCTGATCTCGAAGCCCTTCGGCGGATGGCTCTCGGATCGTGTCGGACGACGGCGGCTGATGATGGCGCTGACGGTGATCGTCATGGGACTGATTTACCTCGCGCTGCGCCTCATGCTGTTCGGCACGCCGCGGGCATTCATCTCGGGACAGATTCTCCTGGCGGTCCCGATCGGCATGGCGCTCGGACTTCAGGGCGCGATGGTCGTCGAGATCTTTCCCTTGCGCAGTCGGGTGACGTCAATGAGCTTCGCCTACAGCATCACGCTGGCGCTCGCGGGCGGGACGGCGCCGCTCGTCTCCACGTGGCTGATCGAGAAACTCGGACATCCGCTGGCCCCGGCGTACTACATCATGTTGTACGGCGCGCTCGGCCTCGCATTGATGTGGCCGATGCGGGAAACGAACGCGCGGCCGCTCGACGAATAAGAAGAACGCGATGGTCCTCAAACAGTTCTATCTGAATTGCCTCGCGCATGCGTCGTATCTCGTCGGGGACGAGAACGCGCGGACGGCGGCC
Organism: Acidobacteriota bacterium; assembly: GCA_003223835.1. Classification (GTDB taxonomy): domain Bacteria; phylum Acidobacteriota; class Vicinamibacteria; order Vicinamibacterales; family 2-12-FULL-66-21; genus Gp6-AA38. The sequence goes on along the minus strand of QHWR01000254.1, from coordinate 4,963 downwards.
GTCGTCGATCCGCAGCGTGACGTCGATCAGTACCTTGCGTTCGCCGCGGAGCACCGCCTCGAGATCCGCCACGTCATCCTGACGCACTTTCACGCGGACTTCGTCGCGGGCCACCTGGAGCTGCGGGATCGCACCGGCGCGGCGGTGTACCTCGGCGCCGCCGCCAGGGCCGAATACCGCTTCACGCCGCTGCACGACGGCGACGTCATCGAGTTCGGTCGCGTGCGGCTGAAGGCGCTCGAGACGCCGGGGCACACCGCGGAGTCGATTTCGATCCTCGTGTTCGATCTCGATCGACGCGAGCCGGAGCCGGAGGCTGTTCTCACCGGCGACACGCTGTTCATCGGCGACGTCGGCCGCCCCGACCTCCGCGTGGCGCTCGGGTGGTCGGCGGCGGATCTCGGCGGACTGCTGTACGAATCGTTGCGCACGAAGCTGCTGCCGCTCCCGGACGGCACACGCGTCTTCCCCGCGCACGGCGCCGGCTCGCTCTGCGGCAAGGCGATCAGCCGGGAAACGACGTCGACGATGGGGGAGCAGCGGCGATCGAATTACGCGCTGCAGCCGATGCCGAAGGAGACGTTCGTCGAATTGATCACGGCCGACCAGCCCGACGCGCCGCCGTATTTCACGTACGACGCGGTGCTGAACAGCCGCGAACGGCCGACGCTCGATGAAGCGCTCGCGCGCGAGCTGAATCCGCTCGCGCTGGACGACGTTCTCGCGCGGCAGGCCGCGGGCGCGCAGGTGCTCGACACGCGCGACGCCGCCGAATTCGCCGCGGCGCATCTCGCGGGAAGCATCAATATCGGCCTCGGCGGGCAGTACGCGACGTGGGCCGGCACGGTGCTGGATCGGGAACGGCCGATCGTGGTGATTGCGGCGCCGGGACGCGAGCTGGAGTCCGCGATGCGGCTCGGCCGCATCGGGTTCGACAACGTCGCGGGCTACCTCGAGCAGGGTCTGCGCAGCGTCGAGCGCCGGCCCGACCTCATGCGATCCACGGATCGCCTCGGCGCGGCGCTTGCCGCCGAGCGCCTGGCGTCGCCCCGGCCGCCCATCGCGATCGACGTGCGCGCACCGCGGGAGCGCGCGTCGAGCCACATCACGGGCAGCCTGCACGTTCCGCTGAATCATTTCGCCGAGCGCATTGGCGACGTCCCGAAAGGACGGCCGCTCCTGGTTTACTGTGCGGGCGGGTATCGGTCGTCGATCGCCGCGAGCCTGCTCCAGCAGCGCGGCTTCGAGGACGTGAGCGAAATCGCGGGCGGCATCGCCGCGTGGGAAGCGGCGCGATTGCCGGTCACATCCTGAGTTTCCTCCAGTTGGCCAGGCAGCGCTCCGCCATGGCGAGCTGGTCGGGACTCTCTTCCTGCTCGATCAGGTAGTACTCGATCCCTCCGGCCGATTCGGCCGCGTCGAAGATCTTCTTCCACGGGACGTCGCCCTCGCCGAACGCGACCGCGTAGCCGCGGCCGCCCGCGCCCCAGTCCTTGCAATGCATGCTGCGGATCCGTCCCGGGTTCGCGTTGATCCACGCGACGGGATCGCCGCCCGTCTCGACGCACGTGCCGACGTCCAGTTGCAGCGCGACGTCGCTCGGCGTACCCGCGGCGATCACTTCAATCGGCCGCTTGCCGTTGACCGGGGTCCATTCCAATTGATGGTTGTGATAACCCGCCATCATCCGGTGCGGGCGCAACTGTTCCGCCGCGGCCGTGAGTTTGTCCGCGACGGCCTTCCATCCATCGAGCCCGCTCACGGTCCCCGGATGCGCGAGGACGATGTACTTGCTGCCGATCGCGGCGTTCAGGTCGATCGCCTTCTTCAAACCGTCGGCCGTGAACGACTCCGACCCGTTGTGCGTGGAGCGGCACTCGATGCCGAGGTCGTCGAGCAGCGTGCGAACGGACTTCGCGGTCTCGAGCGTCCACCCGAAGTACGGCGAGTAGAACTCGACGACCCGATAGCCCATTTTTGCAACCGCGGTTACGGTATTGCGCAGATCCTTGGCGAGCTCGGTGCGGACGGAATAGAGCTCGAGGCCGACGGGCACCTCCCGTGCGAGGGCAGCGCGCGCGGACGCCGCGAAGGGCGCCGCGCCAAGCATGGCAAGAAACGTGCGTCGCGAGAAACCCGCTCCGTCCATAGGCCGGAGACTAACACACCCGGCGGGCGCAGAACCGCCCCCGATCGGGTATCATGAGCGGGAATCCAGCATGTTCGGTCGCGCCGCGTTCGTCCTGTTGTCGGTCGTCGCCCTCGCCGCGCCGGTCCGGCAGACCCTGCACGTCGTCCCCCTGATTCGCGACGGCGAGGTCCTCGTTTCCTTCAAGCTCGATGACGCGCTGAACGACGACATGCGGGCCGCGATCCACAGCGGCCTGACCGTCAAGCTCGTCTACACCATCGACCTCCGGCGTACGGCGTCCGTCTGGTTCGACCGCACGATCGCGTCCGCCGTGGTCGCCGCGACGGTGCGCTACGACACGCTGGCGCGGCGGTATCACCTCTCGCGCACGGTCGATGGCCGCATCGACTGGGCCGAGACGACGGATCGCGAGGAAACCGCCTGGAACGCGCTCACGAGCGACTTCGCCCGGTTGTCGCTCTTCCGCGGCGTCTCCCTCGAACCCAACGCGGAGTATTACGTCCGCGTGCGCGCGCACGCCACGCCGCGCAACGTCACGTTCATCTGGCCCTGGCTGGGGGACGACGCGGTGGGGTTGGCGAAGTTCACATTCCTGCGCTAAGCCATGCGCGCCAGCACCTCTCGCACACGATTCGTCGTCTCGGCGATCGTCGTCCTGGTGACGGCGCACGGGTTGTCCGGCCAGCAGCCGCCGCTGCTGCCGCCCGGCGCGAGCTTCCAGGTCCTCGAAACGTACCTCGAATCGATGCGCGGGCAGGTCGGCATTCCGGGCATGTCGGCCGCCGTGGTGTTCGACGAGAGCATCATCTGGGAGAAGGGCTTCGGCTACCAGAACCTCGCCTCGCGCATCCCGGCGACACCCGACACGCCGTACGTCGTCGACAACCTGACGGAGACGGTTGCGGCGGTGCTGTTGCTGCAGTGCGTCGAACAGCGGCGCATCGGTCTCGATGAACCGTTCCAGCGTTACGGACTGTCCGCGCCGGAATCCGACGCGACGCTGCGCCGGTTGCTGAGTCACGAGGCGCCGGACGGCGCGAAGGAACCGTTCGCGTTCAACCCGGACCGGTTCGCGCAGCTCACGCCGCTGATGGAATGGTGCGCGCCGCAGCCGTACCGGAAGAGCGTGGCGCACCGCATCCTGAGCCGCCTGGCGATGAAGGATTCGGTTCCCGGAACGGATCTCCACGATCCGGACCTGCCGCTGCCCGAAGGGCTGTTCGATCCGGGCGAGCTCGAGCGATATCGCCGGGTGCTGGACAGGCTGGCCGTTCCGTACAAAGTGACCGGCCGTGGCCGCGCGGACCGGACCGATCTTTCGGCGACGCCCATCAATGCGGCAGCGGGCCTCGTGTCCACGGTGCGCGACCTCGCCCGGCTCGACGAGGCGATCGACGCGGGCGTGCTGCTCAGCGACGACACGCTCGAGATCGCGTGGAATCCGGCGACCGCGCGCGACGGCACGCCGCTGCCGATGGGGCTCGGCTGGTTCGTGCAGTCGTATCGCGGGGAACGTGTGGTGTGGCACTTCGGCTACGTCCCCAACGCGTATTCGTCGCTGGTGCTCAAGATGCCGGGGCGTCACCTCACGTTCATTCTTCTCGCCAACAGCGACGGCCTGAGCGGTCCCTTCCAGCTCGCGCAGGGGGACGTGACGCGCTCGCTGTTCGCGACGCTGTTCCTGCGGCTCTTCAGATAGCGACGATGAAACGGGTGCTCGCGCTCGGGACGCTGTGTCTCCTGACCGCGGCCCGTCCCGCGGCGGCCGAGTGGCACTTCACGCCGATGGTGGGCCTCACGTTCTCCGGCAACACCAGCATCGGCGATTTCGGCGGCGCCGTGAGCGTGTTCGGCAGCGGCGTCGTCGGCTTCGAAGGTCTGGTCACGTCGACGCCCGGGTTCTTCAAGCGCGATCGCGATCTCGTCAAGAGCAGCCGGTCGCTCGCCGTGATGGGCAACGCCGTCCTGACCGCGCCGCGCCGCTGGACGGAGTACGGCCTGCGGCCGTTCGTGTCCGGCGGGTTCGGCGTCCTCCATGCGTCCGTCGTGGACGCGATCAGCATCTTCCGGATCCACGAGACGATGAGCGGTTTCAACCTCGGCGGCGGCGCCATGGGCTTCTTGACGCCGGGCACCGGACTACGCTTCGATCTCCGCTATTACAGCAGCCTCCTTCGTTCCAACGCGGAGGCCGCGGCGATCGGAGGCGTCCATCTCCGATACATGTCCGCGTCGGTCGGTCTCGTGTTTCGCCGTCAGTGACACGTGAAGAGCCTGGGGTTGATCGTGCGACGAGTGGCTTTCGTTATCGTCGTCGGCGTGCTGCTGACGTGCGGCGCGCACTCGTACCGTGCGGAACGCTCCGCGTCAACAGCGTCCGTTCGGCAGGGTACGGCGGCCGAGGCCGTCGTTCCCGACCGTGTCGTGCCCCTGTTCAACGGACGCGATCTCACGGGCTGGAAGCCGGACGTCCCGGCGAAGGATACGGACGCAGGCGCGCCCGAGAGCTTCATCGTGAGGAACGGGATGCTCGTCAGCGTGGGGACGCCGCAAGGACACCTGCTGACCGACAAGGCGTATCGCGACTACCGCCTGCAGGTCGAGTACCGCTTTCCCGCAAAGCCCGGCAACTGCGGCGTGCTCGTGCACGCGTCCCGGCTGCGCGCGCTCTACAAGATGTTCCCTCAGTCGATCGAGGTGCAGATGCTGCACCAGAACGCCGGCGACTTCTGGTGCATCGAGGAGAACATCGAAGTGCCGGACATGGAGAAGCGCCGGCCGCGCGGCGCGGGCCAGAAGTGGGGCGGGAGC
>QHWR01000253.1:20644-22508 GCA_003223835.1 Acidobacteriota bacterium | reverse complement strand
CAGCTCCTCGACGGAAGCCTGACGGCCATACTGTGAAAGCTGGAACGCCTCTGCGTACTTTACCGCCTGGCCGCGTTCCCGTCCATACAGCGCGATCAGCCGCTCGCGATACTGATCGGCGACGCCGGCGCTGCGCTTCTTCACCTGGTCCAGCAGGTACGCTTCGCGTTCGCGGTCGCCCTCCGGGACGCCGGGCAGCGTCCGTCCCTGCCAGGAATCCTTGTCGCCGAACTGCGACGGCATCGCGGAGACGCATTGCCACTTCTTGTCCGCCAGCCCGTCGATGCCGACCACGACGGTGGGGTTGAACGGTTTCGGATCCTGAAACGCGTCCGAGTAATAGAGGAAGACGGGGTTCCGCCGCGTCGGCGGCGTGTCCGGGACGAAGAACGGCGCCACGACGAGCACCGCGGCGTCATCCATGAGGACGCCCGTGTACCGATGGTCGGCGTGATAGTCGTACGGGCGATGGCCGAGCACGATGTCCGCCTGCCAGTCGCGGATGAGCCGCGCCATCTTCTTGCGGTTCTCCAGCGACGGCACGAGCTCGCCGTCATGGATGTCGAGGACCTCGTTCTCGATCCCGAGGATCCGCGCGCACTCCGCCACCTCCGCCTTGCGGCGCTTCGCGAGCGGCCCGCCGGCCATGGCGAAGTGGCCGACGTCGCCGTTGGTCATCGCCACGAACTTCACCTTGGCGCCTTCCGCGGCCCACAGCGCCGCCACGCCGCTCGCCTTCAACTCCGCATCGTCGGGGTGCGCGCCGAAGGCGATGACCCTGAGAGGACGGGCGGGCGGCTGGGCGCCCGGCGGCGCGGACTGAGCGGACAGGATCGTCAACGAAGCGAGCAGGCCGGTTAGAATCGTCGCGGTTCGCGTCATTCTGAGCCTCACGATGGTCGTCAATGTGTTGCCCGATTCGTCCGCGGTGGCTGCCGCGGCTGCCGCCGACGCGGCCGGCCGCGTCCGGGCCGCGATCGCGGCGCGGGGGCGTGCGCGCATTATCGCCGCCACGGGCGCGTCGCAGATGGACTTTCTTGCGCGGCTCGTGCGAGAGCCGGGCGTCGACTGGCGGCTCGTCGAGATGTTCCACCTCGACGAGTACGTCGGCCTTCCGATCGACCATCCGGCCAGCTTCCGGAAATATCTGCTCGAACGGCTGATCCGGCCGGCGGGCATCGTGGACTACCATCTGCTCGACGGCGAACAGGATCCGGAGCGGGTGTGCCGCGAAACCGGCGAGGCGCTGGCGAAGGCGCCTGTCGACGTCGCGTTCGTCGGCATCGGGGAAAACGGGCATCTGGCGTTCAACGATCCGCCCGCCGACTTTCACCCGGAGACGCCGTACATCCTCGTGCGGCTCGACGAGGCGTGCCGGCGGCAGCAGGTTGGCGAGGGGTGGTTCAAGAACATCGGCGAGGTGCCCGCGACGGCGATTTCGATGAGCGTCCGGCAGATCCTGAAAGCGCGAAGCCTCGTGTGCGTCGTGCCGGATGCGCGCAAGGCGAACGCGGTCCGCGCGTGCCTCGAGGATCCGATCGCGCCGGAAGTGCCCGCGTCGATTCTCCGCACGCACGCCGACGTGACGATTTATCTGGACCGGGACTCGGCATCGTTGTTGAGTCCGGAATGATGTCGAATGCTGAACGTTTCGTAGCGCAGGGCTTCCAGCCCTGCTCGTGGGGGGCGAACATGCTCGAAAGCGGACGGCGTGAGTTTCTGAAACTGGCGGCGGTCGCGGGCGCGGGGACGGTCGTGGGCGGCAGCGGAGGTGCGCAGACCGAGCGCTCGGGCGGCGGCGTGCTGCCGCAGCCGCCGCGGCGGTTCATCATCGATTCGCACCAGCACTTCGACGCCCGTCCGG
>QHWR01000253.1:0-20566 GCA_003223835.1 Acidobacteriota bacterium | reverse complement strand
CGCACCCGGACGTGATCATCCCGTACGGGCAGATCAGCGTGGACGACACGGACGCGCCCGCGCAGATTGCGCGGTTCGCCGACGCGGGCTTCAAGGGCATCAAGATGCACAGCCCGCGTCACAACTGGGACGACCCGCAGTACTTCCACCTGTACCGTCTGATTCAGGATCGGCGGCTGGTCGCGCTGTTCCACACGGGGATCGCGTTTCACGTGGACACGCCGCAGTACACGTCGATGGCGCGCATGCGGCCCGCCTACCTCGACACGATCGCGCGCGCGTTTCCGGAGCTTTACATCCAGGGGGCGCACCTCGGCAACCCGTGGTACGAGGAAGCGGCGGAGACGGCGCGCTGGAGCCCGCGGCTGTACTTCGACGTGACGGGGTCATCGCTCATCAAGAAGGCGAAGAACCTCGTCATTTTCAAGGATTACTTGTGGTGGGAGGGGCCGACGGCGCACAGCGCCGCGACCGCGGTGTACGCGTTCGAAAAGCTCGTCTTCGGCACCGACGAGCCGCCGGAAACCGGACTCGACGACAACCTGCGCCGCTACGAAGCGATGCTCGACGCGTGCGGCGTGCCCGAAGCGAGCCGGCGGAAGATTTACGGAGAGACCATGGCGCGGATTCTGAGTATCCCGGTGAGGGCTTGACGCGTGCAACGCCGCCTGTTCGCGCGCTATGAGCGGCGCGACGTTCCGCGGCGGACGATGCGCCCGCTGTCTTCCTTGCGCTGGTACATCGGCGCGCTGCTGTTTCTCTCGACGGTCATCAACTACATCGATCGTCAGACGCTGAGCGTGCTCGCGCCGGTGCTGAAAGAGCAGTTTCGCTGGACGAACTCGGACTTCGCGCTGCTCGTGATCGCGTTCCGCGTCGCCTATTCGTTCGGCCAGACCGCCAGCGGGCGGCTTCTGGATCGCGTGGGCACGCGCGCGGGCTTGAGCGTGGCGGTCGCGTTCTACTCGACGGTCGCCGTGCTGACGTCACTCGCGAGCGGCCTGCGCAGCTTCATCGCGTTTCGCTTCCTGCTCGGCGCGGGGGAGTCGGCGAACTGGCCGGGCGCCACGAAGGCGGTTTCGGAATGGTTCCCGCGCCGCGAGAGCGGATGGGCGGTCGCGCTCTTCGACAGCGGATCGTCGATCGGCGCCGCCCTCGTGCCGTTCATCGTGCTCGCGGTGCATCGGATCTCGGGAAGCTGGCGGCCCGCCTTCATCGTCACCGGGGTGCTCGGCTTCCTGTGGCTGCCGCTGTTCCGCTGGCTGTATCGTTCACCCGAAGAGCATCCGCGGCTGTCGCCGGAGGAACGCGCCGACATCCTGCAGAACCGCGCGTCGGCCGCGGACGCGCCGCCTCGCCATGGCCGGCCGGAAACAGGTGCCGGCGGTGGCGGGCCGCTTGGGTATCGCACGCTCCTCTCGCTCCCGCAGACGTGGGGCATCGTCATCGGCAAGGGGCTGACGGATCCGGTCTGGTTCTTCATCACCGACTGGTTCGCGGTCTACCTGGCGAGCCGCGGCTTCACGCTCGAGGACAGCCTGCTCGCGTTCTGGGTGCCGTTTCTCGCCGCGGATCTCGGCAACTTCGCCGGCGGCGGCGCATCGAGCGCCCTCATCGCGCGCGGCTGGCGCGTCGGCGCGGCGAGAAAACTCGTCGTCGTGCTGGGCACGCTCGCGATGTTGTTGCTCATCCCGACGCTCTACGTTTCATCGCTCGGGTGGCTGACCACGTGCTTCGCGATCGCGACGTTCGGGTACGCGGCGCTGTCCACGATGATCCTCAACCTGCCGGCCGACATCTATCCGACCCGCTCGGTCGCGTCCGTCAGCGGGATGGGGGGCACGGCCGCCGGCGTCGGCACGATTGCGGCCACGTACTTGACGGGCGTCGTCGCGGATCGCTACTCGTTCGCGCCAATCCTGATGGGCGCGAGCCTCGTGCCGCTGATTGCGATGGTTGCCGTGCTCGTGCTCGTCAGAAACAACGCGGCGACGCGCGCGGGCGTCGTTAGCGAGATCTGACAGATGATGGATGGTGAATGATGGATGGCGGATGACGGGGGACCGAAGTCCGAGGACTGAGGACCGAGGCGCGATCCGGGATGCGGGGATCAGGGATCAGCGATTCGCGATTGGCAGCGCCGGCGCCGCCTTCGGCTGCTCGCGGACGTAGTCCTCACCCAGCAGCGCCGCAACCGTGGCCGCGAGTTGTGACTGCGTCACGGTGACGTTCGCGCGCACGCCGAGCGCCGGCACGCCGGGACCCATCGCGGCCATCCAGATGCGCTCCGCGGCAGGGATCTTCCGCCCATGATCGGTCCAGTCCGCGGCGCCGTCTCCACGGCCGTGATCCGTGGCCAGCAGCAGGGCGGTGCGGCCGGCGTACTCCGGCATCCGCTGCGCGGTCTCCCAGAGCTGACGGATGAAGCGATCGTTGCGGTACGCCGAATCGAGGTACAGATCGTACCGGCGTCCGTGCGCCCACTCGTCGGTTTCACCCAGCATCACGTACAAGACGCGCGGGTGGTGCGAGCGAAGGTATTCCAGCGCGCCCAGGCCGGTGGGCGCGTCGAACCGCGTAGCGCCCCAGTAGGGGGGCAACTCCGCCGCGAAATCGTTGAGCGCCCGCTCGCGCTCGGTCGCGGGCTGCGCGATCGGCGGCCCTTCGCCGTTGCACGCGATCCCGCTCCGCTGCGCGTTGAGGATCCACGGCAGCAGTTCCCAGGACGCAAACGCGGCGACGCGCCCGGCATACGCGGGCCGGTGATTCAGCCACTCCAGCACCGTCACGTTGGGGTTGAGGTTCTTGTCGTTGCTGTCGATGCGCGGATCCGGGTAGCCGGCGAGCAGCTCGTTGTAGCCGGGATACGAGAGAACAGCTGCCCGTCGTGCGCGACGATCGTCCAGAAGAACGGCATCAGCTTCTCGCGGCGCTGTTCCGCGGTCCCGCCGCCGAAGCGCCGCTCGATCGGCTCGGGCTCCTCGACGCCGCCGGCCTCTTTCGTCAGCAGCGCGGACTGCAGCCCGCCGAACACCTCCTGCCACCGCATGCCGTCCATCGTCACGACGAGGACGTTCGCGATCGCCGGCCGCGGCTGCGCTCTGGGAGCAATCGCCGCCGCGGCGGCCACGACGCAGAAGAATGCGACTTGAATGCGCGTCGACATTTCTCGGACCGATTTCACTTCAGCATTCGGCAGTCAGCATTCAGCATTCGGGTTTCACCTCCCGAGAATGATGAAGATTCCCGCGAGCAGCGCCAGGATCGGCAGAACCGGTCCGATCATCGGCACCGGCGTGAGGCCGACGATTCCGACGATGAGCAGGTAGACGCCGAGCAGCAGCATTCCAAGATTCCGCCGGAGTACGAGTGCCATTCCGCCCTCCTCTTTGATGATTCGCCATCCGCTATGTGTCATCGGCTTCCCACCGGTCCGAGATACCGATCGAGCCAGTCGAGCACTTCCTTGAACACCTCCTGCGGCCGCGGCGGAAGGTGGCCCCCTTCGAGCACCGCGTGCCGCTTGTCGGACGGCGCCGTCCCGAGCATCCGGAACAACGGCACCTGCGCCGTCTCGTACGGCAAGTCGAAATCCTCGCGGCCGTTGACCATGAGGACCGGCTGCCTGACGCGCGGGGCGAAATTCACCGGATCGGTCTCCGCCGGGATGGTCCACGTCTCGAAGCCCCCGGACATCAGGATACCGGTGCGCAGGCGCGGCTCGATGGCGAGGTACACCGGACCGAGCTGGGCGCCCAGGCTGAGCCCGTAGAAAGCGATGCGGGTGCGATCGATGTCGGCGCGCGTCTCCAGGTAGTCGACGGTGCGCCGCAGGTCCTGGCCGCGCTGGATGCTGATCTCGCGTAGAAAGTTCTGGCCGTACCGCGGGCCGGCCGTGTGCCGCTCGTACGTCTGCTGGTAGACCGGCAGCACGAGCACGCGGCCGCTCCGGACGAGGAAGTCGACCATCTGGAGCCAGACGTCGCGGCTCGATTTCAGCCTGACGGAATCGGAACCTGGAAAATAAATGATTGCTTGGTACGGCGGCGCGCCATTCCTCGGAATGTACACCTGCGCAGGGACGCGCTCGTGTCCATACGCCGCACGAAACGAGACACGTTCACGCCGCCAGTGCGGACTGGACTCGTCGGATTCCTCGATCCGCGCGTCGAGCGGCAGCGCGTCGTACTCGTACAGATGCCGGTACGCCTCGTAGACGTCGTCGCCGACCGGCTTCAGCTCGGCGGGATCGCGCTCGAGCGTCGCAATCGGCGCGAGGAGCGTGGCCTCGACGGCCGCGTCCTGCCGGATGCAGCGGAACCCGAACCCTGCCTGGCGCTCGAACGGCGGTCGCGCGTCTTGGTCGTGGAACGAATACGACGCTTCGTTGAAGCCACCGCCGAGCACGTAGCGGCGGCTGTCGCCGACGTCGTTCCAGCACCACTCCTTCACGTTGCCCGCCATGTCGTACGTGCCGTACGGTCCCAGGCCGCCGCTGCCGACGCGTTTCGTGCCGCTCCCGCCGAAGTTGCTGAACCGCAGGATCTCCGAGAACACTCCGGATGCGCCCGCGGCGTTGTACCAGTGATACACCGTCGGCAGCCGCTTGTGCACGTACGCCGCGTACGCCGCGGCCTCGTACCAGCTCACGCCGCTCACCGGCCAGTCGTCCTGACCGTCCGGATACGTGCCCAATTCCCACGTTGACGGTCCGGAACGTCCGGTCGTATCCCGGAACTCCGCGATGGCCTCATCCCACGACATCGTGCGCCCGCCTTTCACGAAAGGCTGCGGCCACAGCTCTCGCCGGCGATAGCCGCCGTCGTCGACGAACTGCTTGAACGCGCGATTGGTCACTTCATATTTGTCGATCCAGTACGCCGGCAGTTTGACTTCGGTGTTGTTGCTCTCGAGGTTGAACGACTGCGCGGGGACGTACGCCATGCCAGGCACGGTCGTGCCTTTCGGCACCAGGCGGACGAGGAAGGCCGGCGCGTTGGGAGCGATCTCGAGCGGATCGTAGCCCTCCTTCGTGATGCGCCAGCGCATCAGGCCGACGGGATGACGGATTGTCGTCGGCGTCGTTCCGAGAGTCACCCATCCTTCGTCCCCGCCCGAGTAAGTCCGGAGCGCGACGTCGGCGCCGGGCGGCTCGCTCGTGATGGGCACCGCGGTCGTCAGCTCGTTCCAGGCCACCTTCACCTGCGGATCGTCCGGCGCCGCCGCGAGCGCACGCTGCGCGAGGCGGTAGGCGGGGACCAGCTCCCCGGCTGCGGCGAGACGGCTCACCTCGGGCACCGCCGTGTCGCGCGCCCACCGCAGCCTCGACTCGCGCACGCGCGACCAGGCGAACGCACCGCCCGCGAGCACGGCGAGCGCAACGGCGGCGGCGATCCCGAGACGAAGCTGCCGCGCGCTCGCGCGAGACGAGCCGTCGAGCGACGCGCGCAGCGCGAGCAACTCGTCGCGGACCTCGTGACCCGATGCATATCGATCCTCGGGACGTTTGGAGACCGAACGGGTGACGATGCGTGCGAGCGCGGCCGGCGTTTCGGGACGGACCGCGTGGACGTCGGGAAGCTCGCGCCGCACGGTCGCATCCATCCGCTCCCACGTCGTCGCGCCGGCAAACGCGGACGTTCCGGTAAGCATCTCGAAGATGACGACGCCGAGCGAGAACACGTCGGACCGCGCGTCGGCGGGACGCCCCTCGATCTGTTCGGGCGCCATGTAGCCCGGCGTGCCGACGATCGTGCCGGACGCGACCATCGTCGCGTCCATCTGTCCCGTGACCGCGTCCGCCGGCAGCGTCGTCTGCCTGGCGATGCCGAAGTCGAGCACCTTGACCTGCCCCGACGCGCCGATCATCACGTTTCCCGGCTTGATGTCGCGGTGGACGATGCCCGCGTCGTGTGCGGCGGCGAGCGCGGCGGCGACTTGCGACGCGTAGTCGATCGCGCGGTCGATGGGCAGTCCGCCGGCAGGCACCGCGAGCGGCGCGCCGGCGACGTGCTCCATCACGATGAAATCGGTGTCCCCCTCGTGCTCGACGGCGTGGATGGTGACGATATTCGGATGGTTCAGCGCGCAGGCGGCGCGCGCCTCGCGGAGGAGCCGCCGGGTGGACTCGCGGTCGCCGGCTCCCGGGAGCACCTTGATGGCGACGGTGCGGTGGAGCACGGTGTCGCGCGCGCGATAGACCGCGGCCATTCCGCCCTCGCCGAGGAGGGCTTCGACGGCATAGTGGGAGAGCGTCGAGCCGATCATCATCAAGGACCGGACGGAACGCGCAGATTCTAATGCCGAATGGCGAATGCTGAATGCCGAAAACGCTATAATCCGCCGCTATGAGATACACCCGCGCGTCTTCTGTCTTCTGCGTGCTGTTCCTGGCATCCACCTCCTCGGTGTCGACGCAGTCCGGCTGGGCGTCCCTCTTCAACGGCAAGAACCTCGACGGCTGGAAGAATTACGGCGCCGAGAAGTGGACGGTTGACCACGGCGAGATCCTCGGCGAGGCGGTCACGAAGGCGTACGGCTATCTCGGGACCGAGAAGACGTACAAGGATTTCGAGATGAAGGGGAAGTTCAAGGCGGAAGGCAGCGGCAACAGCGGCATCTTCTATCACGCGTCGATCGAGGGAACGGACATCAAGGGGGTGCAGGTCGAGGTCGATCCGCGGCCCAACATGCACACCGGCGGTCTGTACGAGACGGGCGGCCGCCAGTGGATCGTGTGGCCGAACCCCGACGGCGAGAAGGCGATGAAGGTCGGCGACTGGAACGACGTCCAGTTCTCGGTCCGCGGCAACCACATCGTCACGTACGTGAACGGCGTGCTGGCGCTCGACTACACCGATCCGCAGCCGAAGTTTTCCGACGGCATCATCGCGCTGCAGCTGCACGCCGGCGGCGAAGGGAAGATGCGATTCAAAGATCTCTACATCCGCGAGCTGAACTGAGTCCATGGACATGAAGAATGGTTTCGCCGCTGCGGCGCTCGCCGCGCTCACGGTGGCTTTTGCCCACACCGCCGCGCAGGAGCCGCCGCAGCCTCCGGCCGGACCAGGCGCGGGACGCCAGGGTCGCGGCGGACGCGGCATCGGCGTCTTTCCCGCGCAGCAGCGGCCGCCCGCGGATCCCGCGGTCATCGACCGCGGCAAAACGATCTACGGGATCAACTGCACGCCGTGCCACGGAGCCGACGCCCGCGGCGGCCAGCTGGGCGGACCCAACCTGCTGCGATCGCAGCTCGTGCTCAGCGATCAAGGCGGCGAGCTGATTCTGCCAATCGTCCGCGGCTCGCGCGCGGTGAAGGGAATGCCGCCGCTGAACCTGAGTGACGACGACGTGAAGGCGGTGGCGGAATTCATCCACAGCCTGACCGCCGCCGGAAGGACCCAGGGGGCGCCGCCGCCGTCCGACGCGCCCGAACCCGACATCCTCGTCGGCGACGCGACGGCGGGGCAGGCGTACTTCGCCGCGAAGTGCGGCGCGTGCCATTCGGCGGCGGGCGACCTGCAGGGGATTGCGACGAAAGCCGGCAGTCCCAAGGCGCTCCAGAACCTGTGGGTCTCGGGCGGCGGCGGGCGTGGACGTGGATTCGGCGCGCCGAATGAAGCCGCGGTCGCCACGGTCAGCGTCATCCAGCCCTCGGGAGAGAAGGTCGAGGGGCGGCTGCTGCGCATCGACGATTTCGTCGTCACGCTGGTCGAAGCGGACGGAAGCGTGCGCAGCTTCCGGCGCGACGGTGACGTGCCCGCCGTCGACGTCCACGATCCGCTCGACGCGCATCGAACGCTGCTGACCGTCCTCACCGACAAGGACATGCACGACGTGACCGCATATCTGGTGACCCTGAAATGACGACCAGGAAGCTGTTGCTGGCGGCGCTCGTGGGATTGACGCCAATCGCGCTCTCCGGGCAAGGCAAGGGGCTCGATCCGGCCGACCTCCTGAAGCCGCTCGCCGACTCATGGCCCACGTACAACGGCGACTACTCGGGCCGGCGCTACAGCGCGCTTGCGCACATCAATCGCACCACGGTGAAGAACCTCACGCTCGCGTGGGTCATGACGCTCAACGACGGGCCTGGCAACCCATTCTTCGGCGGTGGCGGCCGCGGCGGGCGCGGACGCGGCGGCGGGGGCGCGCCGACGATCGTCGGCGGGGAGGGAACCGGTGAGTTCTCCGCCGCCGGAGGCACGGCGGTGAAGGCGTCGGCGCTGATGGTGGACGGGACGATCTACCTCGCGGCGCCCGACAACGCGTGGGCGATCGACGCGCGCGACGGACGCGAGCTCTGGCACTACTACTGGAAGACGCGCGGCGGCACGCACATCGCGAACCGCGGTCTCGGCTTGTGGAACGGCTATCTGTTCATGGAAACGCCCGACGATTATCTGGTATCGCTCGAGGCGAAGACCGGCAAGGAGCGCTGGCACAAGGTGATCGCGCCGTTCGAGCACCAGTACTTCTCGACGACGGCGCCCGTAATCGTCGGCAATCACGTGCTGGTCGGCACCGGCAACGACCTCGATGCGCCCGGATTCCTCCAGTCGTTCGATCCGGAGACCGGCGATCTGCAATGGAAGTTGTATACGGTCCCCATGGAGCCCGGCGATCCCGGCCTCGACACGTGGATCAATCTCGAAGCCGCGCGGCACGGCTGCCCGGCGCGTACGATCCGGAAACGCATCTCTACATGCTCGGCACCGGCAATCCCACGCCGGCGTACACGGTCGGCCGGGGCGAAGGCAACAATCTGTTCACGTGCACGCTGATCGCGGTGAACGTCGACACCGGCAAGATGAAGTGGTACTACCAGACGTCGCCGCACGATGCGCACGACTGGGACTCGGCGCAGACGCCGATCCTGCTCGACGCGAAGGTGAACGGGCGGATGCGGAAGCTCGTGTCCACGGCGGCGCGCAACGGGTACTTCTTCACGCTCGATCGCGTCACGGGGGAGCACATCGTCACCGTCAAGTACGGCCAGTTCGCAAGCTGGGTGAAAGGGCTCGACAAGGTCGGCGCGCCGATGCGGAACGCGGAGAAGGACGCGAGCATCGGCGGATCGCTCGTGTCGCCGACGGCGGGGGGCACGGTGAACTGGCAGCCGCCGGCATACTCGCCCGACACGGGCTTGTTCTACGTGACGGAGCACAACGGCTTCGCGGTCTTCTATCTGACCGATCTGGATCCTCGTGGATCGATGGGCCTCGGCGGCCATGAGGAAGTGAACGTCGGGTCGGGCGGCAGCTTTCTGACGGCGATCGATCCGACCACCGGCAAGATCGCGTGGCGGCACAAGTATCCGGGCGCCGGCGGCGGCGGAGGCGGGGGCTTGCTGACGACCGCCGGCGGACTGGTGTTCGGCGGCGACGCGGGCGGCAACATCGTCGCGTTCGACGCGGCGAACGGCACGGCGCTGTGGCACTCGCGCATCGGCCAGGTGACGAACGCGCCGCAGACCTACATGCTCGACGGGCATCAGTATCTGCTGGTGGCGGCGGGCGATACGCTCTACGCGTTCACGTTGTATTGACGCGCGATCTTCCGCCTGAAGGCGGAAGCCACGAAGGGGAGAGAAGGCGGAAGCCACGAAGGGGAGAGAAGGCAGAAGCCACGAACGGGAGAGAAGGCAGAAGCCACGAGATAGAGTGAGTATCACGCTCGTCCGCGGGCTCGGCCTGCTGGCCGCCACCGCGATGGTGATCGGCGACGTCATCGGCACGGGCGTGTTCCTCAAAGCGCGCGTGATGACGTGCAACGTCGGCACGCCGGGTCTCGTCATCGCGGTGTGGGTCGTCGGCGGGCTCCTGAGCCTTGCGGGGGCGCTGACCTACGCCGAGCTGGCCGCGATGATGCCGCGCGCGGGCGGCGAGTACGTCTTCATCCGCGAAGCCTACGGCCGCGTCTGGGGGTTTCTCTACGGCTGGACGCGCTTTTTCGTGTCGGGCACCGGCGGCCTCGCCGGCCTCGCCGCCGGCTTCGCGATCTTCCTCAACATCGTCAGCGGCGGCGCGCTGCGGTCCCACGCGTTCAGCATCGGACCATCCGCGCATCAACTCTCGTACGACGGTCTGCACGCCGTCGCGATCGGCGCGATCGCGATCGTGACGCTCGTGAACTGCGCCGCGGTGGCCGTCGGCGGGCGCATCGCCGCGGTCCTGGCGACGTTGAAGGTCGCGCTCGTATCGGGCGTCGGTTTCGGCGCGATGTTCCTCGCGCGCGGCGACTGGGCGCACTTCGCGATGACGGGCGCGGGCGCCGCCTGCGACGGCGTCGCCGCGGCGGCGCGCGGCGGCCTCGCGGGCTTCGGCGCCGCCATGCTCGGCGCGCTCTGGGCGTACAACGGCTGGAACGAAGTCACCTACGCCGCCGGCGAGGTGAAGGAGCCGAAGCGGAATCTGCCCCGCGCGATCATCGGCGGCATCGCGATCATCGCCGCGCTCTACGTGTTCGCCAACGTGGCGTACTTTCACGTCCTGACGCCCGCCGCCGTCGCCGGCATTCCCCAGTCATCCTCGGTCGCGACGGAGGCCGTCACGAGATTCCTCGGCGCGTCCGCGGCGATCGTGATGGCCGGAGCGCTCGCGATGTCCATCTTCGGCTCGCTGCAGGTGTCGGCGCTCCTCAGCGCGCGGGTGCCGTATGCGATGGCGTGCGACGGCTTGTTCTTCGCGGGGCTCGCGCGAGTCAGCCCGCGAAGCCGCGTCCCGATACGCGCGCTCGTCGTCCAGTCGGCATGGGCGGTCGTGCTCGTCCTCTCCGGGTCGTACGACACGTTGACCGACTACGCGATCTTCGCCATCCTGATTTTTGTGGCGCTGGCGACCGCGTCCGTGTTCGTGTTCCGCCGCAGGATGCCGGACGCCGACCGGCCGTACCGCACGTGGGGCTATCCGATCGTACCGGCGTTGTTCATGCTGGTCGCGGGCTGGCTGGTGATCAACACGCTGCTGACCACGCCGGGACGGGCGCTCGCGGGGCTGGGGCTGATGGCCGCCGGCCTGCCGTTCTACTGGTACTGGGCGCGAAGCGCCGTCAGCCCTGCGCTTCCTGAGACAGGTGTTTGAAGACGTCGGCGACGCCGATGAACGCGTCGACGACGGCGGGGTCGAAATGTGTGCCGCGGCCTTTGACGATCAATTTCACGACGTCCTCGTGAGACACCGATTTCTGGTACAGCGTCCGCGTGACGGCCGCGTCGTACACGTCGACGACCCCCATCACGCGCCCCGGGATGGGAATGTCCGGACCGCGCAGCCCCTGCGGATAGCCGGTGCCGTCCCATCGCTCGTGATGCGTGTAGACGATGTCCTTCGCCATCGCGAGCGTGACGTCGTCGCGGACGCCGACGCGCTGCTCGGCCTTGAGGATGACGTCTCGCCCGAGCACGGGGTGGCTCCGCATCTGCGCCAGCTCTTCGGGCGTGAGCGCTCCGGGCTTGTTGAGGATGTGATCGGGAATGCCCACCTTGCCGATGTCGTGCAGCGGCGCGAGGCTCGACAGCAGATCGATCCGGTCCGGCGTCAGATACGCGCGGAAGTCGGGGTTGAGCGCGAGTTGCTGCGCGAGCAGCCTCGCGTACTGCTGCGTCCGGCGTGAATGCTTGCCGGTCTCGGCGTCGCGCGTTTCCGTCAGCGACAGCAGCGTCTGGACCATCAGGCTCTGCGCGGTGGTCCGTTCGCGGCCGGCGCTCTCGGCGCGGCCGCGCTCGACGAGGAATCGCGCGAACGTCATCGAGATCAGCGCCGCGGTGACGCCAATCGTCGGGAACAGCGGAGACAGGAACACTCCGCTCGAGGAGAACAGCCACACGGATTCGGTCCAGATGACCGCAACGCCTGCGCCGCCGGTGATGAGTCCCGGGACCACGCTCGTGCGCGCGAAGAGCAGCGCGACCGCGATCCCCAGCACGATCACGATGACGCTGTCGAGGAGCCTGCCGTGCGGCGAGCGCTGCACGAACGACTGCTCGATCAGGTTGTCGGCGACCGTCGCCTGAACCTCCACGCCGGCAAACAACGTGTCGAGCGGCGTCGCGACCACTTCGCGCGTGCCGAGCGCGGTCGTCCCCACGAACGCGATCTTTCCTCGCACGGCGTCCGGCGAGATCTGACCGTTCAACACGTCCGCGGCGGACAGATAGGGGAAGGTCTTCTTTCTTCCCCGGTAGCGCACGAGCAGATTGCTCTTGCCGTCCACCGGGATGACCCGGTCGTCCATCGTGAGCGTCGCGGCGTTCACGTTCGAGACACGGAGCGACAGCTCGCGCGCGCCGGTGACGGCCGCGACGGCGGCCACGCCGAGGCTGGGATATCGGCGGCCGTTGAGCTCCGCGACGAGCGGCACGCGCCGGAGGATGCCGTCGGAGTCGGGCGCGGCGTTCAGGAAGCCCGAAGCCCCCGCGGCCTGCGCGAGCCCGGGCAGGCTGCAGACGGCGCCGGTCGCGCGAAAGTACGGAGCGTCGCCGTTTTCCTCGCCCGGCTGCAGGACCGCGAGCCCGACCGGATGGAGCACGCACGACTTGCCGGTCGGGCCGCCGCTGTCGAACGTCAGCGCGTAGCCGAGCACGACGCGGCTTTCGTGAAGCGCCGTCGCGAGCGTGTCGTCCGGCGTCGACGGCGCGGCGCCACTCGCGTGCGCCGCCGCCGGCTGCACCTCGCCGTACCGATCCGACTCCGCGAAGATGATGTCGACCGCGATCGCGGCGGCGCCCATGTCGCGCAGGCGCGAGATCAGCCGGCCGACCACGTCGCGCCGCCACGGCCATTGACCGATCGTCGCGAGGCTCCGCTCGTCCACGTCGACGATGACGACGCGGTTGCCCGGCGGCGTCGTCCGCGCCGACCGCATCACCGTGTCGTAGACCGTGTCGTCGAGGCGGGGAAGAATGCCCGGGCGGTAGACCGCGAGGATCGCGGCGAGAAAAACAGGAATCACGCCGCAGAGCACGACGACGTGACGACGGGTATCTCCGGAGGTCAGCGAACGCATCGGGCTGCCCGGCTAGCGCACCGAGATCTCGACCCGGCGGTTACGCGGTTCCGGCGTCTCGTCCGGCGTGCGGACGAGCAGATCGCCTTCGCCGTGCGACCGGACTTCGATGGTTGACGCGTCGAGGCCCGCCTCGATCAGGAGGCCGCGAACCATCAGCGCGCGCTTCATCCCGAGATCGATGTTCGCGCGTAAGGTGCCCATCGTGTCGGTGTGGCCGACGACGACGACTTCGGGAACCGCGAGGGTCTTCACCGCGGCGAGTACCTGCGGCAGAAGCGCGCGCGATTCGTCGGTCAGCTCGTCGGACTCGAATTTGAAGTTGAGGGTGAAGTGACGCGGCGCCGGCGGGAGCGCCGCGAGCGCCGCGCCGAACACGCGCTGGACGTCCGCGTCCGTCATGGTTGTGACGGGCGCCGCCGGCTGGTTCGTCCTGACGGTCGTGGCGTCACGGGACGCGCGCAGATCCGCCGTCGCGGCTTTGTTGGAGACGACCGCCCGGCCCGTGACGTTCGTCTCCGGGTCGGGCAGCAGGACCACGAGAACGTCCGCCGGCTGCGTGGGTTCCGAGGACGCGTGTTTCGGACCGCACGCGATCGCCAGCGTCCCGGCGAGCGCCGCCAGGATCGCGCACGCCCGGGAGCTCCGCGGCATTTACGGCAACGGCTGCACGCGGATCGCGAGCGTCGTTCCCCTCACGCCGACGATGGCTGCCGGTGTCTCGAGGCGGATTGAATCCGGCGCGAGCTTGGCCATCCGGCCCGACACATACGCGGCGACGCCGCGCATGAACTTCACCACGAGTCCGAGATTGCCGCTGCCCGGCGCGTACACGAAGCGGTCGAGCCGCACCTCGCTGGCCGGACCCAGAGAGAGCCGCGTGTCGTCGGTCAGCGTGACCCCGAGGCTCCCGTCAGGCCCCGTCCTGAGCGCGTCGGCTTCGTAGACGATCTGTCCCGCCTGCGCGGGAATCGTCGCGTTGTGACGCACGATGAAGGCGGCGCCGGACACGACCTTGATTCGTCCCGCCGCGGACGATTGCTCGGCCAGTGCCGGGGTGGCCATCGCGAACACGAGGGCGAGAACGCCGAGCGCCCATCGGAACGTCGCCATACAGTCCTCCTCGAGGGAGCAATGACGCCGGGTACAGGGCCCGTTCCGGCCGCCACGAAATCGAACACGCACTTACGAAACTGACAGCACGTGCGCCGCGACTGTCGGAAAACGGGTCGAGAATCCGGTTATTCGAGAAGCTTGCACCGGTCGTGCCGTCTTCGGAGGCGCGTACGCGTCACGAGCAGGTCTGAAGACCTGCGCTACGAATGGTGGCCATCACGAGCAGGCCTGAAGGCCTGCGCTACGAATGGTGGCCATCACGAGCAGGTCTAAAGACCTGCGCTACGAATGTTGGCGATTCCCGGTTCTTCGCGTCGTATCAGCTTGTTGGCCTGCGGCGAATTGGTGAATTCCATTTTCTGCGCGTCCCACAGCAGGCGCTTGTAGGGGACGCGCAGCGCGATCGTCGCGAGCGTGACGGCCTCGGCGAGCGGCGCGACGTCCTCGAAACCGCCGCGCGACTTCGTCCCGTTCTTGATCGCGTTCGTCCACTCGTCGTCGGGCGTCGTCGCGTCGACGTTCTGCGCGACGACGGATCCTTCGAACGCGCGCTGGCGGCTCTGCGGGAGGAGACGCGGTTTGTTGGCCCTGAAGTCGCAGAGGATCTTTCCCTTGTCGCCGACGAACATCATCCCTTCGTCCGCGAGGTCCTCGTTGTCGCCGTACAGCTCCTCGGGCGTCTGCGGCTTCATGCCGCCGTCGTACCAGAACGTGTCGATGGCGGGGCGCGCCGCCGTCGCCGGATGGCGCCACCGCACCGTGCTGGCTTTCGGCAGGCCGACGAGCGACACGTGTCCGCCGTCGCTGACGTTGTTCGCGTCCACGACCGCCTCGTTGCTCGGCCGCGCTTCGACGAACTCGGGCACGCCGAGCTGCAGGATCCGGTACGGCTGCCACAGGCTGTAGAACCCCATGTCGCCAAGACAGCCGGTGCCGTAGGCATACCAGCCGCGATACAGCGTGAACGCGTAATTCGGATGATAGGGACGATCGGGTTCCGGTCCCTGCCAGAGCGTCCAGTTGAAGCCGTCGGGGATCGGCTCGCCGGACGCGTAGTAGGACTGCCAGCCCTGCGGCCAGAACGGACGGTTCGTCCAGTTGTGCACCTCGCGCACCGTGCCGATCGCGCCCGCCGCGATCCACGCCGCGAGCGTGTGGCGATCCGGGTTGTTGCTGTAGGCGAGCAGATGCGACGGCGCGCGGCTCTCGCGCGCCGCATCGACCGCGCGGCGGACTTCGTACAGCACGCTCGCGACCGGCTTGTGCGAGATCGCCGCTTTGCCCCGGCGCAGCGCCGAGATGTTGATGCTGCCGTGCTGATGATCGGGCGTGATGTTGACGATGCCCTGGATGTCCGGCTCGCGCTCGAACATCTCGCGGTAGTCTTCGTACGCGCGGATGCCGGCGGCCGGCCGGTTCTGTTTGCGATAGTAGGTCTCCAGGATCTGCTTCGCGACGTCGCGCCCCGCACGAATCCCTTTGTCGCTCTCGCCCCACGTGGGCTCGTCGAGGAATCTCCGGATCCGCTGCCGGTTTCCGAAGACTTCCCAGTCGACGTAGTTCTGGCTGTCCTTGTTGGGATCGACGACGGCGACGAACTGCAGGTCCGGTCGCGCGACGAGGCCGGTGTTGACCTGCCGTTGCGCCTGAGTGCCGCAGCCGACCTGCGCGAGCAGGATCATGTCGCTCGGCGGGGTGTACCCCGCTCCTCCGAGGACGCGGCGCGGAACGATGGTGACGGCGGAGGCGGCGGCCAGGCCGCCCAGGAACTTGCGGCGGGTGAGAGCCATGCGCGGCAGCTTACGCCGCCGCGCATTGAAAGACAACCGAGCGCGCGGGGTCAGCCGCGCGTCGCTACCGCGACGCCGTTGTCGTCGCGGCGGGGAACCTGTTCGGGATCTCGAATCCCTTCCGGTACTCGCGCGTCAGCAGCGCGTCCGCCTTCTTGTCGTCCTTGAAGGTTTCCGTCTTGCCGTCGAACACGAGCGTGTGCCCGGCGAGATACGCGATGTTCGCGAGGTGCGGGAGCGTCGAGGAGAGATGTCCCTCCATGATCTCGCACGTGAGGATCTTCGGATCGTTCGCCCGGATCGCATCGACGAAGTTCTGGTAGTGCGGGAACTCGATGCTGGTCAGGACGTTCGGATCGCTGCCCGTGCTCTCGGCCGGCGAGTCGGAGCCCGGCCCTTTCTCGTTCTTCGGCCCGAGGTACGCCTGCCACTTGCGGCCGTCACCGTCGATCCACACCCAGCCCTTCGGGCCGTAGAACAGGTTCCCGATGCGCTGCGTGCCCTCGTCGTTGGTGAATTCGCCGCGCGTCGAGAACTCGAGCAGCGTCCCGTCGGCGTACTCGAACATCGTGTTGTGAATGTCCGGCGTTTCCTGCGACGTCGGCTGCTCGCCGAAGTACCCGCCCGACGACTGGATCTTCACCGGGTGCTCGTTCTTGTTGAGGCCCCAGCGCGCGATGTCGAACTGATGCGGGCCCTGGTTGCCGGTGTCGCCGTTGCCGTAGTCCCAGTGCCAGTGCCAGTTGTAGTGGAAGCGGTTGCGGTTGAATTCCCGCTTCGGCGCCGGGCCGAGCCACAGGTCGTAATTGACCTTCTGCAGATAGGCGGTGTCGTACGCCGGCTCGTAGTTCGTCGAGTGCGTCGTCAGCGCGTATTTTTCGCCGGGCTGCATCGGGCCGTCGGGGTACTTGCCGATCGCGGGCCGCGGCTTGAAGCA
Organism: Acidobacteriota bacterium; assembly: GCA_003223835.1. GTDB lineage: Bacteria > Acidobacteriota > Vicinamibacteria > Vicinamibacterales > 2-12-FULL-66-21 > Gp6-AA38. The sequence continues at coordinate 3,718 of QHWR01000253.1, read as the reverse complement.
CAGGCCGCGCGCCATGTAGACCTTGCCGATCCCGCCGTCGTGGATGAACTTGATCGCGTCGACGACGCGCGGCCGGCTTCGGTTCATCGTGCCGACCTGGACGATCTTGCCGTACGCCCGCGCGGCCTCGACCATCTTTCGCCCTTCCCAGACCGTGTGGGACGCCGGCTTCTCGACGTAGACGTGCTTGCCCGCCTGCAGGCCCCAGATCGTCGCGAGCGCGTGCCAGTGGTTCGGCACGGCGATGACGATGGCGTCGATGTCCTTGTCCTCGAGCGCGCGCCGGAAGTCCTGCGCGAAGCCGGGCTTGAAATTGGGCGCCTTCGCGAGCAGCGTCTTGTCGTTGATGCGCGAATCCGCGAGGTTCGCGTCGATGTCGCAGAGCGTCTTGATCTCGACGTTCTTGAGCTGCGCGAATCCGCGCTTCAGGGCGTTGCCCTGCCCGCGGACGCCGACGCTCGCCGTCACGACGCGATCGTTGGCGCCGAGGATGCGCCCGCTGACATACGGCGCCGCCTGCAGACCCGAGCCAAACAGCTCGTTGCCGATGACGACGCCTGCCGCGGCGGCGCCGAGACGGGTCGTGAAGTCTCGCCGTGAGATGCCGTTCCGGTCTTTCTCGTCACTGGACACAATGACCTCCCCCGGGCGGACGCCCGCCCGAGCATCCTAGCACTTTGGCGATTGAGTATTGCCGGATTTCGTAGCTCGACAAGCGGACGATTTCGAGACGAGACTGACGGAATGACCCGGGTGGAGTGGACGGTCGATGCGGGCGAAGCCGGACTGCGGCTCGACAAGTTCCTCGCCGCGCCGGAGCGGTTCAGGTCACGGTCGCGCGCGCTCGCGGCGATCGAGCGCGGCAAGGTGTCTCTCAACGGCCGCGAGACCGGCACCGCCGACGCGGCGGCGCGGTTGGCCGCCGGCGACGTCGTGCGCCTCTGGATGGATCGGCCCGGCAGCGCGAGGGCGCGCTGGCCTCCGCGTCCGATCGGCGACGTGCGCGTCGTGTACGAGGACGAGACGATCCTCGTCGTGGACAAGCCGCCGGGGCTGCTGGCCGTGCCGCTCGAGCGCAGGCGCGACGCGCCGTCGGTGTACGACCAGCTCGCGGATCATTTCCGGGCGCGCGGCCGGCGCAAGCTGTTCGTCGTGCACCGGATCGATCGCGACACGTCCGGCCTGGTCGTGTTCGCGAAGGACGCGCGCGCGCAGGCGCGGCTCAAGGAACAGTTCAAGCGTCGCGAGCCCGAGCGCGTCTACCTGGCGGTCGTGTACGGACATCCCGACCCGCCGCGCGGCACGTGGCGCGATCACCTCGTCTGGGATGTGAAGGCGCTGATTCAGAAGCAGACGCATCCCCGCGATCCGCGGGCGAGCGACGCGATCAGCGAGTACCGCGTCCTCGAGGCGTTTCGCGACGCGTCATTGATCGAGGTGCGACTTCGGACCGGCCGGCGCAACCAGATCCGGATCCAGGCGCGCCTGCGCGGCCACACGCTGGTCGGCGAACGGCGATACGTGTTCGGTCCGGATGCGCTGCGGACGATCCCGTTCGGCCCATCGCCTCGCCTTCGATCATCCGGGCGACGGCCGCCGGCTCGAGTTCGAGGCGGCCTTACCTCCCGATCTCACGTCGTTGCTCAGCCGCCTGCGCGGCCCGAAACGGCGCAAGTAAAAGCTCTTCTGCCATCGGTCATCCGTCATCCGTCATCCGCAATCTTTTCTCAATGCTCGCGGGGCCCCACCCCCGCTCGCGCTCGCTCGGCGACTGTGCGCCTCGCTCAGGCCACAGGCGCTCATCCGTCATCCGTACGTGCTAGACTGCGCGCCCCGCTTGTCGAGGAGGAGGCCCTTCAATGAAACTGCTCAGGATCCTGACCTGCACCCTCGTCGTATCGCTCGCGGCGGCCCGGCAGGGCTGGCGGCCGTTCGCCGTTCCGGAACTCGCGGCTCAGTCGTCGCAGTACGTGTTCGTGCTCCACGAAAGCGCGCGCGCTTCCGAGATCGCCGCCGCCGTCAGGGGCGCGGGCGGCACCGTCGTCTCGTCGATGGACGAAATCGGCGTCGTCCTCGCGAGCGGCCTGTCGAACGGCGCCGCCGCGCGTATCGCGGCCGGCCGCGCGCAGGTCGCGACGGACATCTTCGCGCAGTGGACGCCGTCGATCAGGCCCGCGATCCGGACCCTCCCGATCGCCGCCGCGGCGCCCGGCACCGCGTCGATCAACAAGCCGGAGCTGGCCGTGGCGTATCAGCTCGGGCTGCAGTGGAACATGCAGCTCACCGACACCGACGACGCGTGGCTGCAGCAGCGTACGGGGATTCCGAGCGTGCGCGTGGCGATCCTCGACACCGGCCTCGACGCGTATCACATCGATCAGTTCGGGCTGATCGACGTCGCGAGCAGCCGCGCGTTCGTGCCGTCGCTTGCCGGGCCGCCCGACTGGGAGGACGACCACACGCACGGCGCCTACGTCGGCGGGATCGTGACGAGCAACAACTTCGGCGTCGCCGGCGTCGCGCCCAACGTGACGCTGGTCGCGGTGAAAGTGCTCGACGCCACCGGCAGCGGCACGCTCGGCGCGATCATCGCCGGGATCTACTACGCCGCGTCCACGGGCGTCGACGTCATCAACATGAGCATCGGGGCGCACATCGAGAAGAGCGGCAACACCGCGGTGGTACTGGCGGCGTTCAACCGCGCGGTCAATTTCGCGCACGCGCGCGGCGTGTTCGTCGTCGCCGCGGCGGGGAACGACGCGATCGATCTCCAGCACGATCGCAACGGCCTGCAGATCCCGTGCGAGACGGGCGTCCTCTCGTGCGTCTCGGCGACGGGATCGCTCGATCTGCCGGCGGCGTACACGAACTATGGGACGGAGTCCATCAACAACGCGGCGCCGGGCGGCGACTTCACCCAGGGACGCGGCCTGCCGTTGGGCGGCGTGCTGTCGCTCTGCAGCAGCCATTCCGTGATCCCGGAGCTGGCGCCGTGCAAAGTAGACTCGACCGGATTCGGCGAGGCCTATCTCTTCGCGGAGGGGACGAGCGCGGCGGCGCCGCACGTCGCGGGCCTCGGCGCGTTCCTCGACTCGCAGTTCGGCGGCGCGCTGAACGGATCGCAGATCCTCACCGCCATCCAGCAGAACGCCGACGACCTCGGCAAGCCGGGGGCGGATCCGTTTTATGGCAAAGGTCGGATGAACACGTGCCGCACGCTGCCCGGCTGCGTGCCGGTGCCGAATCCGTAGCAGGTTGGCGAAGCATTGAGGCTGTCGTCTTTCAATAGCCTGTTTCGCAAGCATTCGAGGAGGGACCGCATGCGCATTCCGGCCTTCGCCGTTGCCGCCGTCTTCGCGCTGCTCTCGACCGCCGCCGTCGCCGCCGCGGACGTCATCTACGTCGTCGCGCCGCCGTACTTCCTGGTGCAGTTCGACAGCTTGACTCCCGGGGCGCTCCAGCGAGTCGTGGTGATTTCCGGCTTGCAGGCGGGGGAGCGCATCGGCGGCATCGATTTCCGTCCCCGCACCGGGCAGCTGTACGGGCTCGGAATCGTGGATGGCGCGACCGATACGATTCGCGTCTATCGGATCGATCCGCTGACCGGCGCCGCGACGCTGATTCCAGGGAGCACGCCATTCACCGTGACAAACGGCGACGACTACGGCCTTGATTTCAACCCGACCGTGGATCGCATCCGGGTCACCAATGACGCGGA
>QHWR01000252.1 GCA_003223835.1 Acidobacteriota bacterium | reverse complement strand
CGGCGTTGATTTCGTTGTGGTTGCAGACGTCGTAGCCGTGCGTGCTGCCCGGCTGCGCGGCAAAGTACGGCGACGTGTAGGCCGCGCCGACGCCGAGCCGCTTCAGGTACTCGACGATCGCGCGCGCGGCGTCCAGCGTGAACCCGGCGTGGATCTGGAGGCGATACGTGCTCGCCGGCACGAACCGCGGACGATCGTCGCGCGCGGCGTCCGTCATTTCTCGACCAGGCTCGAAGTGACGCGTTTCAGGATGACGGCGCCCGGCCGCAGGAACTCCACCGCGGGCACGGCTGGATCGATCCGCGACGGCATCGCGTCGTCGCAGAAGCGCGGGTCTTCTGTCGTGACGACGGTATCCCAGCGGTCCCGTCCGGCCGTCGATGCGAGCGGGGACAGATCGGTGCGCCCGGCGCCGTTCAACCGCACGGCGACGAGAAGGTCCGCGTCGCCATCGCGACGGCGAAATGCGATGGTCTCTCCGTCGGGCGCGATCGCCTTGCCCTCGGCGTCGTCGGTGGCTTTCATCGCGCGAACGTTCTGCCGCAGCCGCAGCAGTTCGCGGTGCAGCGCGAGCACGCACGCGTGCTCGGGCCGGGTGCGTTCGCTCCAGCGCAGCTTGCTCGCCGCGAAGGTCTCCGGCGCCTGAGAATCGGGAATCCGCGCGGCCCCCTCGGGCGTGGAGAACTCCGGGAATTCGCGGAACTCGCGGCGGCGTCCTTCGACGACCTTGCGGCCCAGCTCCGGCTCGAAATCCGTGAAGAACAGGAATGGCGTGCCGGCGCTCCATTCCTGTCCCATGAACAGCAGCGGCGTCATCGGCGCCGTCAACAGCAGCGCGACCGCCGCGCGCCACACCGCGGGATCGACGCCGCGGTGGATGCGGTCGCCGAGCGCACGGTTGCCGATCTGATCGTGGTTCTGGAGGCAAATCACGAGGCGGCGCAGCGCGACGCGCGACGGATCGGTCCCGCGCGGTTGCCCTTTCGTCGGCGACCGCTGGCCGCTGTACAGCCAGCCGTCGCGCAGCGCCGTCGCCAGCTCCTCCGTCGACCCGCCGTAATCGCCGTAGTACCCGTACGCGTCTCCCGCGATCATCCGCCGCATGATGTGGTGGAAGTCGTCGGCCCAGACGCCGTCCACGTCCCAGCCGCCGAGCGCCGCGTCCTCCACCATGTGCGCGAGGTTGCGATGATCCTCTGCGTACACGAGGACATGATGGGGAACGTCATCATCCGTATCTGTGTGTATCTGTGTGTATCTGTGGCTAGCTTCGTATCTGTGGCCAGCTTCGTATCTGTGGCACGCGGCGACGAGCTCGGCCACGAACGGCCGCGGCCCCTCGTCCACGAGGGCGTGCGTCGCATCGAGACGGAGGCCATCGATGTGGTACTCGTCGATCCAGTGGAGCGCGTTGTCGGTGATGAAGCGCCGCACGACGGACGAACCCGGGCCATCGAGATTGATTGCGACGCCCCACGGCGTCGTGTGGCGGTCGGTGAAGAACGCCGGCGCGAACCGATGAAGATACGCGCCCTCGGGTCCGAAGTGGTTGTAGACGACGTCGAGGACGACGGCGAGGCCGAGACGGTGGGCGCGATCGACGAGCGCGCGGAGATCGTCGGGACGTCCGTACGCGCGCGCCGGCGCGAAGAGGCAGACGCCGTCGTATCCCCAGTTGCGCGATCCTGGAAAATCCGCCACCGGCATGATTTCGATCGCGGTGACGCCGAGGTCGCGCACGTCCTCGAGCCGTTCAGCCGCGGCCGCGAACGTCCCTTCGGGCGTGAACGTGCCCACGTGCAATTCGTACAGCACGGCGTCGCGCGGATCGAGCCGCTTCCACGCGTCATCGCGCCAGGCGAACGCGCACGGGTCCACGATTTCCGACCAGCCATGGACGCCATCGGGCTGACAGCGCGACGCCGGATCCGGCAGCGGCTCGCCATCGTCCAGGACGTACGCGTACTGGTCACCCGGACGCGCCGCCGTCACGTGCACCGTCCAGATCCCCTCGTCATCTTTCAGCGGCTGGTGGGACTCGACGCGGCTCCCGCGTCGCACGCGCAGCTCGACGCCGTGCGCGGCCGGCGCCCACACGCGGAAGCGGACGCCGTCCCGCGACGGCACGGCGCCGAAGATCGGCTCGCGGACGATCGGATCGATCTTCCGCCTAAAGGCGGAAGCCACAGGGGTCATCATGATGAAGCCGCAGGCAGCTCGCCCCGCGACGCGTAGCTGCGCGATGCGTGGCTTCCGCCTTCAGGCGGAAGATCCTGATCTTCATCGCAGCAGTTCCAGGATTCCGCGCAGCGGAATCCGGATCCACTCGGGACGATTGTTCAACTCGTAGTTCAGCTCGTAGAACGCTTTGTCCAGCAGAAACAGATCGAGGAGCGATGCGCGCTGCACCGGATCGGGGGGGAGGAACGTGGCGTCCGCCGCGGCCTTCAGGTATCCTTTCAGGAACGACGCCGCCGTCCAGACCTGCCACGCTTTCGCCCACTGTTCGAGCCGATCGAACTCCGCGGGCCGCGCGGACGCGTGCGCGAACAGCGCGGCGTACGCCGCGTAGTTGAACGACCGGAGCATGCCCGCGACGTCCTTGAGCGGCGACTCCTTCACGCGCCGCTCGGCGAGCGGACGCGCCGGCTCTCCCTCGAAATCGAGAATGTAGAAATCGCCTTCGGACCAGAGCACCTGCCCGAGGTGATAGTCGCCGTGCACGCGGATGCGGCTGGTCGTCAGCTCGAGTGTCTCGAAGCCATGAATGCGGCGCAGGATCGTCTCGCTGCCGTCCACGAGCCCGCGCGCGGCGGGCGCGACCGTCGGCGGCAGATCGTCGCCGCGTCGCGACAGAACGTCGGCGGCGCGGCGGAATTGCGCGACGGCGTCGGCGACGAGCCATTTCAGCTCGGTGCGGCCGAACGGCTCCGCGACGAACGCCGCGTCGTTGGCGTCCTGGGACAACGCGAGGTGCAGCTCCGCGGTGCGGCGGCCCAGCGTCTGCGCGCTGTCGAGATAGGCGCCGGCGAGATCGCAGACGACCGGCGGCGTCGGGCGCTCCGCGATCGCGAGCGCGTGGTCGGCCGGCAGCAGATCGGGCGACGGCAGACCGCGTCCGTCCACGTCATCGAAATACCGTCGGAGTTCATCGAGCGCGTGCGTCCAGCCGTCCGCCTGGCTGCGCACGAGTTCGTGCGCGACGGCGGCGTGCGTCAAGGGGCCGCCCGCTTCGACATACTCGAGGGCGGCCGCGACGCGCGGGACGCGGCGGAACGTTGTCCGCTCGGTCAGGTGACGTCCGATTTCGACGTCGGGGTTCGGTCCTTCCTCGAGACGGCGAAACAGCTTCACGATCAACCGGTTCCCGTACGCGATCGACGTGTTGCTCTGCTCGGCCGCGAGCCGCCGGGGCGCGAGCGGGTCGGCGCCGCGCACGTCGGCGAAGGCGCTCGGCCGCGAGCTGCGGAGGAGCCCGCGCTTCGTCTGCAGCAGCTGATCGCTTTCGAGAGTCTCGAGCAGCGCCGAGGCGAACAGGTCGTCCCCCGTCGCATCCAGGATGACGCCCTTGCGCGCGCCGGTCAGCCCCGCGAGCACCTGCGCGCGCGAGCGTTCGACGGCCGTCTCGGCGGCGGCGCCGCCGGCGAGGGCGAGCGGCACGAAATAGCGTTCTCGTCCGCCGTCGCCGTACTCGACCTCGACGATCGTCATGAACAGCGGGTGCTGTCCGCGCCGGGCGACCGCCCAGTCCACGAAGCGCGCGGCGCGCGGACTGCGAGCCTTGCCNGAACGGCAGCAGCGCCTCGCGCTCGATCAGCGTGCGCACGCTGCCGTCGAGGAGCGTGTCCCACGCGACGCCCATGAAGAACGCGGGCAACGGCTCGACGGTCCCCGCCGGTTCCTGCGGCACGCGGGCGGAGATCGGCGACGGCGCCTGCTGGAGCCGGAACCAGTAGAAGGAGTAAGGGGACAGCGTCAGGAAGTACGGCAGCTCGCCGATCCGCGGAAACTCGGTGAGGCCGAGCATCTCGATCGGCGTCATCCCTTTGAACGCGGAGAGGTCCAGCTCCACGGGCTGCACGCTGCGCGCGAGGTTGGCGACGCAGAGGATCAACTCGTCCCCGGAGCGGCGCACGTACGCGAGCACCTTGCGGTTCGCCGAACGGAGGAATTCGAGCGTTCCGCGGCCGAAGACGCGGTACTGCTTCCGGAGGCCGATCAGGCGCTTCATCCAGTTCAGCAGCGAGAACGCCGAGCGCTCCTGCGCCTCGACGTTGATGGCCTCGTAGCCGTAGACCGGGTCCATGATCGGCGGCGCGTACAGGCGCGCGGGATCGGTGCGCGAGAAGCCGCCGTTCCGGTCGCTCGTCCACTGCATCGGCGTCCGGACGCCGGTCCGATCGCCGAGATAGATGTTGTCGCCCATCCCGATCTCGTCGCCGTAATAGATGACGGGCGTGCCCGGGAACGAGAACAGCAGCGAGTGCAGCAGCTCCACGCGCCGGCGGCTGTTCTCCATCAGCGGCGCGAGGCGGCGCCGGATCCCCACGTTGATCCGCATCTGCGAATCCGCGGCGTACGACTGATACATGTAGTCGCGCTCTTCGTCGGTCACCATCTCGAGCGTCAGCTCGTCGTGGTTGCGCAGGAACAACCCCCACTGGCAGGATTCGGGGATGTCCGGCGTCTGCCGGAGGATCTCCGTGATCGGATGCCGATCTTCCTGCCGGAGCGCCATGAACATGCGCGGCATCAGCGGAAAGTGGAATGCCATGTGGCACTCGTCGCCGTCGCCGAAATATGGCCGTACGTCGGCGGGCCACTGGTTGGCCTCGGCAAGGAGCATCCGGTTCTTGTAGGCGGCATCCAGCTCGCGTACGGGACGGCGTCGAGCCGCAGGCCGTCGACCCCGCGATCGAGCCAGAACCGCATCACCTTGATCACGGCGTCGAGCACGGCGGGGTTGTCGAAGTTCAGATCCGGCTGATGATGAAAGAACCGGTGCCAGTAGTACGCCTTCGCCGTGTCGTCCCACGTCCAGTTCGACTGCTCGGTGTCGGTGAAGATGATCCGCACGCCTTCGTACTTCTGCTTCGTCTCGCTCCACACGTAGAAGTCGCGCTCGGGCGATCCCGCCGGCGCGCGCCGCGCCGCCTGGAACCACGGATGCTGGTCGGACGTGTGGTTGATGACCAGCTCCGTGATGACGCGGATGCCGCGCCGGTGCGCTTCGTCGATGAACCGATCGAAGTCCTGCAGCGTGCCGTAGGTCGGATGGATGTTCTCGTAATCCGCGATGTCGTACCCGTCGTCTCTGAGCGGGGACGGATAGAAGGGCAGCAGCCACAGGCAGTTGATCCCGAGGCTCTGCAGATAGTCGAGCCGCGCTGTCAGCCCCGGAAAGTCGCCGATGCCGTCGTTGTTCGCGTCGTAGAAGGCGCGGACGTGGGCTTCATAGATGACGGCGTCTTTGTACCAAAGCGAATCACCGGGTTCACGGTTCACGGGTTCACGGTTCACGAGTTCAGGGTTCACCGGTTCACGGTTCACGGGTTCACGGTTCTGAACGTCGAACGTCGAACCGGAACCGTGAACCGGTGAACCCGTGAACTCTGAACCCGTGAACCCTGAACCGCGGTCCGTCACGATCGCACCTCGAGAATATGCGCGACGCGGAGTTCCGGATCGAGCCGGACGTAGTTGCGCTCTCCGCGCCAGTAGTAGCGCTCTTCGGAGAGCACGTCGAACACCTCGATCGTCGCGTCGGGCGCAAGTCCCCACTCGGCCAGGGGCAGGTGGATCCAGCCGTGCTGCATGTGGAACGGATCCAGGTTGACGACGATGATGACGCGATCGGCGGCGTCGGGCGAGTGCTTGCTGTAGCAGATCAGCTCGGGATTGTCGGTTGCGTGAAATCGCAGCCCCCGGTCCGACTGCAGCGCCGGGTGCGCACGTCGCGCGGCGTTGACGCGGCGGATCAGCTCGGCCAGCGTGCCCGGCCGCTCGAAATCGCGCGGCTTGATCTGGTACTTCTCCGAATCCAGGTACTCCTCGCTGCCCGGACGCACCGGCACGTTCTCGCACAGCTCGAAGCCGCTGTAGATCCCGTAGCTCGCGCCCAGCGTGGCGGCGAGCACGAGCCGTGCCTGAAAGGCGGGGCGGCCGCCGCGCTGCAGGTACTCGTGCAGGATGTCGGGCGTATTGGCGAACAGGTTCGGCCGCATGTATTCGCGGACTTCAGTCTGCGTCAGCTCGGTGAAGTACTCGGTCAGCTCCGCCTTGGTGTTGCGCCACGTGAAATAGGTGTATGACTGCGAGAAGCCCACCTTGGCGAGGCGGCGCATGATCTTCGGGCGCGTGAACGCTTCCGACAGAAACACCGTCTCCGGGTGCCGCGCCTTGATGGCCGCGATCGCCCACTCCCAGAACCGGAACGGTTTCGTGTGCGGGTTGTCCACGCGGAAGATCGTGACGCCGCGATCGATCCAGAACTCGATCACGCGCTTCAGCTCTTCCCACAACGCCGGCCAGTCTTCGGACTCGAAGTCGAACGGATAGATGTCCTGGTACTTCTTCGGCGGGTTTTCCGCGTACTTGATCGTGCCGTCCGGGCGATGGCGGAACCACTCCGGATGTTCGCGCACGTAAGGGTGATCGGGCGACGCCTGGAACGCGATGTCGAGCGCGATCTCGAGGCCCTGCCGGCCCGCCGCCGCGACGAACCGCTCGAAGTCCTCGATCGTGCCGAGCCCCGCCTCGACGGCGGTGTGTCCTCCCTCGTCCGATCCGATCGCCCACGGACTGCCGGGTTCCCACGGCTCCGGCGTCAGCGAATTATTGCGTCCTTTGCGGAAGCTCCTGCCGATCGGATGAATCGGCGGCAGGTACAGCACGTCGAATCCCATCGACGCGACGTACGGCAGGCGCGCGGCCGCTTCGTCGAACGTCGCGCTGCCCGTCGCGTCCGTGCCCGCCGATCGCGGGAACATCTCGTACCACGCGCCATGGCGCGCGCGCTCGCGTTCCACGGCCACGCGCAGCGTCCGTTCGTATCTGGTCGCGGCGCCGCGGTCCGCGGACCGCGTCATCGCCTGCACGAGCTCTTCGCGGAGCGCCTCGGCGACGCGTTCCTCCTGTGGACCGTCGGCGGCGAGCGCGTCCGCCGCGCCGGCGAGGATCCGATCGCCGCCGGCCGCGCCGCGGATCATCGCCGCGCCTTCGAGCAGCTCGCTCGCGACGTCCTGTCCCGCGCCGAACTTCTTCGAGAGCGCCTGCCGCCAGCTCTCGAATCGATCGACCCACCCTTCGATCGTGTACTCGTAGTCCACGAGCGCGTCGACGCGGAACGACGCCGTCCAGCGGTCGTTGCCGAGCGGCGTCATCGGCGCCTCGCACCAGCGATCCTGGCCCGCACGGCGCGAGAGCAGCGCGGCCGCGAGCACGTCGTGGCCATCGGCGAAGATGTCCGCTTCGACCTCGACGCGTTCCCCGACGGTGCGCTTGATTGGAAACCGTCCGCCGTCGATCTCCGGCGCCACCCCTTCGATCACGACGCGACGGAGCCCCCGTGGGTCCAACGGCTCGTCGGCGTCACGCACGGCGACGCGCGGCTTCGTCCGGACCGTCCGGTCCGCGGCGGCGCCCTTCTGCCTTCTGCCTTGTGCCTTGGGCCTTCGATCTTTCACAACGCTCCCTGCGGTCCCCAGTCGGCGGCGCGGCGGAGATCCTCGCGGCGGTTGTTGAGCCGCATCACCGCCATCGATTGCCCCTGCAGCTCGTAGCGGTCTCCCGCGCGAAGGCGGCGCACCGCCTGCCACGGATCCGCCGTGTCGAGCACGGTGTCCCACCGCTCGATCGGCGCGGTCGCCGGCAGCACGAACGGCAGCGACTCGGTCCCGCCGTTGAGCAAGAGCAGCAGCGTGTCGCCGACGATCCCGTCGCCGCGTTCGTTGACTTCCTGGATCGCGTCGCCGTTGAGACGCACACCGAGGCAGCGGACGTCGGGCGAATTCCACGTCTCGTCGGTCATCTCGGCGCCGCTCGAGTCGAGCCACGCGATGTCGAGCACTTCGGCGCCGCGGATGCGGCGTCCCTGAAAGAACTTGCGCCGGCGCAGCACCGGATGATCCTTCCAGACCTGGATCACCCGCCGCGCGAACAGCAGGAACTCCTTCTGTTCGGCCGACACGTCCCAGTGCGTCCAGCTGATCTCGTTGTCCTGGCAGTACGCGTTGTTGTTGCCGCACTGCGTGCGGCCCATTTCGTCGCCGCCGCTCATCATCGGCACGCCGACCGACAGCAGCAGCGTCGCGAGGAGATTACGGCGCTGGCGCGCGCGCACCTCGAGCACGCGGCGGTCCGTCGTCGCCCCCTCGACGCCGCCGTTCCAGCTCCAGTTCTGGTTTTCGCCGTCCGTGTTCTGTTCGCCGTTCGCTTCGTTGTGCTTCTCGTTGTAGCTGACGAGGTCGGCGAGCGTGAACCCGTCGTGGGCCGTGATGAAGTTGATGCTCGCGTAAGGACGGCGGCCGCTCTGCTCGTAGAGATCGCTGCTGCCCGACAGCCGCGTCGCGAGTTCCGACACGACCCCGCCGTCGCCGCGCCAGAAGCGGCGCACGGCATCGCGGTACTTCCCGTTCCACTCCGTCCACTTCGTCGGAAAGTTGCCGACCTGATAGCCGCCTTCTCCGAGGTCCCACGGCTCGGCGATCAGCTTCACCTGCGAGAGCACCGGGTCCTGGTGGATGATGTCAAAGAACGCTCCGAGCTTGTCGACAGCATGCAACTCACGAGCCAGTGCGCTCGCGAGGTCGAAGCGGAATCCGTCAACGTGCATCTCCTTCGCCCAGTACCGCAGACTGTCCATGATGAGTTGCAGGACGCGCGGGCTGCGCATGTTCAGCGTGTTGCCGCAGCCGGTGAAGTCCTCGTAGTACTGCTGCGCGTGCGGCTGCAGCCGGTAGTACGACGCGTTGTCGATTCCGCGCAGCGACAGCGTCGGCCCGACGTGATTCCCTTCCGCGGTGTGGTTGTAGACGACGTCGAGGATCACCTCGAGGCCGGCGGCGTGGAGCGCGCGCACCATCATCTTGAACTCGCGCACCGACTCCATCGGCGAGTCCGACGAGGCGTAGCGGACGTCGGGCGCGAAGTACGAGAGCGTGTTGTAGCCCCAGTAATCCCGCAGCCCGCGCTTCACGAGGTGCCACTCATCGGTGTGATGCTGCACCGGCATCAGCTCGAGCGCGGTGACGCCGAGCGAGGTGAGGTGGCGAATCGCCGGTTCCGACGCGAGGCCGAGATACGTGCCGCGCAGCGGCTCCGGGATTTCCGGGTGCAGCTTCGTGAAGCCCTTGACGTGCAGCTCGTAGATGAGCGTCTCGTGCCACGGCGTTCTGAGCGGACGATCCTCTCCCCACGTAAACGCCGCGTCGATGACTGCCCCGAGCGGCGCGAAGGGCGCGCTGTCGCCGTCGTCGAACGTTGTGTCGTCGTGTCCGGCGCGACAGCCGAAGAGCGCCTGGTCCCACTGAACGGGGCGCCCGACCACCTTCGCGTACGGATCCATGACGACCTTGTGTGGATTGAAGCGATGGCCGCTCTGAGGATTGTACGGACCGTGCACGCGGTAGCCGTAGAGCTGACCGGGCCGGACGTCGGGCAAATAGCCGTGCCAGACCATGTCGGTCTGCTCCGGCAGCGGGATGGTGACCGACTCGCTTTCGGCGTCGCGTGATTCGAACAGGCACAGCTCGACGCGCGTCGCGTACTCGGAGAAGATCGCGAAGTTGACGCCGACGCCGTCCCACGTCGCGCCGAGCGGATACGGGGACCCAGGCCAGACACGCATCGTTCGAATCGGCACAGCAGACCTTCGTACCACGTCGTCAACGTGGAGCGCAAACCAGCTCAACGGGTGCGGCTGGCGGTATCGAGACAGCGGAGGGCGCCGGAGATCGCAGTCGCAGAGTCATTCTCAACCACGGAAATCGCAGAGATAACAGAGGGCAGTATTGTTCTCTGTTACCTCTGTGATCTCTGTGGTTAGATTCCTGTGTTGTCTCGGTAATCTCTATGCCTCCAATCGACGACCCGGGCCTCGCGGCGCTGCGCCGGTGGGCGGCGCTGCTCGACAGCGCGTTCCGCGTGCCCGGCACCGGCGCGCGGTTCGGGCTCGATCCGATCGTCGGGCTGATCCCGGGCCTGGGCGATCTCGTCTCGCCGGTTTTCGCCATCCTGATCCTCTTTCACGCCGTTCGCCTCCGTGTGCCGCGCGTCATCGTGCTGCGGATGATTTTCAACGCCGTGATCGACATGATCGTCGGCGCGATCCCGGTCCTTGGGGACGCGTTCGACTTCGTATGGAAGTCGAACGAGATGAACCTGAACCTGCTCGACACGCATGCATACGGCCGGCGGACGCCGACGGCCGGCGACTGGCTCTTCGTCAGCCTGTGCATCCTCGTGCTGGCCGGCGTGGCGCTGCTGCCGCTGATCCTGATCTTCCTCGTGTTCGCGCAGATTGGATCGCGGATCGGAGCGATCTAATCATTCGCCGAGCAGCTCGCCAATCGGCTGCAGGTCCTCGATGTGATCGCAGATGGCCTTCAGCATCATCAGCATCGGGACGGCAAGGATCGTCCCCCAGACTCCCCAGATCCAGCTCCAGAAGAGCAGCCCGGTGAACACGGCCGCGGCGTTCATACGGCCCGGCTCGTAATCGCGAGCGCGACGAGGCAGACGAGGACCGTCTTCGACACGCTGTCGAACTGCAGGAACGCGACCAGGCCGAGGCCTCCGGTGACGATCACGGGGCCGAGGTACGGGATGGAGTTGAAGACGCCGGCGAGCAGCCCCCACACGATGTATTGCGGCAGCCCGAACCACCACAGCGCCAGCGCCGTCGCGACCGCGACGAGCGCGCTCGTGAACACCTGCACGCGCATGAAGCTCTCGATCTGGGAGTTAACCTCGTCGAGGATCTGCACCGTGATCTTCTTCTGCGCCAGGTGCGGCCCGGCGATCTTCACCAGCTTGCGTTTGTAGAGATCGCCCGTGACGAGAAAGAAGTAGACGAGGAAGAGGATGACCGCGAAGTTCCCGAGCGCGTTGACGAGGTTCAACCCGCCGGTCCAGACATAACTCGAGAGGCTGAACGCCGGTTGCACGACCTCGACTTGCGTGACGCCGGTCTGGGGCTTCGACGGCTGGGCCTGGTTCGCGGCCTCGTTCGCGGTCCGCTCGACTTCGTTGGCGGCGCGTTGAACAGTCTGCAGCGCGCCCCCCTTCTGCAGCCGGTGCTCGCGCACGCGCTCCCGGACGCGCTGCGCGGCGACGGGAACCTGCTCGGCGATCTGCAGCACCTGATCGGTGAGCGTGTAGGCGCCGATGCCGGCGGCGGCGAACAACACGATGACCGCCAACGCCGCCCCAATCGCGCGCGCGACGCCGTGGCGCGCGAGTGAGGTCACCAGCGGTCCCATCGCATAGCTGATCAGCACTGCGATGACGATGGGGATGAGGACGGACTGCGCGGCCTGCAAGGTGAAGATCACCGCAATGGCGGCGATCACGATGAGGGCGATCGTTCCGGGGTTGAGGTGGGGACCGGCGACAGTCGGCGGCGGCTCTCCTGGCGCGCCCGGCGTGGGAGGCAACGGATCGGCCGCCGCGGCGCGCGTCCTGGTCGGCTCGGCCTGGTCCGTCATCGTATGATCGGCATTCTACTGCACGGCTTTGAAGGTCTCCGATTTCGACTTCGCGCTTCCTGAAGAGCTGATCGCTCAGACCGCCGCGCCTCGCGGCGAATCGCGCCTGCTCGTGCTCGATCGGTCCTCGGATGCGTTGACCCACGCGCGCTTCGCCGACCTTCCGCGGGTTCTCGCTCGCGGCGACCTGCTCGTCGTGAACGACACGCGCGTGTTTCCCGCGCGGTTGCTCAGCCGCAGAGTGCCGAGCGGCGGCGCGGTCGAGTGTCTGCTGCTCGCACGCGCCACAGATGAAGACGCCGGATCTGCCACAGATGCACACGGATTCACACGGATGGATTCCTCTGATTCGTCGATCGACGTCCCTCCCTCATCCGCCATCTCGCATCCGTCATCCGATCAGGTGTGGGACGCCCTCGTCCATCCCGGACAGAAGCTCAAGGAGGGCGCGCTGGTCAGATTCGAAGGAGAAGCCGGCGTGCTGATGGCGGAGGTGCTCGCGCGCAGATTTCACGGGCGGCGGACGATTCGTCTCTGGGCCGAGCGCGGCGGCGTGGACGCGCTCGTGGATGCGCTCGGTCACGTGCCGCTGCCACCGTACATCCATCGGCCCGACACCGACGCCGACCGGGAACGATATCAGACCGTGTTCGCGTCGGCGCGAGGGTCCGTCGCGGCGCCGACGGCAGGTCTCCACTTCGACGATCGGATCCTGGACGCGCTCGATCGCGCGGGGGTCGAGCGCGCGGCCGTGACGTTGCACGTCGGGTACGGCACGTTCAAGCCCGTGCGCGCGGACGCCGTCGAGGATCACGCGGTCGATCCTGAGCCGTACGCCATTGACGACGCGGCGGCGGCCTCGATCAACCGCGCGCTCGACGACCGACGCCGCATCGTCGCTGTCGGCACGACGACGACGAGAGCGCTCGAGGATGCGGCGGCGCGCGGCGGCGGCCGAGTGACGGCCGGACGCGAGCGCGCCGGTGTGTTCATCTACCCCGGGTTCCGCTTTCAGGTCATCGGCGCGCTGGTGACCAATTTCCATCTGCCCAGGTCGTCGCTGCTGATGCTCGTCGCCGCGTTCGCCGGCCGCGAGCGGATTCTCGCGGCGTACGCGGAGGCCGTGCGCGAGCGGTACCGTTTCTATAGTTATGGCGATGCGATGTTGGTTATATGAGCGGGATGACGGATGTTGGATCGACGGTCTCATCCGCCATCCGTCATCTTCGTTTATGCTCTCCTCGTGAAATTCAGCTACGAAGATTTCGATCTGTCCGGCGTGCGCACGTATCCCCTCGCCTCGCGCAAGAGCAAGGCGAGCCGCGCGGACTTCGCGTCGCCGTACCGGCCGGGGGGCGGCGTCGGGGCGCTGATCGGATCGATGCCGTCGATGCTCGCGGGGGCGGATTTCAAGGCGGTCGTCGCGGCGATCCGCGATGCGCATCGCGCCGGGCGCGGGATCGTGTGGGGCCTCGGCGCGCACGTGATCAAGACCGGCCTGTCGCCGATCCTGATCGACCTCATGGACCGCGGGTTCGTCTCCGCGATTGCGACGAATGGCGCGGCCGTCATTCACGACTTCGAGGTCGCCCTCTCGGGCGCGACGTCGGAAGACGTGGACGAAGCGCTCGGGCCCGGCCGCTTCGGCATGGCGGAAGAAACGGGCCGTCAGTTGAACGCGGCGATCAACGACGGCGTCGCGCGCGGGCTCGGACTCGGCCAATCGGTGACCGGATATCTGCATTCGGCGACGCCGCCGCACGCGGCGGTCAGCGTCCTGGCCGCGGCCGCTCGTCTCGACGTGCCGGTCACCGTCCACGTCGGCATCGGCACCGACATCATTCACATGCACCGCGACGCGTCGGGGGCGGCGATCGGGGAAGGCAGCCTCCGCGATTTCCGGTATTTCGTTTCGAACGTCGCGCGGCTCGAGCGCGGGGTGTACCTGAACTGCGGCTCCGCCGTCGTGCTGCCCGAGGTCTTCCTCAAAGCGGTGGCGCTCGCGCGCAACCAGGGGCGATCGCTCGACGGGCTCACGACGGTGAACCTGGATTTCATGCGCCTCTACCGGCCGCAGACGAACGTCGTGTCGCGTCCCGTCGCCGGCGTCGGCCACGGGTACTCGCTCACCGGACACCACGAGATCATGATCCCGCTCCTGGCGGCGGCGATCCTGGACGCGTAGTGGAAGGAATCCCGGAGCAGCTATAATTAATGATCCTGCCGGTGTAGCTCAGCTGGTTAGAGCATGCGGCTCATATCCGCAGTGTCCGGGGTTCAAGTCCCTGCACCGGCACCACCCTTTTGAATTAGTGAATTGGTGAGTTGGTGAATTCGTGAATTGGGTTCTGGCTGCTCTCAACAGCCGGATGCAACTCACCAGAAATTCACCAATTCACCAATTCACCAATTCACCGATTGCCATGAGCCTCCACGGCCGCGTCCGCCGCACGCTTCAGCGTTACGCGCTCGTGCGCGATGGCGATCGTGTCGTCATCGCCCTGTCCGGCGGCGCCGATTCCGTCGCGCTCCTGCACCTCGCGCGCGAGCTGGAGGCTGACGGCGTCCTCGTCATCGCGGGCGCGGCGCACCTGAATCATCAGCTGCGCGGCGCGGACGCCGACGAGGACGAGCGGTTCTGCTCCGGCCTTGCCGCCGCGTTCGACATCCCGATCGAGGTCGAGCGCGCTGACGTCCGCGCGCTCGCGCTCGGCGAGAAACGATCGATCGAGGACGCCGCGCGGCGGGCGCGATACGCGTTTCTCGAACGTGCCGCGGATCGTCTGGGTGCGGTTGCGATCGCGGTCGCGCACACGCGCGACGACCAGGCGGAGACGTTCCTGCTGCGGCTGGTGCGCGGCGCGGCCACG
>QHWR01000246.1 GCA_003223835.1 Acidobacteriota bacterium | reverse complement strand
TCCTCGTACCGCTCGTTGAACCGGTCGATCGGCAGAAAGAACGCCTCCGGATCGCCGACGTGAACGGCCACCGGCAGACCGAGACGGCCGCAGGTCTCCCACATCGGATCGAACCGCGCATCGTCCACCGGCACCAGCTTGCCGTCCGGCCCACCGTCGCGCAGGTACAGACCAAGCGTCTTGAGGATCTTGACGCCGACGGCGCCCGCTGTTTTGGCCCTGGCGATCTCGTCGGCCTGCCATGCGGCGTAGCCGGCCTCGCTCGCGCGACCCCACGTCGGTTCGGTCATCGAGACGAACCGGCGCGGAAACGCACGGTCGAAGTTCCTGATCGTTCTTGCGAGATCTTCACCCGACCCGCCGGTCAGGTTCACCATCGTCCGCAGATTGACGGCGTCCATCACCGGCAGCAGCTCCGCCGGAGGCACGCCGGCCCGCGGCGAGCGTCCTCGCGGCGAGACGTGAGTGTGGAAGTCGATGACCGGGAACCGCGCGCGCGCGACGCGGGTCTCCTCCACGTGCAGCATGCTCTTCGGCTCGAACTCGGCGAGCGGAAGGGGCGGCGTCCGGTCACCCGCGCGTTGCCGGCTCGCCGGCCGGTCGCCAGGCCTGCCCCGAGCGTAGTCGAGGGGTGTCTTTGCGACAGCGCCCAGCGCCGTGCCCATCAGGCTCGTGCCTGCCGCCGACAACCACCCGCGTCGGGTCCACGACATCCGTCTACCCGCCTGGCGGTCACTCATCGCATCACCTCTTCGCTGTCCATCCAATATCGCGGGCCAGGACCTCGGCGCGCCGCCCGATCGCCCGGATTCGCGAGTTGACATCGATCCAGTGACAGGCAGCCACAGCCGATGCATTCGGTGAGCGTCGCCTGGAGCCGCTGGAGCTCCGCGATGCGAGCACGGATCCGTGTCGTCCATCGGGACGAGAGCTTTGCCCAGTCTGAACGGTCGGGTGTGCGATTCTTCGGCAGGTAGGCCAGCTCGGTTCGGATTTCCTCGAGTGACAACCCTATCCGTTGCGCGAAGACGATGAACGCGACGCGCCGAATCACGGCGCGCGGATAGCGGCGGTGGCCGGAGTCGTTGCGTTCGGAGTGAATCAGCCCCTGTTCTTCATAGAAACGCAGGGCAGAGGTCGCCGTGCCGCTGCGTTTCGCCACCTCGCCGATCGTCAACGCGCCGTCCACAACGGCAGTCTGTCAGAGTTTCCCCTTGACTTCAAGTGCACTTGAAGGTCGAAGCTCGATGCCAGGAGGTCACCTCAATGACGGCATCGAAGCGTGTGGCAATCATTACGGGCGCGAGCCGCGGGCTTGGCGAAGTCATCTCACGCGTGCTCGCGGAACGCGGCTACGACCTGGTTGTCGGCGCGCGGAATCCGGGTCCGCTACAGGACGTGGCCGAATCAATCAGTCAGAAAGGGTCGAGAGTGGTGCCCGTTGCCGGCGACGTCACGGACGCGTCCGTGCGAGCCCGGCTCGTGAGTGCGGCCGGCGAGCTCGGCGGATTGGATCTGCTCGTGAACAACGCGTCGGAACTCGGAGATATCGGGCCGCTCATGGAGTTCGACGTGCAGCGCTTCGGGCGCGTCTTCCCTGTGAACGCCGGCGCGCCGATCGCCCTGATTCAACTTGCCGTGCCGCTGCTGGCGGAACGACGCGGTCTTATCGTGAACGTCACGAGCGACGCCGCGCAAGCCGCGTATCCCGGTTGGGGACCTTACGGCGCAAGCAAGGCGGCGCTCGAACTGCTGACGCGGACGCTGGCCACGGAGCTCCGCGACCGCGGTGTCTCCGCCGTCATCGTCGATCCGGGCGACATGCGGACACGCATGCACCAGCAGGCATTTCCGCTCGACGACATCTCCGATCGTCCGCTGCCAGCGGTGACGGTGCCTTTCTGGAACTGGTTGTTCGATCAGATGCCAGCGGACATCAGCGGCGAGCGATTCGCGGCCCAGCGGGAGGACGCCCGATGGCTGCAACGGGTCTAATCGCGGATCTCGAGTTCTCTGCCGGCCTCGAAGCGACCGAACCGCCGGAGGCGCGTGGCCTCAGGCGCGACGAGGTGCGACTGCTCGTCTCGGATGTCGAGACCGATTCGATCGAGCACGCCCGCTTCGCCGATCTGCCTCGCTGGCTTTCGGCAGGCGACCTGCTCGTCGTCAATACCAGCGGCACGTTGAATGCCGCGGTATCCGCAGAGGCCGAAGACGGAGAGGCGTTCGAGATTCATCTCTCGACGCGGCTGCCCGGAGGTTTTTGGAGCGTCGAAGTGCGACACCCCGGCCCGGTGGCGTCGCTTCCGCACCACGACGCACTGGCGGGGATGACCTACCGGCTGCCAGCCGGCGGAAAGATCACGGTGCTGGCCCCGTATCCCCTGATCGAGTCGGTCGACTCACGATCTCGCCTGTGGATCGCCGCGTTGCAGCTTCCATGTGCCCTCGTCGCGTACCTCAGCGAACACGGCTTCCCTATTCGATACGGCTACGTGACGCACTCGTGGCCGAGCTCGATGTATCAGACCGTGTTCGCGACCGAGCCGGGGAGCGCCGAGATGCCGTCGGCGGGCCGTCCGTTCACGCCTGAACTCGTGACGCGGCTCGTTTCGCGCGGCGTCGAGATCGCGCCGCTCGTGCTCCATACCGGCGTCGCAAGTCTGGAGAACCCTGAACCGCCGTACGAAGAGTATTATCGCGTGCCCCGCCGCACAGCCGAACGAGTCAACGCCGCCAGGCGAGCGGGTCATCGGGTCTTCGCGGTGGGCACGACGGTCGTGCGCGCCCTCGAGACGGTGACGGACGACAGCGGCGCGACCTTTCCGGGAGAGGGGTGGACGGCCCTCGTGATCGGCGCAGATCGTCCAGTCCGGTCGGTGACCGGATTGATCTCCGGCTTTCATGAGCCCCGCGCCACGCATCTGTCGCTGCTCGAACGCGTGGCCGCTGTGGCGGCGAATGGCCGAACGGCAAACGCGCGTCACCTCGAGCGCGCGTACGGCGAGGCGCGACGGCTCGGGTATCTCTGGCACGAATTCGGCGACTCACATTTGATTGTCGCGAGAAGATCTATTTAAACTGCCACCTCGCGCAGCGCGTGTGGATTGGCGCGCCGCTCGACGAAGCGTCACGGTTCGGGAGCTGGTGGGGTTGAGAGCTGTCGCAGGCGCCATAGGACGGCACTGGCACGCGCGCCTCGTCATCATCGGGTCGGTTGCGGTGTGTGCCGGCTGGATCTCGGCGCCGCCGCAGGCGCCGCCGGATATCGAGGCCGTGATGACGCGCGTCGGCGCGCGCGTCGCCGAGTACCACCGTCGCGCGCAACGCGTCATGTGCGTCGAACAATCCACCGTCCAACCCATCCAGTCGAACTGGGCGCCCGACGGGTTTTCGCGGACGGTCGAATCAGAGCTGCGCGTGGAATCCGAAGCCGCCGACGGCGACACGCCGCCGACAGCGAGAGTGATTCGGGAGATTCGCCGCATCAACGGGCGGGCGCCGCGCGAGCGGGACAAGAAGGACCGCAGCGGATGCACCGATCCCAATCCGCTGTCGCCCGAGCCGCTCGCCTTCCTGCTGCCCGGGCACCGCGACGAGTACCGGTTCACTTCGCTGCGCAACGGCAGGGAGAAAGATCGCGCGGCGCTGGTCGTCGACTTCATGTCGACGAACCGTACGAGCAGGCCGGAGCTCGTCGAAGACGAGCGGGGGCACGACGACTGCTTCGACTGGTCGGGTCCCCTTGCGACGCGAGGGCGCGTCTGGGTCGACGCGTTTACGCACGAAGTGCTGCGCGTCGATCGGCGCATCGACGGTCCTGTCGACGTGCGGGTGCCGTGGCGGCTGCAGCGCCGATACAATCTCGCGCCCTGGGTCGTGATCGAGCGTGACGATCAGACGATGCGCTACGAGGCGGTGGCGTTCCGCGATCCCGACGAGGTCATGCTGCTGCCGGAGTCGAGCGAGTCGCTTACGGTGCTGCGGGGCGGCCTGCAGTCGACTCGCCGGACCGAGACATTCAGCAGCTACCGCCGCTTTCTGACCGAGGGCCGGGTCGTCAAAGATCCTTAGCCGCAGTCAGGCGCTGGACGAACGCTGGCGCTAGGTGGTCGGGAGCAGACCGATAATCGCTCTCCACCCCTGCCATCCATTGGCGATCTGGACAGGCCCGTCCCAGTGCGCCGCGATGGGGACGTCCAGTCTCGAGCGGCCACGTCCGACCGTCCTGCCGATCTCATAGTCAGTATGTTTGTGCCAGAGCACCGTTCCGTCCGGCTTTGCCCCGATGATGATCCCATTGCCGACCGGGACAATGTCACGGAACACATTCCAGCCGGACGCCACGTCCTGAGGCCCGCTCCACGAAGGCGCGCCGGTGGCGAAGCCCTGGTGGTGGTACCAGAACAAGGTTCCGTCGGGCGCGACGGCATAGATGATGCCCCGACCCATGGAAAAGACGTGCGTGAATCCCGACCAGCCGCTTCCGACTGTCTTCGGTCCGTCCCAGGTATTCGCGCCGCCTCCATCGGCAAAGCCGTAGTGGCGATACCAAAGCAAGGTTCCGTCCGCCTGAATCGCGTAGAGAATGCCGTCGCTCCCCGAGAACACCTTCGTGAAGTCCTGCCACCCTGTCCCGACATCCACCGGACCGTGCCACGTCGGACTTCCGTCATTGAAACCGTCGTGCCGGTACCACTTCAAGACGCCGTCCGGCGTGATTCCATAGAGGCTGTTCCCACCGGCGGGGACAATGGTCTTGAAGCTTCCCCAGCCGGTGCCGACCTTGACGGGGCCCTGCCAGCTCGCCGATGAGGACTCCTTGCGATACCACATGAGGTCTCCGCCGCCGGTCACCGCATAGAGCCAGAAGGGACGGTAATCCGGCGGCGTCCTGCCGAACGTGCCGATGAACTGCGCTCTCACCCGGATCTGAGAGCGCATGAGTTGAACCTGATACGGCTTGAACGGGGACAGCAGATACCAGATGGTCACGATCTGCGTCTTGTCCTCCCAGCGCGTGTAGCGGTTGAGGAGATAGCCGCCGTACGCGAATCCTCCCGGGCGAACGAGGTAATGCCCCTCCGGATCGTCTCGCTGCGGATCGAAAATGACGACCTCGCTGGCGTGCGCGATATCCCATGGAGTACCCGCGATACGAGCGACGATCCGCCCGCGCGCGCCCTCGGCGGCCGTGACGGAATTATCGGGGGAGACCACGGCGGTCTGGTTCAGCAGCATCCACACGCCGAGTTCCTTGACGCGCCCGGTGGAAATCGAAGTCCATGTCGATTTCGAGAACAGACGCTGCGCTGAATCCGCGTCGGTCGACCACTGTCCTCCACCGGCCCAGTAGCGAATCTCTGTCGGGGAGGGGTCGCGATCGGCGAACAACGGCATCCAGGCCAGATAGACGCCGAGGAAATGATCGTCCCCGAACATGATCAGCCCATCGCCCTCTGATGACGGCAAGCCCTCGATCGTCGAGTTCTGCACGCAGCAAGGCGCGACCTGCGAGAACTTCGGATGAAGTTCGAAGAGCTTGTCATAGACCGGAGATCGCGACGGATCAACCGCGCGGGTCAGAAAGGAGCCATAGTGGCCGTCCGGTGCGTTCGCGGTCGCAAAGACGTAGAGTCGCCCGCGGTAGCTGAATGCGCCGGTGGGCGTCTGATCCCTGCCCGGCGCTCGCGCCGGCGCGCCGGCCGCGAACCGGATCTGAAACGGATCGAAGTGGCCATCCGGGCGGAGAAGAGGCGTGAGGCGGATTCCGGTCGGCTCGGGATAGCCATCGGTGGTGTAGGCGACGAGGTCGTGATTCTCCGGCGGCACGTCGCCGAAGAAG
>QHWR01000245.1 GCA_003223835.1 Acidobacteriota bacterium | reverse complement strand
TTCCTGATGGCAGCGTTATTCGCGAGCGCAGGAAGGCGCCGACCGCGTCAAAAAGCGCGGCGCAACGATGGGCCGAATCACGCGAACGCGTGCTGCTGGTGAATGGAAAGCCGGATCGAACGAAGAAGGAGGTGCTACGAACGACAACATTGCGCGAATTCGCGCCTCGATTCATCGAAGGCCACGCAAAGGCGAACCGACTCAAAGCGAGCGGCGTGGCATCGAAGGAATGCGTCCTGCGATTGCATCTGGTGCCGGCGCTTGGCGACAAGCCGCTGGCCGCGATCACGACCGAGGACGTGCAACAGCTGAAGTCAGCTCTCGGCGCGCGATCACCGAAGACAGTGAACAACGTGTTGACGGTGCTGAATGTGCTGATGCGGACAGCCGTCGAATGGAACGTGATCGAGCGCGTTCAGTGTTCCATCAAGATGCCGCGGACGCCGAAAGGCGAAGCCGGCTTCTACGAGTTCGATCAATTCGAACGTCTCGTCGAGGTCTCAGCTCGAGAGTCGCAAGCGGAATTGGTCGTGCTCCTGGGCGGCGAGGCGGGCCTGCGATGCGGCGAAATGATCGGCCTCGAATGGTCACGCGGCCATCCGGCTGTTGGACGGGCCGGCGGAAACTCGTGGAGGAATCGTGGAGGCGTCGGGAACGAGGGGCTGAGCCCCCCGTTTTTATTTGAAGAAATTGGTGGAGGCGCCGGGAGTTGCACCCGGGTCCGAAAATACATCCCCGCAGGAATCTACGATGCGTATCCGCCTCTGATTTGTCGCCCCCGACGTGAAGAAGCGGCCAGAACCGCCGGGGGCCAGCCCCGGAACATCTCGCTGCCGCCGTCCAGGACGACCGGCGTCAGCCAGCCTGCTGAATTGACATCCGTTCCCCACCCGCAGGCTGATGAGGACGGACGCTCACAGGGGTTTAGGCTGCGAGTGCGAGCTGCGTATCCGCAGTTAGGTTGGTTCCATCTTTTAACGAGGGTGATGGTCCTCGGCACGCATCCTACGGAACCGTATCTCCGTCGAAGCTGGGTCGCCCCCTTTGTTGACGTCCAATTGTACGAGCCCCGCACCCATGCGTCAAATGATTGCGCCACCTTGACTTAGCCGTATCACGGTCCCGATAATGTTGGGGAATGCCTTCCGATCAGACCCGTGGGCCGCTCGAAGCGCTCCAGGCGCAGCTGCGCGAAGCGCTCGAGATCCACGTCTCCGCGCTGACGCAGCAGTACGACCAGGCGCTCGCCGACGCGAAGCGCGACGCCGCGGCCGACGCGGAACGCACGGCCGGCGCTCGCATCGAGACGCTCCGGTCCGAGCTGCGCGCCGAGTGGTCGTCGCGGCTCGAGACGGAAGTCGCCGGCGCGCGCGCGGAAGCGGAGCGACGGCTCGTCGCCGAAACGATGAAGGCGCGCGTCGAGGCGGAGCAGCAGGCCGCGGAATCGACGTCGCGGTTGCGCGAAGAGCTCGAGCACGCGTTGTCGGCCGAGCGCCAGCGCGCCGACACGCAGGTGCAGGCGGAGAAACGGCGCGCCGAATCCGCCGTCGCGGCGGAACGCGAGCGGTCCGCATCCGCTGTCGCGGCTGAACGCGAGCGGTCCGCGGCGGAGCTGACGTCGGCGCGTGAAGAACTGGCGTCGGCGCGTGAAGAAGCGGCACGCGGCGCAACTTCCGCGGCCGCAGCCGCGGCCGCTCCCGCGGACCGCCAGACGCAGCTGGCCGCCGTCGAACGCCTGCTGAATGCCGTGCGCACTATCGATCGCGCGCAGACGTTGACGCAGGTGCTCGACGCGCTGGTTCGCGAAACCGCGCAGTCGGCGTCGCGCGCCATCGCGTTTCTCGTGGACGGCGATCGGCTGAAGGGATGGAAGGCCGTCGGCTTCGACGCGCTCGACCCGCCGCAGATCGACAATCCGATCGCCGGCACGGGGTTGTTGCCGAGCGCCGCCAAAGCGGGCGAGGCGATGGTCACGACCCCCGATCGTCCCGCGCCCACGTTCGCGGCGCTTCCCGCCAACCGCACCGCGCTCGCGGCTCCGCTCGTCGTCGGGGGACACACGGTCGCCGTGCTGTATGCGGACGAGGGGGGCGCGGCGCAGGGCATCGCGGCGGGTTGGACCGACGCGATCCAGGTTCTCGCGCGCCATGCCTCCGCGGCGCTGTCGCTCGTCACGGCGCTGCGCACCCTGCAGACGCTGACGAAAGGCAACGGCGCGGCGGACGCGGCCGACGCCGACGATCAAGGCGCGAAGCGCTACGCGCGGCTGCTCGTCTCCGAGATCAAGTTGTACAACGAGGCGGCGGTCCGGGTCGGCCGGCAGAAGCGCGATCTCCTCCAGCGGCTGCGTCCCGAGATCGAACGCGCGCGACGGCTGTACGAGGAGCGCATCCCTGCCGACGTCGGCGCGCGCGCCGCGTATTTCCAGCAGGAGCTGGTGCAGACGCTGGCGGATGGCGACGCGGGACTCCTCGGCACATGAGGCTCGGATCCCGGTTGTTCCATCGACGGTGGTTCCGTTGCACGCTCGGGGTCACCGCGGCGGCAGGGATCGCTTTCAGCTTCCAGCTTCCGGCTTCCAGCTTCCAGCGGTCGGCTTCCAGCTCTGAAGCGGCGCCAGTCGCCGCGCAGCAGCAGTTATCCCCGACGGCCCACCCGGCGCTGCCGCAGAACCTTCAGGACTACTGGCTCGTGCCCGGCGCGCGTGAACGTGCCGCCGCTCGCCCGTACTCGGCGCTGACCTCCGCGGCGACGGCGTATGCGGCCGGCAACTTCAGCGCCGCGCTCTCCGACGCTTCGTCCGCCGCGCGCGTCGCGGGCCCGCTCGCGCAGTACGCGCTCTACTATCAAGGCCTCTCGCAGTTGCGCCTGTCGCGCGCCGCCGAAGCGGAACAGACGTTCGGCGCCCTCCTCGAGTCGAAGCCGGAAGGGCATCTCGCGAACGCCGCGCTGCTCGCGAAGGCGGAAGCGGCCGACGTCCGCGGCGACCACGCGTCCGCCGCGTCCATCTACGAGAAGCTCGCCGCGCAGAAAACGATCGCGCCCGACGACGTCCTGCTGCGGCTCGGCCGCGCCGCGCTGGCGGCCGGCGATCGCTCCAGGGCCGCCGAAGCGCTCCTTCGCGTGTATTACGAGTTCCCGTTGAGCGACGCCGCGACGACGGCGGCGACGCTGCTGCCGCCGCTGCAGGACGTCATCCACAAGAACGGATACGACCTCGATCTCGGCCGCGCGAAGATTCTCTTCGGCGCCAGACGCTACGCCGAGGCGCGCAGCGCGTTCCAGGACCTTCAGCGCCAGACGGGCGGCGACGATCGCGAGGTGACGGATCTCCGGATCGCGGAATGCGACTTCTTTCTAAAAAGATACGATGCGGCGCGCGACGCCTTGCAGCCCTACCTCGACAAGGCATCGCGCCGCGGCGAGGCGCGGTTCTTCCACCTGAGCGCCCTGCGCGAGCTGCGGGATCACGATCAATACATCGCGCTGGCGCAGGCGCTCGTCCGCGATTTCCCGACCGACTCGTGGGCCGAGGAGGCGCTCAACAACCTGGGATCGCACTACATCCTCACCAACCAGGACGACCTCGCGGCGCAGACGTTCAAGCAGTTGTACGACGCGTTCCCGAACGGCTCGCGCGCCGAGCGCGCGGCGTGGAAGTACGGCTGGTGGTGTTACAAGACCGGGAAGTTCGCCGAGACCGCGCGCGTGTTCGAAGCCGTGTCGGCCGCGTTTCCGCGCTCCGACTACCGGCCGTCGTTTCTGTACTGGGCCGCCCGGGCGCACGCCAGGCTCGGCGAGCGATCGGTGGCGGAGGCGCGTCTCCGGCTCGTGTTCGCCGATTACATGAACTCGTATTACGGGCGGCTCGCCGCGAAGCAGCTCGAGGCGCGCCGCGCGCTGGACGCGCAGCTGTCGTCGCCGGATCTCGCGCGGCCGGCGTCGGCCGTCGCGCGTCAGGTCGCGGCGTCCGATCCGCCGCCCACGGCGCCGTTGATCAAGCGTCTGCTCGCCGCGGGCCTGCTCGACGATGCATTGAACGAGCTGAAGTACGCGCAGCGCGTGTGGAGCGATTCGCCGCAGCTTCAGGCCACGGTCGCGTGGATCTATCACGAGAAGGGAGACATGCGGCGCGGGATCATCCTGATGCGGCGGGCGTACCCGCAGCACCTCGCCGCGGGCGGCGAAGATCTCCCCGCCGAGATCCTCCAGGTGATCTTTCCGCTGACCTACTGGGACTCGATTCGCCGTTACGCGACCGCGCGCGGCCTCGACCCGTACTTGATGGCGGCGCTCATCAACCAGGAATCCACGTTCGATCCGGAGGCGCACTCCTCGGCCAACGCGTGGGGCCTGATGCAGATCGAGCCGTCCACCGGCCGCCGGCTCGCGCGCGCGCTGGGCATCCGCCGCTTCCGGACGTCGATGCTCACGAACGCGACGACGAACATCCGGATGGGGATGCTGCACTTCTCGGATCTCGTCGGGCAGTTCGGCGGCACGTACTACGCGCTCGCGAGCTACAACGCGGGCGAGAGCCGCGTCATCCGCTGGCGGGCGGAGCGCCCGGGACTCGACGAGGACGAGTTCATCGACGACATCCCGTTCCCCGAGACGCAGAATTACGTGAAGCGGATCCTGGGGACCGCCGAGGATTACCGGCGGCTGTACGGAAACGGTGAGGGGCGGGCGCAGACGAGACCCGCCGTCAACCGGTCGTCTACCCAACCGTCCGTCTCGCACGCATCGTCGAAGCCGTCACCGTCCAAGGCGCATACGACGAAGAAGAAGAAGGCGCCGGCGAAGAAGAAATCTCGGAGGTGAGCATGGCCCGAATCGCGGTCCGGTACTGCGCGTATTGAGTGTCGGGACTGCACGCCGTCCGGGTGGCGGCGCGACTCCGCCGGGAAATGCGGTCGGAAGTCGACATGGTGCACGGGCGTTACGGCGAATTCAAAGTGCTGGTGGACGGGGAGACCGTCATCGACGGCGGCGCGTTCGCCGCGCTGGGCGTCCTTCCATCGGGCCGGCGTGTCGTCGACGCCGTGCGTTCCACGCTCTCCGGGTAGAGCAGAGCTGCGGGATGTGTCCGGACTTGTGCATCGTGACGTCCTTGACGGCAGCAAGCGGGCCGCTTCACCCCGACGGATCGTTTGCTTTGAATGTTCCCGACTTCAGCCACGACCCCGTCGTGGCTGCCTACGATGACTCCGACCGAGGGGAGCTTCGACTACGGCTCCGCGAACGCGGGACGGGAAATTTCCCGTACGAAGTGGACGAGATTCATCACGCTGGCGCGCCGATCAGACTGCCAATTGCCACCTCGTATCCGCGCGATGTCACGCTCGTGGCCGTTCCTGCGCGATGATCCGCTGCACGTCCTGCGGCGCGGATTGGGAGGTCGGGCAATTCACGGCGGGGTGTCCGCAGTGCGGGGGCGGCGCACTCGAGCGTTCGTGTCCGCTGTGCGGCGGAGCCTGCGGCAAGATCTGGAGGCGCGCCGTGATGGATTCGCAGGACTCCGGAGACGCGCACTGGATCGGACGGTGCGCAAGAGAAACACGAGAAGCATGATGAGCACGACGACCTGCCTGACCGCCCTCGCGGCGGTCGGATGGATTGGTACAATGACGGCGGTATCCGGTAGAAATGCGGCGATCGCGTGACGTGCTCGCGCGCGCTCTCGGCCACGGAATACACCGTTCACAGAACTCTCAGCCACGGACGACACGGATTGCACGGATGAAGATCCAAAACCTGAAATCGTTCCGTGTCCTTCGGTGTAATCCGTGGCCAAACGGACCCGCGCAAAG
>QHWR01000014.1 GCA_003223835.1 Acidobacteriota bacterium | reverse complement strand
CCGACCCCGTAGCCGAACGTGATCGGCCAGTTCGACACGTCGGTGAAGCCCTGGTTGTCGTCGAAGTTGACGCGGTAGGCGCTGATCGAAAATTTTCCGGCGGGCAGAATCTCGCCCGTCGGCACCATCCAGAGCCCGGTGTCCCCCATGTACGTCGTGGTCGCCGGGCGCGTCTGCACCTCCGCCGGCGTCGTGGTCGACGGCGTCTGCGGAGCGGGGGCGGTGTTGTTGGTGGTGGATGTCGCCGGCTGCGACGATTGCGGGGTCGGTGGATCCCCGGCCGGCGTTTGCGCCGCCGCGCCGCCGGCGGTGGCCAGCGTGAACGCGGCAGCGAACACTACGCGATTGAACATACGCACATGCCTCCGTGACGCCACACCTGCGGGCGGTTACTCGCCCAGCGCATCGGCCGCTGCCGGTGACGCGCCTGCAGGCTCTCCCATCGACGGTACGAGTCGTCCGCGTCCGCCGCGGCTGATCTGCCCGCCTTTTCGGCCGGCGGATCGCGCTTCGTCCGACGTCCACTCGTGCGCGGTGCCCTTCTGATGCGCCGCGCGCCCGCCCTTGCTCGCGATTTCGCGCTGCTTCTCGGGTGACATCGACGCGAAACCGCGGCGCTCCTTGCGTTCTCCGTTGGTCATCGTCCGGTCCTTGTTGTTGGCAGCATCACTCATAGTGCGTACTCCCGTTCCGTCCCGCCATCCGCTCTTCGCGACCGTTAACGGCGCCCGACCCGGTTCGGCGGGGGGATCCTGGACGGGTGCGGGTTCAGGTTCATCCAGCGGGGTCTCTGGCGCCTCGTCCGGATCCTGCGGCCTTCGGCGCGGGGTGTCGTCTTCGCTGCGTTCGGCGCGCAAGGTTTCTCCGTCGGACGGCAAACTACCGCCGGGCTGTCTATCAAACCGTGTGCCATGGAAGGGTGCCGGCCCTGCGTCCGCCATGACGGTAAGTTCATGAAAATCACGTACATATCGAAGCGCGCGTCGATGATGCGATTGAGGCTGGAGCGATTCACTACACCGGTATGGCGTAGCAATACATGAGCTGCGAAGGACACCGAATCGCCGAGCCGTTTTTGATACCATCGCCCCATGGCGATGTGTGGTGGTCCTCCCCAGCCGCCGTCACCGGCAGGCAACAAGACCGGCCGGACGGTGTTCTGCCAGAAATTCCAGAAAGAGATGCCCGGACTCGACGATCCGCCCTGGCCCGGCGAACTCGGGCAGCGGATCTACGAGGGCATTTCCGCCGAAGCGTGGAAGATGTGGGAAGAGCGGATGAAGATGATCCTCAACGAGTATCGCCTGATGCCGTGGCAGAAAGAGGCGCAGGAGCTCGTGCAGAAACACATGGAGGATTTCTTCTTCGGCGAGGGAGCGGCGCTGCCTCCGGGTTACGTCCCGCAACAGACGAAGCAATAGCTTCCAGCTCCCAGCTTCGATCGATTCAGCTGGCAGGTGGCAGCTGGGAGCTGGCAGCTTTCACAACGATTTCCCGCGCGATGTCGAATCGCAGTCTCGCGTGCGCATCGCGGACCGCGCGCTCGGCGCCGGCGGCGTCTGCCGCGCGCGCGAAGATGAATCCCAGATAGCTCGCCGCCTCCGGCAGCGGTTCGAGCAGTTGATCCGGCTTTGCCGTGATGCGGACTTCGGTGACCCCCGCGACCGCGCGCGCGTCCGCCTCGCCATGCACCTGCTTCAGGTGCCCGCGCGCCGGAATCGGAATCATCATCACCGCCGACGCGCACGGCTCGCGACGGTAGCCTTCGATCTCGCGCCCCAACGCGTGCGCGAGCAGCACGTGCTCGAGCGAGCACGAAGCACTTTCGCCCGCAGCACTCTGTCCCCGCACCCGGCCCCCAGCACCGAGTTCACCCCCAGCACCCAGTTCGCCCCCAGCACCCTCTCTCAGCCCCCAGCCCCCAGCACCCGCGAAGGCGAGCACGCGCGAACACAACCCTCCAATCGGCCGCGCGGCAATCTCCAGCGGGAAAACCCCGCGATCGTTGACGCGGCATTCGGCGTGGAGGGGGCCGTGCGTCAACCCCAGCGCGTCGGCGCCGCGCGCCACGGCCGCGAGCACATCCGCTTGCGCGTCATCCGGCAACCGCGACGGCGTCACGTAGATCGTTTCCTCGAAGAACGGACCGTCCAGCGGATCGGGCTTGTCGAAGATCGCGAACGCCCTGAACGTACCGCGCGTCAACACGCCCTCGACGGCGAACTCGCGTCCCGGGATGAACTCCTCCACGAGGATCGCATCCTCCAGTCCCGTTCGCGCGACGCGGACGTCGGGACGCGACAGCAGACGCTCGATGCGATCGACCGCCGCGTCGAACGCCGGCTCATCGTCCACGCGGATCACGCCGCGGCTTCCCGACAGCCCGAGCGGTTTGAGGACACAGGGAAACCGCGGGGGTTCGGGGTTCGGGGTTCGGGGTTCGCTGGGCGCGGGCATCGTGTAGAACCATGGCGTCGGCAGGCCGGCGTCGGCGAAGCGGCGGCGCGCCTCCGCCTTGTTTGCGCTCGCGGCGGCCGCATCGGGCGGATTGCCGGGCAGCCCGAGTGCGCGCGCGGCGTGCGCGGCGAGCACGACCGGCCGATCGCCCACCGCGACGACGCCGTCCACGCGCCGTTCGCGCGCCGCGCGGACGATCGCGTCGAGCGATGCCTCCGGCTCGTGGAATCGGACCGCGATCGCGCGGTCCTGCCACGGATCATCGAGTTGATGACACCGGTCCGTCGCAAAAACCAGCTCGACGCCGAGCGCCTCCGCCGCGTCGTTGAACGCGCGGAGCTGGTAGCCGGTGGTCGCCGAAAGAATGAGGATTCGTGTCAATGCCACGCCGTCAGCTCAAATCAGAGCAACCTGCTCCGAATAGGGTTCCGCTCAACAGTACCAAGGCTCGTTGAGATACGGGATCGCGGCGCGCGAGAGGCGCGGCTGCCGCGGCGGCAGTGCGATCTCCGCGCGGTCGTGCGCGAGAGTCCAGACGCGCGCGAACACGTCCTCGCGCGGCGCGCTCAGCCGCGACCCCACCAGCAATTCGACCTCGCGCTGCAGCGCATCGACGCGCGGATCCGGATGGCGCCAGGTATGTGTGAGCCAGCGCGGATCGAAGTGCGTCACGAGCGCGCGGACGTCTGGCAGCTCCAGCATCCGCGAGCCCTGCGGAATGAGCAGCCGGATTGCGTACTGCACCGGCGCGACCGCCTCCACGAGCCCGAGGCGATCGATCGCCTGAAGCAACTCGCAGTATCCCGCCAGCGCCATCCAGGGGGTGAACGCGACGAACGTCGGCGACAACGCGAGCCCGATCCGCGCGAACTCGGCGACCGTGCGCTCGAAGTCCGCGCGTGTGTGCCCTTTCTCCAGCTTCGCGAGGACCTCGTCGTCGATCGACTCGACGGCGCTCGTGACGAACGCGCAGCCGGTATCGCGCAGCACCGGCAGCAGGTCACGCTGCTGCAGCAGGTGCTCGACCTTGATCGTGACGTCGTACGAGAGCGACGGCCACTCGCGATGGACCGCCTCGATGATCGCGGCCGCGTGCCGCGGGCCGTTGAAGAAATCCGGATCGCCGAACGTGATGTGCTCGGCGCCGGCCGTCACCTGCGCGCGGATGTCGGCGAGGACGACGTCCACCGGGACCGCGCGGAATCGCCCGTCGTACACCGGCACGATCGGGCAATGACGGCAGCGATGCTTGCAGCCGCGGCTCGCCTCCGTGTAGCCGACGACCCGTGTCCGGTCGCCGATCTGAAGGGACGCGTATTTCGCGAGCGGCGGCAACCCGCTGCGATCCGGGATGCGGAAATGCAGATGAGGCAACGGATCTTCCGCCTGAAGGCGGAAGCCACGAGCACGCGAGGAGAGAGATCTCGTGGGGAGAGAGCTGGTGGCTTCCGCCTTCAGGCGGAAGGTTTCCACGACACCGACCAAATCCTCCTCGAACTCCGCCCCCAGAATCGTCTCGACGCCGTGCTCGCGCAGCACGTCGGCGTTGAGCGGCGCGTACAGCCCGTAGGCGCACAGGCGCGCCGCGGGGTTCAGCAGGCGGATTTTGTCGATGACCCCCAGCGCGAGCCGCGTCGCGGTGTGCATCGGGAGGAAGAAGCCGACCAGGTCCGCGGTCCTGATGTCGCTGAGCGGCAGCTTCGTGCGCGTCACGTCGACGCACACGACCTCCGCGCCCGCCTCGCGCAGCCACGCGGCCGGCGACGCGAGCCCGAACGGCTGGCGTCCGAGGTCGTAGGTCGAAATCAGGACGACGCGCATCCTTCTCATTCTAGAATCTCTTCACCATGAAAACGACTCTCGCGCTCCTGGTGGCCTGCGCCGCCGCAATCCCGGCGTCCGCGCACACGTTGATGCCCGTTCCCCGCACGCTGCAGCCCGCCTCGGGCCGGTTGACGATCGACAAGGGGTTCGCGGCCGCCGTCGACGGCGCGTGCGACGGACGCGCCCGCGACGCGCTCGCGCGTGCGCTCGCCCGGCTGTCGGACCAGACGGGCATCGAATGGACCGAATCCGCCGGCGCCGCATCCCCGCGCCTGACGGTGCGCTGCGACGAGGCCGGCTCCGCGATGCCCTCCCTCGGCGACGACGAGTCGTACGTGCTCGACGTCGATGCGCAGCACGCGGCCTTGCACGCGAAGACGAGCACGGGCGCGATCCGCGGCGTCGAGACGGTCCTCCAGCTCGTGGAAGGCGATCGCGCCGGATATTTTCTGCCGGCGCTGCACATCGACGACGCCCCGCGGTTCCCGTGGCGCGGCCTGTTGATCGACGTCGGCCGGCACTTCATGCCCGCCGAGGTGATCAAGCGCAATCTCGACGGCATGGCCGCCGTGAAGCTCAACGTGCTGCACCTGCACCTCACCGAAGATCAGGGCTTCCGCGTCGAGACGAGGAAATTTCCGAAGCTGTATCAGGACGGATCCGACGGCCTCTATTACACGCAGGATCAAATCCGCGAGTTGGTGGCCTACGCCGCCGCGCGGGCGATCCGGATCGTTCCGGAGTTCGACATGCCCGGGCACGCGACGAGCTGGCTCGTCGGCCACCCCGAGATCGCGAGCGCGCCCGGTCCCTACAAGATCGAGCGCCACTGGGGCATCTTCGATCCGACGATGGATCCGACGCGGGAGGAGACGTACCGGATCCTGGACGGGTTCCTCGGCGAGATGGCGGCGCTGTTCCCCGATCCGTACATGCACATCGGCGGCGACGAGAACAACGGGAAGC
Source organism: Acidobacteriota bacterium (assembly GCA_003223835.1). Taxonomy (GTDB): domain Bacteria; phylum Acidobacteriota; class Vicinamibacteria; order Vicinamibacterales; family 2-12-FULL-66-21; genus Gp6-AA38. The sequence continues at coordinate 23,661 of QHWR01000014.1, read as the reverse complement.
AGTGGGCCGCGAACCCGCAGATCCAGGCGTTCATGAAGCAGCACGGCCTCAAGGACGCGCACGCGCTCCAGGCGCATTTCAACCAGCGTCTGTCGAAGATTCTGACGAAATATCACAAGCAGATGGTCGGCTGGGACGAGATCCTGCATCCGGATCTGCCGCAGACGATCGTGATCCAGTCGTGGCGCGGCCAGAAGTCGCTCGCCGAAGCGGCGCGGCAGGGCTATCGCGGACTGCTGTCGTCGGGCTGGTATCTGGACCTGGTCCATCCCACGCGCGATCACTACCTCGTGGATCCGCTTCCGCCGGACATGGGGCTGACGCCGGAGCAGGCCGCGCGCGTGCTCGGCGGCGAAGCGGCGATGTGGGCGGAGTTCGTCGGGCCGCAGACGATCGACTCGCGCGTCTGGCCGCGCCTCGCGGCGATCGCGGAGCGGCTCTGGTCGCCGGCCGACGTCCGCGACGTGGAGGACATGTATCGCCGCCTCGACGCGGAGAGCGTGCGGCTCGAATCGCTGGGCCTGCAACACGAAACGGCGCAGCCGGTGATGCTTCGCCGTCTGGCGGGCAGCCTCCATCCCGGTCCGCTCGCGACGCTCGCGTCGCTCGTCGAGCCGGTCAAGAACTACCGCCGACCGCAGCTCAGGCCGGCGACGCAGATGATGCCGCTCTCGCGGCTGGTGGACGCGGCGCGCCCCGACAGCCGCGCGGCACGCGCGTTCGCGCGCACGCTCGACGCGTTTCTCGGCGATCCCGCCCACGAGCGCGAGCGCCAGGCGCTCGTCGCGACGTTCACCGCGTGGCGCGACGTCCGCCCGGCGATCGACGTGACGATCGATCGCGCGCCGGCGCTCGAAGAAGTCCGGCCGCTCGCCGCGGATCTCGCCGACATGGGTGCGGTCGGCATCGAGGCCGTGACGTACCTGACGAACCGGACCGCGCCGCCGGAGGGATGGAAGGATCGCGTGACGGCGCGGCTCGCGGAAGCGGCGAAACCGAAAGCGGAACTGGAGTGGCCCGCGCTCCCGGCGTTTCGCAAGCTGGTCGATGCGGCCGCGGCGCCCGCACGCTAGCGCGATGTATGCTGGAGGCCCATGACGGATCCCGCCGTCGCTTCCGCCGCCGCGGACCCACACGCCGTGGACCGCGGCTTCTTCGGTCATCCCCGCGGCCTCTCCACGCTCTTCTTCACCGAGATGTGGGAGCGCTTCAGCTATTACGGGATGCGCGCGTTCCTCATCCTCTATATGACGGCGCCGGTGGCCGCCGGCGGGCTCGGCTTCGCGGATGCGCGCGCCGCGTCCATCTATGGCACGTACACGGGCAGCGTGTGGGGCGCGGCGATTCTGGGCGGTCTCGTCGCCGATCGCGTGCTCGGCCAATATCGAAGCGTCCTCGTCGGCGGGATCATCATCGCCGCCGGCCACTTCACGCTGGCCTTCAAGGCGCTGCCGGCGTTCTACACCGGGCTCGCGCTCATCGTCGTGGGAACGGGCCTGCTCAAACCGAACGTGAGCACGCTGGTCGGATCGCTCTACGAACAGCGCGACGCGCGCCGCGACGCCGGCTTCTCGATCTTCTACATGGGGATCAACCTCGGCGCGCTGTTCGGTCCGCTGATCGCCGGCTATCTCGCCCAGAGAGTGAACTGGCACGTCGGCTTTGCGGCGGCGGGCGTCGGCATGACGCTCGGTCTCGTGCAATATGTCGTCGGGCGCGATCGTCTGCATCTGAAAGACGCGAACGAGCGCCAGCGAGTGAGCCACGCGAGCGCAGCGGGGCCCACAGGGGTCCCCGCGAGCGAGCGTGCAGGGGGGTCCGGCGGGGCGAAGCCCCCCGGAGAAGAAGAGCCGGGCGCGGGTTTCAGCGCCGCCGAATGGAAGCGCATCGGCGCGATCGTCATCTTCTTCCTCGTCGCGATTCTCTTCTGGGGCGCGTACGAACAGGCGGGGTCGACGCTGAATCTCTTCGCGGATCGCTACACGCGCCTCGTGGTTTTCGGCTTGTCGTTCCCTTCCTCGTGGTTCCAGTCCGTCCAGCCGATTTTCGTGATTACGCTCGCGCCGGTGTTCGCGTGGATGTGGGTCCGTCTCGGCAGGCACGAACCGTCAGTGCCCGCGAAGATTGCGCTCGGCGTCCTGTTCATGGGCATGTCGTTCCTCGTGCTCGTGCCGGCGGGCGCCATGGCGCAGAGCGCGCCGGGCGTCCGCGTCAGTCCATGGTGGCTGGTGGTCGCGTACGGCATCTCGGAGCTCGGCGAGCTGTGCCTGTACCCGGTCGGCCTCAGTGCCGTGACCAAGCTGTCTCCACCGCGCATCGTCGGCGTGATGATGGGCGTCTGGTTCCTGTCGAATGCATTCGGAAACAAGCTCGCCGGGTGGGCCGCGGGATTCTTCAGCACCGTGCCGCTGCGAACGCTGTTCGCCGAGGTGGCGATCGTGCTGCTGATCGCGTCCGCGATCATGTTCCTGCTCGTCAAGCCGATTCGTCGTCTGATGGCTGGCGTGAACTAATGGTCCTGGAGAAATACAAACAGAAGCGGAATTTTCGCGCGACGCCCGAGCCGGCCGGCGATCCCAAGGTCGCGGCCGAGCGCGCGAAGCGGCAGGAGACGGCGAAGGAACGATTCTTCTGCGTGCAGAAGCACCTCGCGAGCCACCTGCACTACGACTTCCGGCTGGAGCACAACGGCGTGCTCCTCTCGTGGGCGGTGCCGAAGGGCCCGTCGCTCGATCCGAAGACGAAGCGACTCGCGATGCACGTCGAGGATCACCCGATCGAGTACGGCACGTTCGAAGGCGTCATCCCCGAAGGCTACGGCGCCGGCATCGTCATGCTGTGGGACGTCGGCACGTGGAAGCCGGAAGTGCCTGACGTCGATGCGGCGCTGAAGAAGGGGGATCTCAAGTTCACCCTCGACGGCTACAAGCTGAAAGGATCGTGGGTGCTCGTGCGGACGGGCGGGCGCGGGCCCGGCGCCTACGGCGGCGGCGACGCGCGGTCCTGGCTCCTGATCAAGCACAAGGACGAGTGGGCCGGCGACGTGGACATCACGACGTTCGCGCCGCTGAGCGTCAAGAGCGGCGGCGATTTCGAGAACATCCTCGCGGCGGACAAGCCGGACGTCTGGGTCTCGAACCGTCCCGCCAAAGGCGGCGAAGCGGGCGCGATGCTCGCGAAGATCATCGAGCGCGCCGCAGCGTTGAAGGCACAGGGCAAAGGGGAGAAGGCAGAAGGCAAAAGGCACAAGGCAGAAGGCAAAGGCCACAAGGCGGAGGGCACGAAGAATACGAAGAAGGCCGTACGACATCCGAAGAAGCCCCGCTGATCACCCGTCTACCTTCTACCTTCTGCCTTCTGCCTTCTACCTTCTGCCTTCTGCCTTCTGCCTTCTGCCTTCTGCCTTCCTTCAGAGCAATCGTCTGGCCAGTACGGCCCACACCGCCTGCGCGAGGCGACGGCGATCGTGACGCGCGATCTCGCCGCACCAGAACTCGCCCGCCACCACCTCGCAGCCGGCGGGCACGTCGCCAAGCTCGAGCGGCTCCTTGTGTTCCTGCTGATAGCGGCCGAGCGTCTCGGGCGATGGGCGCGCGGTGTTGAAGACGAGGACGTCCACGGCGCGGCCGATCGTGTCCGCCAGCGTCCGCACCGCGGTGCCGGCGCTGAATCCGGTCATGCCGCGTCCCTCCGTCAGCAGATTCGTGACGAGGACGACGGGGCCGCGCACCTGCCGGATCGCGGCCGGCGCGCCGCGAACGAGAAAGATCGGCGTCAGGCTCGTATAGAAGCTGCCCGGTCCGATGATGGCGGCCTCGAACTGCGGAATCGCCGCGGCGGTCGCGGGATGGAGAGGCACCTCCGGCTCGAGCCAGAGCCGCACGATGCCGTGGCCCGCGCTCTGGCCGGCGTCCACTTCCACTTCCCCGCGCGTGCGGCTGCCGTCGGCGTACTCGGCGCACACGCTCGCGTGTTCGACGCTCACCGGCCAGACGCGTCCCTTGCAGCCGAGCAGGCTGCGCAGGCCGTCGACGGCCGCGAGGAAGTCGCCGCTGTAGCGCTCCATCATCGAGAGCAGCAGGTTGCCGCCGGTGTGTCCGGCGAGCCGCGTGTGCTCGAGCGTCGGGAGCCGCGACAGCAGGACGCGGCGCGCTTCGGGTTCGTTGCGCGCGAGCGCGAGCGCGCACTTCAGCACGTCGCCCGGCGGCAGCACGCCCAACTCGTCGCGCAGGACGCCGGAGCTGCCGCCGCTGTCGAACATCGTCACGACCGCGTTCAGCGACAGCCACGGGTTGCGTTTGAGCCCGCCGAGCAGGCTTGGCAACCCCGTGCCGCCGCCGAAGCAGCCGATGTTGAGGGTACGAAGCTGCATGCGGGTCGATTGTACCGTCGAGGACCGACAACCGAGGATCGTCGACCGAAAACGTCGATCCTGGGCCTTCGATCCTCGGCCCTCGGTCCTCGACTGGATCACCCCGTCCAATATAATGACCGGATGCCCGCGGTTTCTTCTGCCCATCGTGCAGCCCTCGACGCGCTCGCGACCGACCTCGAGCGCGTGTTCGGCGCGCGGTTCGTGTCGCTGGTCGCGTACCCGCCCGCGGGGCGCGACGACGAGACGCACGTCCACTCGCTCGCGCTCGTCGAGACGCTCGGGTTCGCGGATCTGCACGCGTGCCTGCCGATGGTGGCCGGCTGGCAGCGCCGCGGCCTCGCGGTCCCGCTCATCCTGGAAGACGCGGAGTTCCGCCGCACCCTCGACGTGTTCCCGCTCGAGTACGGCGGCATCCTCGCGAACCACGCGATCGTGCGCGGCCGCAATCCGTTCGCCGGCGTCCGCGTCGATCCGAATGACGTCCGCCGCGCGTGCGAGCTGCAGGCGAAGAGCCATCTGATCCATCTGCGCGAGGGCTACCTCGAAACCCAGGGCGAGGCCGCCGCGGTCGCGAGGCTGATCGCCGCGTCCGCCGCGCCATTCCGCGCGCTGCTGACGCACATCGCACGCCTGCCCGAAGCCAGCCACGGCTCGCCGGAGAACGTGTACGAAGATGCGGCCGTTTCGGAGGAGGCGGAGCGCCGCATCGGCATCTCCGCGACGCTCGTCCGCGAGGTGTTCGCGTCCGCGACCAGCGGCCAGACGAGCATCGCCGACCCCACCGCGTTGTTCTCCCGCTACCTCGCCGCCGCGGAACAGGTGTGGGAATACGTGGACGCGTGGCGCGCATGACCGCCGCGAGAACGCAGAAGGTAGAAGGCAAAAGGCAGACGGAGACCCGCTCGATCGTGCGGCTGCCTGTCGTCGTCCTCGCATCTGCCTTCTGCCTTCTGCCCTCTGCCTTCGCGTCTGCGCAGCCCCCGCCGCCGCTCCTGACCGCGCCGGTCAACGACTTCGCGCACGTCATCGACGCCGCGAGCGCCGCCGAACTCGATCGGCGCATCCGCGCGTTGAAGGACGCCACCGGCGACGTGCTCGTCGTCGCGACCGTTCCGACGTACCAGCCGTACGGCGACATCAACGAGTACGCCGTGAAGATGTTCGAGAACGGCGGACGCGGGATCGGCGAGAAAGGGAAAGACAACGGCGTCCTGATCGTCGTCGCCGTCAACGACCGCAAGGTGAAGATCGAGACCGGCTACGCGCTCGAGGAGTTCATCCCCGACGGCTACGCCGGCGAGACGATTCGCGCGCTGATGCTGCCGGCGTTCCGGCAGGGACGCTACGGTGCCGGCCTCGTCGCCGGCGCGACGCGGTTGATCAACCGGATCGCCGAGAAGCGCGGCGTCACGGTCCCGGACGTGCCGCGGGAGGCCGCGCCCGCGCCGCGGGAATCGACAGGCGGCGTGTCGTGGTTCCAGATCATCTTTTTTGCGATCGTCATCCTGCTGCTGATCCGTGCGGCGGTCGGCGGCTCCCGGCGGCGGCGCCGGTTCTGGGGCGGCGGCCCGTGGAGCGGCTGGAGCAGCGGCGTCGGCCCGTTCGGCGGCGGGTTCGGCGGCGGAGGATTCAGCGGCGGGGGCGGAGGCGGGGGCTTCGGCGGCGGCTTCGGAGGATTCGGGGGCGGCTCGAGCGGCGGCGGCGGCGCGTCGGGGAGCTGGTAGCGCCCGTTCCTTCCGATCGAGACGTAATAGAATAGCCGGATGATCCGCTCATCCGTCCGGGCGACCGTCAACGCGGCCGCCGTTCTGTGCCTCGTCACCGCGTGCTCCGGCTGCTCGTACAACCGGTTCACGACCGAAGAGGAGGACATCAAGGGGAAATGGGGCGAGGTGCAGAACCAGCTCCAGCGGCGCAACGACCTGATCCCGAATCTCGTCGAGACGGTGAAGGGCTACGCCCAGCACGAACAGTCGATTCTGCAGGAGATCGCCGACTCGCGATCGAAGCTGCTCGCGGCGAAGACGCCCGCGGAGACGATCCAGGCGGCGAACCAGCAGTCCGCCGCGCTCGGGCGTCTGCTCGCGGTCGTCGAGAACTATCCGAACCTGAAAGCCAACGAACAGTTCAACCGTCTCTCGGACGAACTCGCCGGCACCGAGAACCGCATTGCCGTGGCGCGCGGCCGCTACAATCAGGCAATCCAGCAGTACAACACCGACCGGCGGAAATTCCCGTCGAACGTGACGGCCAAGGTATTCGGGTTCAAGGAATACCCGTACTTCGAGGCTCCGCCCCCGGCCCAGGCGCCGCCGAAGGTCTCGTTCGGGAAGTAAACAAAGGAGTCCGTGACGATGCGACGAACAGTGCGCGTCCGCATGGCGGCAGCGCTGCTGGCCGCCGGTCTGTGCGCGTTCGGAACGCACGGCATGCTGGCCCAGGGCCCGGCGCCGGTGCCGCTTCCGCCCAAATCGATTCACTCGACCGACGATCCCCTGCTCAAGCCCTTCGTCTTCCGCTCGATCGGCCCGGCCAACATGGGTGGCCGGGTGGACGACATTGCCGTCGTCGAAAGCAACCCGTCCATCATCTACATCGGGTTCGCGACGGGGGGCGTGTGGAAGAGCACGAACAACGGGACCACCTGGACGCCGATCTTCGACGAGCAGCCGGTGACGTCGATTGGCGACATCGCGATCGCGCCGTCGGACCCCAACGTCGTTTACGTGGGCACGGGCGAGCCCAACAATCGTCAGAGTTCGTCGTTCGGCGGCGGCGTGTTCAAGTCGGTCGACGGCGGCAAGACGTTCGAGTGCGTCGGGTTGAAAGAGACGCAGACGATCGCGCGCATCGTCGTCCATCCGAAGGATCCGAACGTCGCGTACGTGGCGGCGCCGGGCCACCTGTTCGGACCGAACAAGGAGCGCGGCCTCTACAAGACCACGGACGGCGGCAGGAGCTGGACGAACACGAAGTTCATCGACGAAGACACCGGGTTCACCGACGTCGCCATGGATGCGGCGAATCCGAACATCCTCTACGCCGCGTCGTATCAACGGCGCCGGGTGCCATGGGGATTCAACGGCGGCGGTCCTGGCAGCGGGCTGTGGAAAACGACGGACGCCGGCAGGACGTGGACGAAGCTCACCGGCAACGGACTCCCCGGCAACCCAGGCCTCGGCCGCATCGGGCTGGACGTCGCGCGATCGTAACCCGGCACGATCTACGCGTCGATCGAGGTGGGACCGAGCGGCGGCACCGGCGCGGGCGTCAACGAGGACGGCACGCTCGTGCCGCCCGGCGGCCGCGGCGGTTTCGGCGGCGGCGCCGGACGCGGCGGCCAGAACCCGAATCAGCCTCCGCCTCCGCCCAACCCCGACAAATCCGGCATCTGGCGATCGGACGACGCGGGCAAGACGTGGAAGCTGTTGTCGAACACGATGGATCGGCCGATGTACTACAGCCAGATCCGCGTCGATCCGACGAACGCGGAGATCGCGTATCAGGGTGGCGCGCCGTTCTTCAAGACCGTTGACGGCGGCAAGACGTGGCGCCCGGTCGGCGGCGTCGCGCACAGCGACCACCACGCGATCTGGATCGATCCCCGCAACGGCAGTCATCTGATCATCGGAAACGACGGCGGGATCGACGTCACGTACGACCAGGCGGAAACATGGGAGTACGTGAACACGCTCCCGGTCGGTCAGTTCTACAAGGTCAGCTTCGACATGCGGAAGCCGTACTACGTGTGCGGCGGCCTGCAGGACAACGGCAGCTGGTGCGGTCCGAGCGGCGTGCGCAGCGGCAACGGCGTGCTCAACTCCGACTGGTACCGCGTCGGCGGCGGCGACGGCTTCTACACCGCCCAGGATCCGAACGACTGGTCGATCGTCTATTCGGAATCGCAGGACGGCGCGACGAACCGTCTCGACCTGAAGGCCGGACGGACGACGAGCATCCGGCCGCGCGGCCCGCAGGCCGGCGGCCGCGCCGGCGCGCCGTTCCCCGGCGCGGAGAACATCGATCCGGAACTGCTCGCGCAGTTCGGGTTCGGGCCGGGGAGCGCCAACGGCAACGTCGTGCCCACGCCGGCGCCGAACACGTTCTTCCGCTTCTACTGGAACACGCCGTTCGCGCTGTCGCCGTTCAACCCGTCGGTGATTTACCTCGGCGGAGATCGTCTGTTCAGGTCGAACGATCGCGGCACGACGTGGACGGCGTCGGCCGATCTGACGAAGACCATCGGACGCAACGACCGCCCGATCATGGGCGTTGCCGGCGACAAGCCGATGGCGTCGAAGCACGACGGCGCGGCGTCGTACAGCAACATCGTCACGCTCGCCGAATCGCCCGCCTCGTCCGGCGTCGTGTGGGTGGGGACCAACGACGGCAACCTGCAGGTCAGCCGCGACGGCGGGAAGACGTGGAAGAACGTCGCCGACAAAGTGCCGGGCGTGCCGAAGGAGACGCACGTGTCGCGCGTGACGCCGTCAGGATTCGACGCCGGCACGTGCTACGTCACGTTCGACGGGCACCGCACCGACGACATGAAGCCGTATCTGTTCGTCACGCACGATTTCGGCGAGACGTGGCGGTCGCTGGCGAACGGATTGCCGGAGGGCGGCCTGAACGTCATCTCGGAAGATCCGGTCAATCGCGACCTGCTCTTCCTCGGGTCCGAGTACGCGTTGTACGTTTCGCTCGACGCGGGCAAGAGCTGGAAGCCGTTCATGGCGGGGCTGCCGACCGTGCGGATCGACGACATCGTGATTCACCCGCGTGAACACGACGTGATCGTCGGCACGCACGGACGCAGCATCTGGATCGCGGACGACATCTCGCCGCTCGAGCAGCTCGTCGACGTCACGCCGAACGCGGATGCGTACCTGTTCGACGTCCGATCGGGCACGTCGTGGATCAACGACATCCAGAAACAGATCCTGGTCGGCGGCGCCAAGAACTTCCGCGGCCAGAACCCCGCGACAGGGACCGCGATCAACTACTGGCTGAAGAGCGCGGCGAGCGAGGTCAAGATCACGATCAGCGATCTCGGCGGCAAGGAATTCCGCACGATCGACGGCACGAAGAACGTGGGCCTCAATCGCGTGCAGTGGGACCTCAGAGGGAATCCGCCGCCGCGAGGGAGCGGACCGGGTGCTACAGGTGCTACGGGTGCTCCAGCTGCGACGGGTGCTCCCGCGACACCGCCTGCGCCGGTCCCGCAGAGTGGACGCGCGGCGCAAGCGCCACCGCCGGTGCAGTCGGAGGGTGCGCAGCCTCCGGTTGGCCAGGGCGGCTTCGGGCGCGGGCGCGGCGGCTTTGCCGGCCCCGCGGCGGCGCCGGGCACGTACGTCGTCAAGCTGATGGTGAACGGAAAAGAAGTCGCGCAGAAAACCGTCGTCGTCGACGCAGACAGTCTTCAGTAATCAGGTGTGCGGGGGCGGCGGCGCTTTGATCTCTGCGGTGCTGGGGGCTGGGTGCAGAGAGGGTGCTGGGCACGTCCGTGCACCGTGCACGGGCGTTCGCGGCACCGGCGTTCGCAGCACTGCCTCTCAGCACCCAGCACCCAGCCCCCACTCACCGCGTTCGGTATACTCCCCGCATGGCCCTCAAGGACGCGCTGCTCCCCGAATACGATCATGAGATGGGCACAACGCGGCGGCTGCTCGAGCGCGTTCCCGGCACGGATCTAACGTGGAAGCCGCACGAGAAGTCTTACACGCTCGGGCAGCTCGCCATGCACCTCGCGAATATCCCGACGTGGATCACGTGGACGCTGGATCACGCGATGCTGGATCTCGCGGCGATCGGCGACGCGGCGCGGCCGCGGGAACCGCAGACGACCGCCGACGTCCTGAGTCACTTCGACGACTCCGTCCGAAAGAACCGCAAACGTCTGGACGAAGCGACCGACGCGACGCTCGTCGGCCCGTGGACGCTCAAACAAGGTCAGCACGAGATCTTCACGATGCCGAAGATCGCCGTGCTGCGCAGCTTCGTGATGAACCACAGCATTCACCATCGCGGGCAACTGAGCGTCTACCTGCGGCTGCGCAACGTCCCGCTGCCGTCGATGTACGGTCCTACCGCCGATGAGGGTTGAGAAAAGCCTGCGGGCGTTTCTGCCTTTTGCCTTCTGCCTTCCGCCGTTCATCATTCTGGCGACGCTCAACTCTGCTGGATATCGCTATGGCGCGTCGGACCAGGCGTTTTACGTGCCGTCGGTCATCCAGCACCTGCGGCCGGTCGCGTTTCCGCGGGACGCGCCGCTGCTCGACGCGCAGGCCCACCTCACCACCATGGACGAATGCGTCGCCGCGCTCGCGCGCGTGACGAGGCTGCCGCTGCCGTCTCTGTTGTTCGCGCTGTATCTCGCGTCGCTCGCGCTGCTGCTGTTCGCCGCGCTGCGCCTCGGCGCCGTGCTGTACCGCAGCCCGTGGACGCCGGTCGCGCTCGCCGTCGCGCTGACGCTGCGCCACGCCGTCGCCAAGACCGGCGCCAACACGCTCGAAGGCTACTTCCATCCGCGCATCACGGCGTTCGCGTTCGGGCTCCTGGCCGTCGCGATGTTTCTGGAGCGGCGCGATCGTCTCGTGCCGCTGCTGCTCCTCGGCGCCGCCCTGATGCATCCGACGACGACGCTGTGGTTCGGCATCTGGCTCGCGGGCGCGGCGTGGATGGCTCAGCCCGCCTGGCGCCGGCCGATGCTGTACGGCGCGGCCGCCGTCGCCGCGTTTGCGATCTGGGTCGTGTGGGCGGGACCGCTCGCGGGCAGACTGACGCGGATGGATCCGGAGTGGTTCGCCGTCATCGAGTCGAAGGACTATCTGTTTCCGCTCGACTGGCCAGCGAACGTGTGGCTGACGAACCTGATCGCGATTCCGGCGATCGTCGTGTTCTGGCGCCGCCGCGCGGCGCACGGCCTCACGGTCGCGCGCGAGAGCGCGATGGTCCTCGGCGCGCTGCTCCTCGTCGTCGTGTTCGCGTGCTGGCTGCCGTTCGACGCCGCTCACGTCGCGCTGGCGATCCAGCTCCAGACGAGCCGCCTCTTCTGGATGCTCGACGTCCTCGGAACGGTCTATCTCGTGTGGGCGTTGGCGGAAGGCACCGTGCCGTCGCGCGTGCGCACGGCGGTCGTGCTCGCGCTGCTGCTCGTCGCGTCAACGGGACGCGGCCTGTACAACCGCTTCGTGCAGTTCCCGAATCGCCCGATGTTCAGCGTCGAGCTGGAAGATGGCGATTGGAAGACGGCGATGACGTGGGCGCGCCAGGCGACGCCCCCGTCGAGCGGCTGGCTCGCCGATCCGTTTCATGCCGCGTGGTACGGATCGAGCGTGCGCGTCGCGGCCGAACGCGACGTCCTGCAGGAAGAAATCAAGGATGCGGCGATCGCCATGTACGATCGCTCGGTGGCCATGCGGGTGGCGGATCGGCAGCGCGCGCTCGCCGCGCTCAAGTGGGACACGCCGGAGGGGGCGCGTGCGCTCGCGCGCCGCTACGACCTCGATTACCTCGTCGTGAATCATCCGGTCGCGCTGCCCGAGGCGTTTCACGCCGGGACGTTATTCATTTATCGATTGCGCTGAATGGACTCCTTCGTGCCGCGCCCTCACCTGAAGTGGGGGCATTGGATGACTCTCTATTGCTGGGGCGCGCCGCGGCGGTTCCCTGGCTTGCCGCCGCCCGAAGAGCGGCTGTTCCAGGTCACTCCCGACACGCGCGTGCTGGCACACTGCTACTGGCAGCCGGACCGCCGGCGCCCCACGCTGCTCGCGCTGCACGGCCTCGAGAGTTCGAGCCGCGTCCACTACATGCAGGGGATGGCCGAAAAGGCGTATCGCGCCGGTTTCAACGCGGTGCTGCTCAACCAGCGCAACTGCGGCGACACCGAGCATCTCGGTCCCGGACTTTACAACTCCGGCCTCACCGACGACGCGATCTTCGTGATGCGGGAGCTGACGGAACGGGACGGGATCGGCGCGATTGCGGTCGCCGGATATTCATTGGGCGGGAACCTGGCCTTGAAGCTCGCCGGCGACTACGGCGACGCGCCGCCGCCGTGGCTCAAAGCGGTGTGCGCCGTCTCGCCCGTGATGGAGCTGGCCGACTGCGTGCACGCGCTGGAGCGGCGATCGAACGTCGTGTATCAGTGGAATTTCGTCCGCGGCCTCAAAGCACGGATGCGGCGGAAAGATCGCCATTGGCCGGGCACGTTCGCGATCGGCGCGCTCGATCGGATCCGGACCGTGCGCGAATTCGACGAGGCCTACACGGCGCCGTTCTTCGGGTACAAGAATGCCGCCGACTATTACCATCGCGCGGCGGCGATGCGCGTCGTCGACCGCATTCGCGTTCCGGCGCTCGTCATCACCGCGAAGGACGACCCCTTCGTGCCGGTCGCGCCGTTTCTCGATCCGAAGGTCACGGGCAATCCCAATCTGACCGTCGTCGTCACCGAACACGGCGGCCACTGCGGGTTCCTCGGTCCGTCGGCGGGACCGGAGGACGACGGGTATTGGGCGGAAAAGATGATCGTGAATTTCGTCAGTGCCGAATGTCGAATGCCGAATGCTGAATGAGCATGCTTTCGGCATTCAGCATTCAGCATTCAGCATTTCGCGCAGCGAAGCCGCAAACGCGGGCCCCTTCCCCTGTTCCTCGTGTTTGAAATAGACGAACGCGTCGCGCGGACGGTCGAGCGCGCGGATCGCACCCCCCCACCGTGCGATGTCCGCGGACTGATAGCCTTCGTCGCGCAGCCTGAAATACGCGTAGTCGGCGGTGGCGACGAGGGGTGTGGTCATCTTCTCGCTGTCGGCCACGCAGAGCGCGAGGTTGCGCTCGCTGAGAATGCGGAACACGGCGTCGTCGTGCCAGGATACGTGCCGGAACTCGAACGCGGCGCGCGTCCCGTGCGGCAGCAAATCCGCAAACGCCGCGAGCACCGCGTCGTCGCGCTTGAACGTCGGCGGCAACTGAAACAGCAGCACCCCGAGCTTGGGGCCGAGCGACGAGGCGATCCGGCAGAACGCCTGGGCCAGATCTTCACAGCGCTGCAGCTTGGCGTCGTGCGTGATGCGGCGCGGCGCCTTCAGCGTGAACGTGAACTCGGACGGCGTCCCCGCGGACCAGCCGGCGAGCAGCTTTTCGTTCGGCATCCGGTAGAACGTGTAATTGATCTCCACCGTCTGAAATCGTTCCGCGTAATAGCCGAGCATCTTGTCCGCCGGAAACTTGTCCGGGTAAAAGCTCCCGCGCCATTCGGGATAGTTGTAGCCGGAGGTGCCGATGTGAAAGCGCATCATGCCAATGCTAAATACCAGACAGTGAATGCCAAACGTCAATGCTAAATGCCAAATGCTAAATGCCAAACGCGCCTGGCAAAATGCTAATGCCCAATGCCAAATGTCAAAAGAAAGCTGGGTCGTCGGCTGCCGTCTGATTGCAAGAACCGCCACGGCTCTCGCCGAAATTGATTGCATTCGTTGCGATAAAGACTGGGTAATCGGTGAATTATTCCAATGGATTGCGATGGCAGGAGGCATGCTTCCATCCGGGCATGCCGACTTATGACATTCAGGAACGGGCTTTCGAGTTCGCGTCCGGCATTGTGAGGTTCTGCCACAACCTCGGCGATGCTCATCCGGTGACTCAGCGTCTGACGCGGCAGCTATTAAATTCTGGCACGTCCGTGGGCGCTAACCTCGAGGAGGCCGACGCCGGCCAGACCAAGCCCGACTTCCGTGCCAAGGTCGCCGTCGCGCGCAAAGAGTGTTTCGAAGCGCACTACTGGCTTCGCCTAATCGTCGTGTCGGAAAAACGTTTAGCCGCGACGACCGCGCCTCTGCTCGAGGAAGCGAAACAACTGAAGGCGATTCTGACGACCATCAAGAAGAACTCTGATGCCGACGACGAACGTGGCGGGTGACGCCGCTCTTTTGGCATTTAGCATTGAGCATTCGGCATTGACGCGTTCGGCTTTCTAGAACCGCAATCCGAACGACATCAGATACGTCCGTCCGCCATCCAGCCCCGGACGAGGACGCGGATAATCGCCGTTCTTTGTGGTCTCGCCGAACTTCGGCCCGGTGATGTACGCGAGCGGCAGACCGTTCGCGTCCTTCGGGCCCGCGTTGTCGGCGGCGATCGTCGTGTCCCAGCTGATCGGCTTCTGGTTGTTGGCGAGGTTCAGGACCTCGACCTTGAACCACGGGCGCAGCGACCGCCAGACGGGGACGCTCCACGTCGCCGCGAAGTCCACCAGGCCGTAGCCGGCGAAGGTGCCGGCGCCGCGCTCGCCGAAGAACAGCGACTGCGACGTGGGCACGCGGGCGTAGCCCGGATTGTTCGCGAGCTGGATTGCCGACAGCGCGACGGTCGTGACGTAACTGAACGTCCGCGCGGAGTTGTAGCGATACATCGGCGCGAGATCGAGGCGCCCCGCCGTCCCGAAGTCGAGGCCGTACGACGCCCAGACGCGGACTTTGTGGCGCTGGAAATCGTCCACGCGGCCCGCCGGAAAATCGCGGCTCGCCACGTACAGCTCGGGGTAGTCCCCGACGAGCGACGGGATCGCGGGAAGATTGGTTGCCTCTCCCTCGAAGTTGCCGTCGTTGCGCACCTGCACGGTCCACTGCCCCGCCATCGTCAGATTGCGACGCGCGTTCCAGGCGGACTGCAGCTGCACCGCATCGTAATCACGCTTCGCGAGATCGGTGTTGCGATAGACGGCGTTGTCGAACGTGCCGAAGTTGACGCCGTTCTTGACGACCGTCGTCTTGCCGTCCGCGATCGTGATGAAGTCCTCGACGAAGTCCGTGGCGTGGCGGTGGACGTAGGTGCCGCGCGCCCACGCGCCGTGCCCGAGATCGCGGCCGAGCGCCAGCGTGAGCTCGCGGGTGTGCGGCGCCGTCAGCTTCGGATCGAAGAAGATGTTCACGGTCGGGAACGTCCCGGCAATCGTCGTGTAGTTGGCCGGGTCGAACCCCGGCGCGAAATCGACGCCCTCGCCCGCGGGACCGGTGTAGCTTCCAGTGATCCGATCGGCGTTCCCCGCGCTGCTGTTGCGCGAGAACTGCACGCCGTTGTACGTCCCCGTGTAGACGCCGAACGTCGCCTGCGCCACGGTGCGGCGTTCGCCCGTCAGGTCGTAGCTGGCGGCGAGGCGCGGCATCAGGATCCCCGTGCTCACCTTCTGCGTCTGGTTCGTCGCGTCGCTCGACGCGTGTTCGTATCGCAACCCGACGTCAGCCGTCAGCCGGGGACCGAGCGTCCACCGATCGGTCGCGAAGATCGACGCGGTCGTCATGTCGATCGCCGCGCCGCGGACCGGCATCCACGTCTGCATCCGCGTCGTGCCGGGGATGAAGCGCGGGATCAGGCGTCCGCTCGCGTCGAGGGCGGGCGCGCTCGACGCATCCAGCTTGTAGTCGGTCTGGAACACGTAGCCGGTGGACGTCTGCGAGTTGCCGGTCTTGCGCGACGACACGAAATATTCGAACCCCGTCTTCAACTCGTGGCTGCCGATGCCGCGCCGTCCGAGCAGGTACGACAGCGTCGCCGTCACCTGGCGGTTGTTCCGCGTTTCCGGATCCGTCGAGTCGAAGTACGGCGCGTTGTACTGAAGCCCGGCCGGCATCCCGGTGAGACCGCGCGTCAGGAACGGCGATTCGTGGATGTCGGTCGACGTGTTGCCGGCGTTTGTCAGGTTCCAGATCTTCTGCGAGTACTGCGCCGTCGCGAACAGCCGCGACCCGATGACCCCGCGCCACGTGGCGACGCCCAGCCGATTCGGCGTCGACGGCGTCGTCATCGCGCGCGGATCGATGCTCGCGGCGAGCGCCGGCTGCACGAGATCCGTCGCGTTGTCGATGAACGTCGCCTGCAGCGCATGACCCGGCCGAACGGTCGCGGTCACCTTCGCTTCGTACCGCCGGTTGTGGTTCGCGCTGGTGAACGGGATGTTGGTCTGCTGGAACAGGCCCGCGGTGGTCGCGCGCTCCACCCGCGTGGCGCCGAAGAACCAGACGCGGTCGCGTGCGATCGGTCCCCCGACGACGCCTTCGTAGGCGGCGGAGAGCTTGCTCCGCCGCGTGATCTGATTGCGCCGTTCGATCGGCGTCTCCACGCTCCACGCAGGATTCGAGAAGTTCGTGCGGAACGCGCCCGAGAAGGTGTTGCCTCCGCTCTTCGTCACGACGTTCACCACGCCGCCGCCGAATCGCCCGTACTCGGCGCCGATCCCCGACGTGAGCACCTGCACTTCGTCGAGCGCCTCCTCGATGAACAGGTTGTTCGGCTGTCCGAGCACGTTGTCGTTGATGTCCACGCCGTCCATCAGGAAGACGTTGTCGTACGCGAAGCCGCCGCCGATCGTCACCTGCGTCTGGTTCGGCGTGTTGTCGGTCAACCCCGGCGCAAGCTCCGCGATCAGAAACGGCGTCCGGCCGAGCGGCAGCGGCTGCGCGTCGGCGAGCCGCAGGTTCGTCGCGCCCGCGGGCGTCGTGACCGCCGGCGGCAGCGCCGCCCGGACGTCAACGGCCTCGCGCACGGGCGCGAGCGTCAGCGTCTGGTCGAGCGGCACGATCGCGCCGAGCGCAACCGCGGCCTTGCGCTCCACCGTCGTCAGTCCGCTCATCTCGAATCGGACGACGTACTCGCCGGGCGGGAGGCCGCGCAGCAGGTAAACCCCGTTGACGTCGGCGACCGCGGATCGCGGTCCCTGCAGCGCAGGCGACGTCGCCGTCACCGTCGCGCCGGGAAGCGACAGGCCATCAGTGGAAGAAACGCGGCCGCTCAATGCGCCGGACTGCTCGCCCTGGGCGAGCGCGGCGCTGGCGGACAACAGCAACGCAGCAACAAACATGGACAAACGGGACATGACCACAGACTCCTTCTATGGGTGCGCCTCGCAACGAATAATGAAAGGTGAGGTCGAGGAGGAAGACCTGACCTTCTGCTGCACAGCACGCGACGTACCAACGCTGTTCCGTCCACAGTGCGTGGGTTTCTTGAGTGATTCCGACGTTGCCGGGAACCCGGCGTTCACGCGGCTGCGCGCCGTGTGTCGCAGCAGCACGCGCGATTACAGGAATGACAGTTGGCGGGACGAATGAGGATCGAGGACCGAGGGCCGAGGACGGAGGGCCGGGAGCTGATGCCGCCGCGCGCGTCAGGCGCAGCCATTGTTTGCGGAGGCGGAGTGAACTTGCACCCCAGCGCGCAGGCGTGCGCGCCGGGGACCCCGCGCAGCGAAGCCGCGGAGCCGGAGCAAATAATGGCTGCGCCCAAGCGCGCGGCGATTTACTGCCGGTGTTCGATAAAGGACACCTCGTACACGGCGATCGGCAGCGGCGACGATCCGATCGTGTTGACGATCAACTCGTACGGCCCTGGCGCGAACACATCGCTCGCGATCGGCGCGATGACCGCGGCCTTGCCGTCGGCCGTGCCGGCGCGCAGGCCGCTGCGCAGCCACAGCAAATCGCCCGTCGTCCACGACCGCAGCCGGACCTCGTAGCTCGCGTCGGCCGGCGCCTTCGCGGGCAGCAGCAGCCGCAGCACGATGAGCGGCGCGGACGTCCGCGGCACGGCGAGTTCCGGCCCTTTCGGCGATTTGGCGCGGACCGGCGACAGCGTCAGCGTCGGCGGGCCGGCCGCTCCGCCGGTCGCCCCGCCGCGCTCGCGTCCGAGCTGCAGCGCGAGGGACTCGCGCGCCGACCGCTCGCGCTGAAAGGCCGCCTCGATCTGCTCGCGATCGACGCGGGCCTGCATCGCGTCGGCGCGCGCCGTGTCCATCGCCGCGCGCATCCGCGTCAGCGCGACGCCCGACAGCATGACGACGACGATCAACGCGAACGCGATCGCGACGAACGTCCATTGGACCGCCGGCTTCTCGAGCCCGCTCACGCTTCTCATCGCTGGTGAATATTACGATAAACTCTGCCGCATGCCTTTCCGTCTTGGATCTTCCGTCTTCCTTCTTTCTGTCCTTGCCGTGATGGCCGTGGGCGCGCAGGAGCCCGAGAAGCCCGCGTGGCGCGACAGCCCGAAGGAATTCAAGGCGCTCAAATATCGCAACATCGGTCCCGCGGCCGGAGGACGCGTGTCGCGCGTCGCCGGTGTGCCCGGCGATCCGTCCACGTACTTCGCGGCGACGGCGTCTGGCGGCGTGTGGAAATCGACGGACGGCGGCGCGACGTGGAAATCGGTCTTCGACGACCAGCCGATCTCGTCAATCGGATCGATCGCCGTCGCGCCAGGCGATCGCAACGTCGTCTACGTCGGATCGGGGGAAGCGAACATCCGCGGGAACGTCGGCGCCGGAAACGGCATTTACAAATCCACCGACGGCGGCAAGACGTGGACGCACGTGTGGACGCAGGAGGGACAAATCGGCACGATGGCGGTTCACCCGACGAACCCGGACATCGCGTTCGCGGCGGTCCTCGGCCATGCGTTCGGCCCGAATCCCGAGCGCGGCGTCTATCGCACCCGCGACGGCGGAAAGACCTGGCAGCAGGTCCTCCGGAAGGACGCCAGCACCGGCGCGTCCGACGTCGCCGTCGATCCGAACGCGCCGTCAACCGTGTTCGCCGGCTTCTGGCAGGCGCGCCGCTATCCGTGGGATCTGCAGAGCGGCGGCCCCGGCAGCGGGCTGTACGTGTCGCGCGACGGCGGCGACACGTGGAAGTCAATCACCGAGCACGGTCTGCCCGAAGGGATCTGGGGCAAGGTGGGCGTCGCGGTCGCGCCGTCCGACGATCGACGCGTCTACGCCCTGATCGAAGCCGACAAGGGCGGGCTGTTCCGATCCGACGACGGCGGCGAGAACTGGACGCTGATCAATGCCAGCCGCGCGCTCCGCCAGCGCGCCTGGTATTACTCGACGATCACCGTCAACCCGCGGAACGCCGACGACGTGTGGTTCCCGCAGGTGCCGATGCTGCATTCAATCGACGGCGGCAAGACGATCCAGTACGTGCGCGGCCTGCCGCACGGCGACAACCACGACGTCTGGATCGATCCCGAGAATCCGAAGCGGATGATCGGCACACGCCGCCGCTCCCGATTGCGCAGTTCTATCACGTCTCCGCCGACAGCCGCCGTCCGTACTGGGTCGCCGGCGCGATGCAGGATCTCGGCACCGCGCAAGGTCCGAGCGACAGCTTGACGAACGCGATCGCGCTCGCCGACTGGCACGACGTCGGCGGCGGCGAAGCCGGCCACGTCGTCTCGGATCCGTCGGATCCCAACATCGTTTACGCGGGCGAGTACCTCGGCATCATCACCCGGTACGACTACCGCACGCGCGAATCGCGCAACGTCAGCGCCTGGCCCGAGAATCCGTCGGGGCACGGCGGCGAAGACATGAAGTACCGATTCCAGTGGACCGCCCCGATCGCCGGCTCGCCGCACGATCCGAAAGTCATCTATCACGGCGCGCAGGTCATTTTCAGAACCGGCGACGGCGGCCAGCGCTGGGAAGCGATCAGTCCGGACCTCACGCGCAACGACAAGGCGAAACAGAAGTGGGCGGGCGGACCGATCACCGGCGACAACACCGGCGTCGAGACGTACGGCACCGTGTTCGCGATCGCGGAGTCGCCGAAGCAGAAGGACCTGATCTGGGCGGGCAGCGACGACGGGCTCGTGCACGTCACGACGGACGGCGGCAAGAACTGGACGGACGTCACGAAGGCGATGCCCGGCATTCCCGAATGGGGCACCGTCAGCATCATCGAGCCGTCCCCCTTTGACGCGAACACCGCCTACGTCGTCGTCGACGCGCACCGGCTCGACGACATGCGTCCGTACCTCTGCAAGACGACGGACCTCGGCAAGACGTGGAAACGACTCGACGAGGGATTGTCGAAGGACATCTACCTGCACTCGGTGCGTGAAGATCCCGGGAAGCGCGGGCAACTCTACGTCGCGACCGAACGCGGCGTGATGTTCTCCGGCGACGACGGGAAGACCTGGCTATCGCTGCAGCTCAATCTGCCGACCGTCGCCGTCCACGATTTGGTCGTCAAGGACGACAACCTCGTGCTGGCGACGCACGGCCGGTCGCTGTGGATTCTCGACGACCTGCAGCCCGTGCGCGACTTCGGCGACCGCATCGGCAAGGACGAAGCGCACCTGTTCCCGGTCGCCGATGCGATCCGGTGGCGCTACGGTTCGGGAGACTACGGCGGGCGCGCCGGGCGCTTCGACAACCCGCCTCACGGCGCATCCATTTATTACTATCTGAAGGACAAGCCGTCCGGGCCGGTCATGCTGGAGATCGTGGACGCGCAGAATCGCGTCGTGCGGACGCTCAGCAGCGTCCCGAAGGAGCCGGACAACAGCGAAGACAATCCGGACCCCGAGGAGCTGAAAAAGTCGGTGCTCCCCACCGACGCCGGGGTGCAGCGCGCCGTATGGAATCTCAAGTACGAGGGAGCTCGGAAGATCAAGAACGCGAAGATCGATACGGGCGATCCGGCCGAGGGTCCGCGCGTGGCGCCGGGCGCGTACACCGTGCGGCTGACGGTCAATGGCAAGACGCTGACGTCGCCGCTGCGCGTGGCGGCCGATCCGCGCGGCGATCTGTCGCAGGCGGACCTCGAGGCGCAGACCGCGTTCGGGCTGCGCGTCCGCGACGACATCTCGCGACTGACCGACGCCGTCAACCAGGTGCGCTCCGTGCGCGACCAGTTGAAGGCGCGGATCGCGGCGCTCGAGCCGCGCAAGAACGACGCGGGCGTCGGCGATCTGCTGTCATCCGCGCGGGCGGCGATCGCCAAGGCGGACGCGCTCGAAGACAAGCTGCACAACCCGACCGCGGAGGTCACGTACGACATCCTGGCGATGCGCGGCGGGACGCGCCTCTACTCGCGCCTCGCGCCGCTGCAGATGTGGGCGATCGAGGCGGAAGGGCCGCCGACCGCGGGCATGCAGCAGGTGCTGGAGCAGCAGGAGCAGGAGCTGAAGGCGCTGACCAGCGAGACGGATCGGTTCCTGACGGCCGACGTCGCCGCCGTGAACCAACGCGCCTCGCAGCTCGGGCTCGCGTTCGTCATCGTCGGCACGAGGTGAGAGGCGAGGGTGACGTAAACGTAAACGTCAGTCCCTGGTCCCTCGTCCCTCGTCCCGGGTCCCTCGTCCCGGGTCCCTCGGGCGACGTCCCGAGTCCCCTGCCGGGACCAAGGACTAGGGACGCCGGACCAGGGACGAAGGACTCAGGACGAAGGACTCAGGACGAAGGACTCAGGACGAAGGACTCAGGACGAGGGACTCAGGACGAGGGACGAGGGACGAGGGACTGACTGACCAACCGCCAGTGCCCTAAAGGATGTCAAATGCCAAATGCTGGGAGCAAGCCGCTTTTGGCATTCGGCAATCGACATTCGGCATTCGGGCCGTTGTTCTGCAACGGCCTGATCGCGCCCGTGTTGGTGTTCGGGCTCGCAGTGAGCGCCGCGTGGACCGTGGTGCCTCAGCCGCGCTCACAGCGGTCGCGTCCCAACGTGCTCCTGATTCAGGCCGATGATCTGGGCTACGGCGATCTGAGCGCGTACGGCCAGACGCGGTTCGCGACGCCTGCGCTCGATCGACTCGCGCGCGAAGGGATCCGCTTCACGCAGTACTACGCCGGCAGCACGGTCTGCGCGCCGTCGCGGACCGCGCTCATGACGGGCCTGCACACCGGCCACGCGTGGATTCGCGGCAACGGAGAGATCCCGCTGCGCCTCGAGGACGTCACCGTCGCCGAGGTGCTGCACGCGGTCGGTTACCGCACCGCGGTGATTGGCAAGTGGGGCCTCGGCACGCCGGGAACGACGGGACAGCCCGACCGGCAGGGCTTCGAATACGCGTTCGGCTTCCTCGATCATCGTCACGCGCACCGGCAATACACGGATCACCTGTGGCGCAACGGCGAGCGCGTCGCGACCGATCCCGACCGCGATTACGTCAACGACCTGTTCACGACGGAGGCGGCGGGCTTCATCGAACGGGATGATGCGCGTCCGTTCTTCCTGTATCTCAATTACACCGTGCCGCACGCCGAGCTGCGCGCGCCCGAGGACGCGATCAGTCCGCTTCGCGGACGGTTCGAGGAGCATCCATATGCGAACCCGGCCGCCGACGCGCGGCCGACCGGCCCCGAAGCGCCATCGCTCGGATACCGCTCGCAGCCGACGCCGCATGCGGCGTTCGTCGCCATGATCACGCGGATGGACGGCGACATCGGCCGGCTGACGGACATCGTGCACGCACGCGGCCTCGACCAATCGACGCTCGTGATCTTCGTGAGCGACAACGGCCCGCATCAGGAAGGCGGCGGCGATCCCGGGTTCTTTCGAAGCGCCGCCGGTCTGCGCGGCATCAAGCGCGATCTCTACGAAGGCGGCATCCGCGTGCCGATGATCGCGCGGTGGACGCAGACGATCCCCGCCGGCCGCGTCAGCGATCACGTCTGGGCGCATTGGGACATGCTGCCCACGCTCGCGGACGTCGCCGGCGCGGCGGTCCCGCCGGGACTCGACGGCATGTCGATGGCGCGCGCGCTGCGCGGCGAGCCGCAGCGGACGCATCCGTTCCTGTATTGGGAGTTCCACGAGCGCGGGTTTCAGCAGGCGGTTCGCATGGGGGCGTGGAAAGCCGTGCGCCTGAAGAAGGACATCGCGCTGGAGTTGTACGATCTCGTTGCAGACCCCGGCGAACGGCACGACGTCGCGGCCGCGCACCCGGCTACCGTCGCGCGGATCGAACGATATTTGAAAAGCGCGCGCACCGAGTCGATCCAGTGGCCGGTCAAGTAAGTAGCGCGAGGACGAGCGCCGCCCTGGCGTTTACGTAACGCGAGCTACGTGCTCACAGGCACGGTACGGGACAACGGCCGGCCGAAGCCGGGCGCATCGTGAACGTGGCGCGTGGCGGCACACCACCGCTCGGCACGACGGTCAGGATCACGATCCCGTCCCTGACGGAACCCGAGAAGTGCGCGGCCGGCGGCGGATCGGTGGAGATCGGCCCGATTTCGACGCGGTAGGTGCCGTCGACGTCGAACGTTCCGTCAGCGCGGACGGCCGGTCTCGGGAACTGTCCGTGACCGCACCCGACCGCGACGTCGCACTGCGTCTCGGCAACGGCCAGACACGCCCCGTCGCCCGTCCATCTTCCGATCGGCAGCGTCTGCTCCGGTGCGGTCGGGCCGTGACAGGCGGTCAGGAACGCGCCCAGCGCCACCGCGCCGAGCGCCGCTCGCAGAAGGCGCGCGGCGCGCACGCCCATCATCATCA
>QHWR01000400.1:2393-2879 GCA_003223835.1 Acidobacteriota bacterium | reverse complement strand
TCGTGACATTCAACGTGCAGGACGATCCTCTCGCAATCGCAAAAATGTCGGGGCCGTCGTTCTGGCTCACGTGGTTGCCGCTGACGAAGCCCGTCATGGTCCCGTTGTCGGGCGTTGTGGTCAGGGAGTCGGCGTCGCACCCGGGCGCAATGCCGGCCGAACCCACCGCATTGTTGGAGACGATGAAATTATTCGTGATACGGGACGTCATCGCGCCGGGACCGAAGTTATCGAGTTCCACGACGACCCCGTCGATGTGCGTGATCGGCTGCACCAGCGTTCCGTTGTCCGAAATGTCGAAGTTGCCGTTGCCGCGCCCGTTGATGCCGCCGGTAAAGAATCGATCCGGTTGATTTCCGACGCCAAGGGACCCACCGTCCATCTTGTTGCCGGTGATGGCAATCACATTGGTGACGTCACCCGGCGTTCCCATCGATGCGGTCGGCGCGCCATTGACGTCGGCCGCATTGCCGCCGACCACCTGGA
>QHWR01000400.1:0-2366 GCA_003223835.1 Acidobacteriota bacterium | reverse complement strand
TGCTCAAGGTCGCCCTGGTCAGGTTGCCGACCGTCGTAGCGGTTCCATTCAGGTTCACATGAATCGCCGTCCCCAGCGACGTCGATACGGACAAATCGCTCGTGAACGTGTCGCCCGACACGGTCAAGTTGTCGATCGTGCCGTTGTAGTTCGTGATGTCCACACCGTGATATCGCGAATGGTTGAGGATGCTGTTGCTGACCGTCACCGTTCCGGTCACGTTCGCGGTCGTGTTGCCAATGTTGTCGTTGAACGAAATGTTCGAATCGTCGGGCGTCCCTCCCGTCCCGGAGACGTCAATAGTCCCGCTCGTAAACAGGAAGTTGGTCACCTGGGTACCGTTGATGCCGCTGCCCGTCGTGTCATGGATGTTCAGGTTGGTGAAGGACGGGCTTTGCGTACTGGTCAGGGAAATGCCGTGACCGGTCGTGTGCTGGATCGTGCCCCCGGAGCTGTCGCCGCCAAGTGACGTGTTGCCGTTGCCGGTCACCGTGAGTCCGCCTGAAGACCCTGTCGTATTCAGGATGATGCCGTTTGCCGGACCGCTGGCGCCCGTGCCCGCGGTGATGCTGTGAAACGTCAACCCGCTCGCGCCGATCGTCACGTTCTCCACGTCGAGCGCCATGCCGGTCGTCGTCGCCAGCGTGTTGGTGCTGCCGGTGGCGGTGACGGTCCCGCCCAGCTTTGCGGTGAACGCCGGGTTCGTACCGCTGTTGATATTCACGCCGCCGCTGAACGTGAACGTCGCGAGGTTGTTGAACATCAGCGTGATGCCCTCGCCCGTGCCGGTGATGGGTCCCCAGAACGTCACGTTGCCGGCGCTCTTGTTGAAGATGCTCACCTGGCGGTGGTTGGAATTCTGAATCGTGCCCGCGTACGCGATGGTCGCGTTGCCGCCTTCCACGTCGAACGCGTGGAAGGAGTTGCCGGTCAGCTGGCCATTCCCGAGATTCACGGTCCCATTCACGTTGCCCAGGTACACGCCGATCTGCCCGCCGGTCGACGTCACCGACGTAAAGCCCGTCCACGTCGGCGTGCTCGGGAACGTCGCGCTCGTCCCGGCGACGCTGGTGCCGATGTTGATGGCCTGGCCGTTCGTGTTGATCGCGACTTCGCGCACGCTCACCATGCCGACGGCAACACCGGTCGGCGCGAGGATCGCCGTCGTCGAGTTGCCAACCGACAAGCCCGCCAGCGTGTTGTCCAGGCCGAGCGTGATCGCCGCGGCGCCGCTCGTGATCGTCACGTTGGTGCCCGTCGGGTTGATCGCGGGATACGCCTGCCCGGGCCGCGGCACCGGCCCGCCGAGCGTGTCGATGGAAACCGTCGCGTCCTGACCAATCAGCTTCTGGTTTGATCGGACCGGTGTGCGCCCCTTCGAACAGGAAGATCGTGTCCCCTGCGGCCGGATTCGTCCCGACGCCGTTGTTGATCGCCTGCAGCGATGACAGGCTGATCGAACTCGTCTGCTTGCCGGAGCCCCCGCCGCCGGGCGCCACGAACCAGACCATCCCGTTGGCGCCGCCGACGTTGATCGTCACCTGCCCGACGTCGCTGCCCGCCGCATTCGCGATCGTGTAGAAGAAACTGTCCGCTCCTTCGAACCCCGCCGACGGGTTGTACCCAAACGTCCCGATCGGATCGAGGACGACGGTGCCGCCGTTCGACGTCGTGATGAACGCGAGGCCGCCCGGCGCCGTGCCGTTCGCCGTGCCCAGCGTCGGGCCGAACCCCGTAATCGATCCGCCGCGCAGCTGGTCGTTGCACGTGACGCTGTGCAGCACGTTGTCGCCGCAGGTGGACCCGATGGCGGCGGTGCTCACCGTCATGTTGCCAACGGCCTGATAGGTTTCGTTGAACGCGGTCGGCGAGACGACGATCGATCCGCCCACGCGCGATGTGTTCGGGTCGGGCGTGTCGGCGAAGTGGACGCCGGTGGCGTCCGCGCCGCTCGCCGTAATCGCGACCGTATAGCGAATCGTGTCGCCGACGTCCGCCTTGCCGTCCGCGTCGGCGTCGACCAGCAGCGCGTCGACCTTGGTCGCCGTCACCGTCGGCCCCGTCATCATCGTCGCGCCGCCGCCACCATAGGCCGGCCGTCCGAGCGCGAGGTTCAGGACCCGCGCGCCCGCCGCGGTCGCGGCGGACCACAGAGACGTGCCGCCCAACGCGGGCACAGCCAAGGCAACGAACACACAAAAAGCGACGCGGCGCGCCGACGTGCGGCGTGAAAGGGTCATGGGTTTCCTGCTCGCAGCTGAGTTTGGAAGAAGCGGCAGCTACTCTAGCAGGTTACGGGCAGGCGCAGCAATAATCGGTGGGTCCTCGGTCATCCGTCAGTACTCGTAAACGCCCTTCCCAACCTT
>QHWR01000184.1:19708-24496 GCA_003223835.1 Acidobacteriota bacterium | reverse complement strand
ATAGTTGGTGCCGCGCTGCTCTCCCTGCAGCGCCAGCAGGTTCGCCGGCACCGCGACGCCGGCCGCCTGCGCGTCGAACTGCACCATGTAGGGGACCTTCAGCAAACTTTGTTCGGCGGCGCCGAAGAGGAACGCGCGATCGTGCTGAAGCGGTCCGCCGATCGCCCCGCCGAACTGGCTCTGCTGGTTGTTCAGTTTCCGGTCGAACGCGTCCGGCGAGGTGAGCGCCTTCTCGCGGTCGTAATAGAACGCTTCGCCGTGCAGGTTGTTCGACCCCGACTTGGTGACGACGTTGATGAACCCGCTGTTCGTACGTCCGATTTCCGCCGTGGCGCCGCTGCGGATCACCTGGAATTCCTGCACCGCCGCCTGCGGGAAAAAGAACACCCCTTCGTTGCCGCCCCGCTGGTTTCCCTGCAGCGCGTCGTTGAAGTCGGTTCCGTCGATGGCGATGTTCGAGTTGATCGATCGCTGGCCGGAAATGACGAGGCCGTTGCGATCGGATTCCTGCGTGATGGCCGGCGTGAGCTGCACGAACTCCGTGAAGTCGCGGCCGCGAATCGGCAGCTGCGCGACCGCCCGGGCGTCCACCGTGCTGCTCGTCGCCGTCTCGTGCTTATCGAGCAGCGGCGCCGCCGCCGTCACCGTCACCGTCTCGGTGACCTTCGCGATCTTCAGGCTGACGTCGAGCGTTTCCGTGGCGCCGACGCTCAGGCGCACCCCTGTGCGCTGCGTGGCCGCGAACGCGGGCGCCGATACATCCACGACATACGTGCTCACCGGCATCCCGGACGCGACATAGCGCCCGCGCGCATCGGTGTACACGGTGCGTTCGTACCCGGTCTCGCTGCTGACGATGATGACGAGCGCTCCGACAACTGGCCGGTTGTCGGGATCCGTCACCGTGCCTTCGATCGCGGCGACGCCCGATCCCGCCTGGGCGAAGGCGGGACGCGCGAACGCCAGCGGAACCACGAATGCAAGGGCCAGTGCGCACGCCCACGCGCGCGAGCGGCACCGGCCGGCCACCGATATCGAGATGAGCGTCGTCACACAGTCCTCCTCATGAGACCCGGTCGTTAGCGCGTCGCTTTCAAATCGAGCAGAATGACTTTGCGGAATTTCACGGGGGCGCCGTCCAGCGTCGCAGGTCTGTAGCGCCAGCCCTTCGCGGTCGCGATCGCAAGACGGTCGTAGACGGGATTGACCGGGTCGGTCATGGCCGCCAACTCGACCGCGCCGGTTTCGTCGATCACGATGGCGATCGTTCCCGTGCGTACCGCGAAGACGTCGCCAAGCGCCGCCCAGGATTGGCGGATCGCGACCGGAGGCGCCACGCTCGAATCCTCCAACCCGAAGATCCGCGGCGCTCCCGTGGCTCTCGCGCCGGCCGCAGCCGGCGTCGGGGCCGATCGGGGCGCAGGAGCGGGTGCGGCTTTCGCGCTCAGATCGCGGAACGACGTGGCGAGCGTTCGCAGTTCCGAGAGCGGCGGCTTGTCCACGATCGCGGCCAGATCTTCCTGGCCGAGCAGATCCACGACCTGCTGGAACTCCACTTTCGCGGCGGCCCGGTCGCCGCGATCGAACGTCGCCTTCGCCTCGATGTAGCGCTGCTGGATGATCGCGGGCAGCACGCGCTGGCGCACGTCGCGGAACGCGGCGCGCACGTGCGGCGATTCGTCGCGCTCCGAGGGATGGAACGACGGCGCCGCTGTGACGACCGCTTCGATCGCCTGCTCCGCTTCGGACGTCCGGCCGAGCGCGAGCAGGCAGTAGGCGCGGTACTCGTCCATCGCGCGGCGCTCGTCGCGCGCCTGCGGACTTCGTTGGAGGGTGTTCAGCCGCACCAGTGCGTCTTCGTAGGCGGCGGCGTTGTAGAGATCGCGGACGGCGCTCAGCGCATCCTGCGCGCTGCTCGGGCGCGCCGTCAGGAGGACGGCGGCGACGAGATAGTTGAGGACCACGGGCATCGATGCGCGATGCGTGGCCGGTCCGGAGATTTGGTAGCCCTGGTGAACGATCACTTTCGTCACCAACCCGGGTCGTGCCCTCGGGCACGACTCGAGCCACACTGGCCCCCTCACCTCCGATCGGGTGACCTGTCCGTTGATGAGGCCGCCGCCTGCGCAAAACGTGCCACCGCGCGCGCAATGGCGGTATCCGTTCCGAAGTAGTTGACCGATCGGGTGTGTTCGCGAGACGAGATCGATCGCGGCGTGTGCGCACACGGCTGGTGACGCCGACAGGAACGTGACGGAATCCCTGTTGTGTAACGAACGTCGCGAACAGAAGTGAGATCGCGGCGCGAGAAGCCGCTACACGATCGATTCGTGAAAAGTGTGATCGCTGACGAGAAGGAATGGTGAAAACTGATCGGGATGCCGGGATTCGAACCCGGGACCCCCTGACCCCCAGTCAGGTGCGCTACCAGGCTGCGCTACATCCCGATGCTGTGCATTGCTCTCCATCATCGTGCCGCTGCGCGGCGCTTCGCGGATTTCGCCGGCGCGCTCTTCACCGCCGGCTTCGTCGCGCGCTTCATGCGATGCGCGGGCGCCGGCGCCGCCAGCTGAAACTCGCCATCGCCGCCCGCGTGCGATCCCGGCCGCTGCGCGAGCAGCGACGCGAGCTCGCGGAGCGACTGGCGCACGCGCAGGATCCGTTCGCGCGCGTCGGTCTTCAGCAGCTCGTCGAGCGGCGCGCCGTCCGCGTCCGGCTCGCCGCGCTCCTCCTGCATCCGCCGCCGCGCGCCCGCGAGCGTGAGCCCGTCGCCGAAAAGCAGCTGCTTGATCCGTAGCACCCGCTCGACGTCGCCGCGCCGATACACGCGCGGCCCGTCCTTCGTCTTCGCGACCCCGAGGTCCGGAAACTCCGCCTCCCACGACCGCAGCACGTACGGCTGCAGCTGCGCGATCTCGCAGACCTCGTTTTGCCTGAACAACGACCGGTTCGGGATCGGGACCGTCTCGGCGGGCATTGAGGGCGCTCGGGCAAGTATAGCAAGAGTCGGCAGCTCCGCCTTCTGCTTTCCTGCCTTCTGCCTTCTGCCTTCCTGCCTTCCTGTACAATCCGCCCCGTGCCCGCGTGTCCCGTCTGCGCCGCCGACGTGCCCGACACGCTCGAGGTCTGTCCGCGCTGCTCGACCCCGCTGTGGAACGATGACGTCACGCGGTTAGCGGATTCACGACCGCGCTATGGCGACCGCGATTCGCGCGGAGCGAGAGCTGCTCGCGACAATGACAGCAGGGGCCGGCTCACCTCCACCGACGCGATCGACCACGGCCGCTTTCCGCCCGGCGCGATCCTCGACGGCCGTTACCGCATCGTCGGCCGGCTCGGCCGCGGCGGCATGGGCGAGGTCTATCGCGCCGACGACTTGAAGCTCGGCCAGCCGGTCGCGCTCAAGTTCCTCCCCGAAGCGCTCGACCGCGACCCCGCGCGCCTCACCCAGCTCCACACCGAAGTCCGCCTGGCGCGCCAGGTCTCCCATCCCAACGTCTGCCGCGTCTACGACGTCGGCGAATTCGAAGGCCACACCTTTCTCTCGATGGAGTACGTGGACGGCGAGGACCTCGCGCTCTTGCTCCGCCGCGTCGGCCGTTTCCCCGCCGACCGCGCGATCGAGCTCGCGCGCCAGATGTGCGCCGGCCTCGCCGCCGCGCACGACCGCGGCGTCGTCCACCGCGACCTCAAGCCGGCCAACATCATGCTCGACGGCAGCGGCCGGATCCGGATTACCGACTTCGGCCTCGCGGGGGTGATCGGCGAGACGCTGCGCGCGGGGACGCCGGCCTACATGGCCCCCGAGCAACTGGCCGGCGGCGAGGTGACGCCGCGCAGCGACATCTACTCGCTCGGCCTCGTGCTCTACGAGCTGTTCACCGGGCAGCGCGCGCTCGACGCGGCCAACGTCGCCGAGCTGATCGCCAAGCGCGAGCGGGCGCAGATCACGCCGCCGAGCGTGCTCGTGCGTGACCTCGACGAAGCGGTCGAGCGCGTCATCTTCCGCTGCCTCGCGCCGGATCCCGCGAAACGTCCCGCGACCGCGATCGCCGTCGCGGCGAGGCTGCCCGGGGGCGATCCCCTCGCGGCGGCGCTGGCCGCGGGCGAAACGCCGTCGCCCGAAATGGTCGCGGCGGCCGGCGAGACGAATGCGCTGCACGTCGCCGCCGGCTTGTCGCTGCTGGCCTTCGTCGTCCTCGGATTGATCGCGTGCGCGATCGCAGCGGATCGGACGTCGCTCCTGGCCCGGGTGCCGCTCGACAAATCGCTCGACGCGCTCGAGGATCGCGCGCGGACGCTTACCGCGTCGATTGCCGACGGCGAACCGGCCGTCGATACCGCGCGCGGGATCATGCTGTCCAGCGAGTACCTTTCGTACGTCGAGAAGACCGATCAGCGACGCACACGCTGGGACTCGCTCGCGACGGGACGGTTCCCGACGCTCTCGTTCTGGTACCGCGCGAGCCCCGTCCTGCTGGTGCCCGAGCGCCCGGCTCTGCGTCCCACCGTCGGCGATCCTCCGCCGATGATCGCCGGCATGGTCACCGCGGTCCTCGATCCGCAAGGACGGCTGCAGGAATTCGTCCGCGTGCCGCCGCAGCTCGACGCGTCGACCGCGCCGCCCGCGGCGCCGGCGAACTGGAAACCGCTGTTCGACGCGGCGGACCTCGACATGAGCGCGTTCGCTTCCGACGCGCCGGCGTGGACGCCGCGCGTGTACGCGGACGCCCGCGCGGCCTGGACGGGTCCATATCCCGGACGAGCGGATCTCCGCGCGCGCGTCGA
>QHWR01000184.1:9378-19676 GCA_003223835.1 Acidobacteriota bacterium | reverse complement strand
GTTTCACGATCGCCACCAACGCCGTCTGGGTTCTGCTGATGATCGCGGGCTTCGCGTTCGCGAGGCGGAACATGCGGCTGGGGCGCGCCGATCACAAAGCGGCCGCGCGGCTCGCCTGGTTCACGCTGCTGATGTTCGTCGGCTCCTGGGTCGTCGGCGCGCGGCATTACACGGAAATCGACGTGGAACGCTCGCAGGCGCTCTACATCCTTCCATACGGCATGTTCGGCGCCGGACTTCTGTGGGTCTTCTACATCGCGCTCGAACCCTTCGTGCGGCGCTACTGGCCCGAAATCCTGATCTCGTGGACGCGGCTGCTGGGCGGAAGGATCCGCGACGCGCGCGTCGGGCGCGATCTGCTGATCGGCGTCGCCGTCGGGATCGCCCTGGCCCTCCTCGGTCAGTTGTTCTACGCGATCCCGCCCCTCCTTGGGAGGCCGCCGCTCGAACCTCGAACCGGCAATCTCGACTTCCTCCTCGGCGCGCCCGCGGTCATCTCATATATCCTCAGAATCGTGCCCAACGCGCTGCAGAACGCGCTGCTCGCCACATTCGTGTTCGTGGTCCTGCGTGCGGTGCTCCGGAGCACGGCGCTGGCCGCGTTCGTCTCGCTCGTCGTCTTCGGACTGTTCGTGATGAACGAGATCAACAAGGATCCGTTGGGCGTCGCGGTCCTGTTCGCGATCGCATTCGTCGCGCTGCTCGTCGCAACGCTGCTCGCGTTCGGGCTGGTTGCGCAGGCGACCGCGTTTCTCGTCAACCAGTTGTTGAACAACGCGCAACTCACGGCCGATTTCTCCAAGCCGTACGCCACGACCAGCGCCTGGCTGATCGCCGCGTGCTTCGCCCTCGCGGCGTTCGGCTTCTACGCGTCGCGCGGCGGACAGCCGCTCTTCGGCAACCTGCTCCCGAGGGATTGAGCCGCGTCCATTTCCACCCTCAGGCGGACGATTTCCTCTCCCGCCGCCGCACGTGCAGACGGATCGGCGTACCGAGCAGGCCGAACGATTCCCGCAGCCGGTTCATCAGAAATCGTTCGTACGAGAAGTGGAACTTCGTGGCGACGTTGGTGAAAAAGACGAACGTGGGCGGCGCGACCGCCGTCTGCGCCGCGTAGAGAATCCGCACTTCTCGCCGTCCCGGGCTCGCGGGCGGGTGCACCGCGGTCACCGCCTGGACGAACCGATTCAGTTCCGCCGTCGGGATCCGCTGCGTTCGCGCCTCCGCAACCTTGTCGATCGTCTCGAGGAGACGCGGGGTGCGCTCGCCGGTCGCCGCCGACAGGTGCAGCACGGGCGCGTAGTCGAGGAACTTCAGTTGCTGGCGCAGCTTGTCGTCGAACTCCTTGACGAACTCCGGGCCGCGTCCCTTCATCAGGTCCCATTTGTTCACCGCGATGATGATCCCGGCGCCCGCCTTGTCCGCCTCGCCGGCGATCGCGGCGTCCTGATCGCTCGCGCCTTCGACCGCATCGATGACCAGCACCGCCACGTCCGCCTGCTCGATCGCGCGCCGCGCGAGGAGGACGCTGACGGCCTCGACCTGACCCGCTCGCGCGACGCGGCCCGGGCGCCTGATGCCCGCCGTATCGACGATCCGGAACGCGCGCTTGTGCCACCGCAGCAGCGCATCCACCGTGTCGCGCGTCGTCCCCGGC
The DNA here is from genome assembly GCA_003223835.1 of Acidobacteriota bacterium. GTDB lineage: Bacteria > Acidobacteriota > Vicinamibacteria > Vicinamibacterales > 2-12-FULL-66-21 > Gp6-AA38. The sequence continues at coordinate 18,019 of QHWR01000184.1, read as the reverse complement.
ATCGCGCTCACGATCGAGCGCTCTTCGCGCAGCAGGCGATTGAGCAGCGAGGACTTTCCGACGTTCGGGCGCCCCACGATCGCGACGGCCACTTCGAGGTCCGGTTCCGACGCGGAACGTCCGTCGCGCCGCTCGGGCAATCGGGAGACGACTTCGTCGAGCAGGTCCGCCACGCCCTCGCCGTGCTCCGCCGCAATCTCGAAGACCGGGTCGAACCCGAGGCGGTAGAACTCGAGCGCGCGCCCGCGCGCGCGGCGATCGTCCGTTTTGTTGACCGCGAGGATGACGGGGCAGTCCGCGCCGCGGAGGGCGGCGGCGATCTCCTCGTCGGCCGGCAGCAGCCCGTCGCGGCCATCCACGACGAACACGAGGACATCGGCCGTTTCGACCGCACGGCGGCCGTGGGCGACGACCAGATCGTGGAGCGGATCCTCGCTCGCCCCGAACATCCCGCCGGTATCGACGAGGGTGAACGGAGTACCCTGCCATTCGGCGGGCTTCGCGATGACGTCCCGGGTCGTGCCCGCGATTGGCGTCACGATCGCGCGACGGGAGCCGGTGATTCGATTGAACACGGTAGACTTCCCGACGTTCGGCCGGCCGACCAGCACGACCATAGGACCACCCGCAGGGTGCTTCAGGGGCATGGCAGAAGTTCAGTTAGGACGGTGCTTGACAGTGTAAGTGACGGTGGCTATGCTATTTAGACATCCGCAGGAGCGCCTAAGCATGATCAAGGTCGACATCGTCAACGAGGTGTCGCGCATCGCCGATATCACCAAGGTCAAGGCCGAGGTGGCGGTCGATGCCGTATTCGAGGCGATGCGGCTCTCGATGCAGCGAGGTGAACGAATCGAGCTGCGCGGCTTCGGCGTCTTTCAGGTGAAGCCGCGGAAGCGCGGGATCGGCCGTAACCCACGGACCGGCAAGGATCTTCAGAACATCGGCGGCTGATTCGCGCCGCCGGACGCTTTGTCCGAAACGCCTGCTCCGCCCGTCCCGTACGAACCGATCTTCGTGCCGGTGCTGCCGCGCCGGTTTCGTGACCGCGTCTGGCTGCACGCCGTCCTCTTCGCGCTCGCGCTCGCGACGACGACGTTCGTCGGTGTCGGCCATTATGCCGCGTTTCTTTCCGATTTCGGCAGGCGCATGGTGGACCTCGAGCCGCGCCTGCTGCTCGACGGTCTCTGGTACAGCCTGACGATCGTCGCGATCCTCGGCGCCCACGAGATGGGGCACTATCTCGCGTGCCGCTACTACCACGTCGATGCCTCGCTCCCCTATTTCCTGCCGTTTCCCTTCGGGCCGACCGGCACGCTCGGCGCCGTCATCCGCATCCGCGAACGCTTTCCCACGAGACGCATTCTGTTCGACATCGGGGTGATGGGACCGCTTGCGGGATTCGCGGTCCTCGTGCCGGCGCTGTTCCTGGGACTTCATCTCTCGACGATCACCGCCAACCCGACGGGCCCGACGGAAACGCTCGGGGAGCCGCTCCTCTTTCAATGGGCGGCGCGGCTGATGTTCGGCGAGTTCCCCGACGGCTACACGCTCAACATGCATCCGATGGTGTTCGCATCGTGGTTCGGCATGCTGGCCACCGCGCTGAACCTGTTGCCGTTCGGACAACTCGACGGCGGGCACATCACGTTTGCGACGCTCGGCCGCCGCGCGCGCATCGTGTCGATGGCGACGTTCGCCTCCACCGCGCTGATGGCGGTGTTCGTGTCGATCGCCGTCTGGGGCGTGCTCGTCCTGCTGATGGCGGTGATGCTCCGGCTCGTGGGGCTCGGTCATCCTCCGGTCATCGATGACACCGAGCCGCTCGGCGCCACACGCATCGCCATCGCGCTCGTCGCGCTGTTCGTGTTCATCGCGTGTGCCACGCCCACGCCGATGGGCTTCCCCTCACTCCGGGAGCTTCTGGGTCAATAATTTCGCGCGTTTTTAGAGGACCGACATCGGATCGACGTCAACGATCGCGCGCCTTGCGATCTCGGGGCGCGACCCGAGTACCGTCAGCAGCGCCTGGCGCATCGACGTCCGGTGCGTCCCCTTGAGGAACAACTGCGCCCGGTGTTCCCCCTTGAGCCGCACGAGCGGCGCGGGCGCCGGCCCGAGGACGCGGTAGGCGCCGGGCCCGGGGACGCGCAGGGCTTCGACGATCGTTCCGGCATCCTGCATCGCGGCCTCGCGCGTCCTCGCCTTCACGACGACGTTGATCAGGGCGACGGCGGGTGGATAACGCATGGACTGCCGGAACGTCAGCTCGTCGCGGTAGAACGCCGCGTAGTCCTGCCGGCACGCGTGCCGGATGCTGTAGTGATCGGGATACAGCGTCTGCACGATCGCTTCGCCGGCCAGCTCTCCGCGTCCCGCGCGTCCCGCGACCTGCGTCAGGAGCTGGAACGTCCGCTCGGCCGCCCGGAAGTCCGCGAGGCCGAGGCCGATATCGGCGCTGACGACGCCGACGAGCGTCACGCGCGGAAAATCGTGTCCCTTCGCGATCATCTGCGTGCCGACCAGCACGTCCAGTTCTCCCGCGCCGAACCGCGCGAGGAGATCCGCAATCGCGCCGCGGCGCCGGATCGTGTCGCGATCGACGCGGCCGACGCGCGCCGACGGAAACACGCTCCCGATTTCCGCTTCTACGCGCTCGGTGCCGAAGCCGAGCTGCTCGAGGTACGGCCCGGCGCACTTCGCGCACGTCTTCGGGACGCCCGTCGAGTAGTTGCAGTAGTGACATCGCGCGCGTCCCGCCGCGCGGTGGACCGTGAGCGACACGCTGCAGTTCGGGCACTCGAGCGTGTCGCCGCACTGGCGGCAGAACACCGCGCTCGCGAAGCCGCGCCGGTTCAGCAGGACGATCGCCTGCTCGCGGCGATCCAGCGTTGCGCGAAGGGCGTCCACCAGCGCGCCGCTCAGGATGACGTCCGGTCCTTCGGCCGCGTACTCGGTCCGCATATCCACGATGCGCACGTTCGCAAGCGGGCGATCGAACACGCGCCGCTCCAGCGTGAGCCGTCGATAGCGCCCGTTCTCCGCGTTGTAATAGCTCTCGAGAGACGGCGTGGCGGAGCCGAGCACGACGACCGCACCGGCCGCCCGCGCGCGGACGATGGCGACGTCGCGTCCGTGATAGCGCGGGCTCTCGTCCTGCTTGTACGACCCGTCGTGCTCTTCATCGACGACGATGAGTCCCACGTCCGTCAGCGGCGTGAAGACCGCGCTCCGCGTGCCGACGACGACGTCCACGTCGCCGCGACGGATCCGGTGCCACTGGTCGTAGCGTTCGCCGTCGGAGAGCGCGCTGTGCTGAATCGCGACGCGCCGGCCGAACGCGCCGCGGAAGGCGGCCGCCGCCGCGGGCGTCAGCGCGATCTCGGGGACCATCAGCAGCACGCGGCGGCCGGCGGCGAGCACGTCGCGCGCGAGCCGCAGGTAGATTTCGGTCTTGCCGCTTCCCGTCACGCCGTGCAGGAGGACCGGCGCGAATGTGCCGGTCGCCGCGATGCCGCGCAGCGTGCCGAGCGCGCCTTCCTGTTCGGCGGTGAGGTCGAACGCCGCGGGCGCGACCGCCGGAGCCGCCTCGAACGGGTCGCGCTCGACGCGCCGCCGCTCGATCGAGACGAGCCCGAGGCGAGCGAGGCGAACGATCGTCGCCGAGTCGACGCCGTCAGCGGCGAGCTCGGCGGCGGCGAGCCCGTCGGGCGCGGCCCGCAGCCGCCCGAGCGCCGTCCGCTGCCGCTCGCCGAGACGCGGCGTTTCGAGCGACGCGGGGTCGAGTCCCTGCGCCGTCGCGTGCACGACGCGCACGGTCCGGGACGCGTCGGCGCGCCCCTTCAGCGGCCGCGTCAGCGTGACCAGGCCGTCACGCTCGAGCGCCGCGAGCGCCGCGTGCGTGCCCCGCGACGCACGCGCGATCGCGCCGACCGACGTCACGCGGCCCCCCGTCAGCCGTTCGAGCACGTCGCGCCGCAGCCCGCGCTCGGTGAGCAGCCGCGCCTCGCCGGCGTCGGTGATCGCCGCGTGCCGCTCGCTCTCCACCCACGCGCGCGGCGGCATCGCGGTCGCGATCGCCTCCCCGACGCCGCACGCGTAGTACTCCGCCACCCACTCCGCCAGCCGAACGATCGGCTCCGGAAGGAACGGCTCGGCATCCAGCACGTCGACGATGTCCTTGGGATCCGTCCGCCTGAAGGCGGAAGCCACGAGATCCTGTTTTGTTTCGTGGCTTCCGCCTTCAGGCGGAAGAACACAGCCGGTGACAATCCGGTTCCCGAGCGGAACCAGCACCCGCATTCCGGGTGATGGCATCGGCATCCCGTCGGGCACGTTGTATGTGAGCGAATCGAGGGTGGGAACGGGGACCGCGACGGTGATCGGACGCATCGCTTCTCGAGCGGCCCTAGTCGTCGTCCCCTTGCAGGAGGACGCGGACCTTCTTCATGTCCTCCCACACGTCGCGCTTGCGCTCCGGGCTGCGCAGCAGAAAGGCCGGATGGAACGTCGGGATCAGCTTGGCGCCGCGGTAGTCGTAGACGCGGCCGCGCAGCCGCGAGATCGGATCCTGAGTGCGCAGCAGCGTTTTCGCCGCGAACGTCCCGAGCGCCACGATCACCTTCGGCTTGATCACGTCGATCTGCTGGAACAGAAACGGCTCGCAGGTCTCGACCTCGTCCGGATCGGGATTGCGGTTTCCCGGCGGACGGCACTTGATCACGTTCGCGATATACACGTCGTCGCGTTTCAGGCCGATCGCTTCGATGATCTTCGTCAGGAGCTGCCCCGCGCGGCCGACGAACGGAATGCCCTGGATGTCTTCGTCGCCGCCGGGCGCCTCGCCGACGAACATCAGATCCGCGTCGGGATTGCCGACGCCGAACACCACCTGCGTGCGCCCTTGTTTGTGGAGCTTGCACCGCGTGCAGTCGCCGATGTCGGCGCGGATCGCGGCGAGCGCGTCGGCTGACGAACGCGCGATGGTAATGCGCTGCGCGGCACCTCCTGGCTGGGAGCCGGGAGCTGGCGGCTGGGAGCTTCCTCGTGTCCGCCAGCGCGCGTCCCGGCTCACACCCGTGACGCCCAGCTCCTGATAGAACCTGAGATGCTCCGAGAGATCAGACACGGGCGGAGTGCGCGGCGAGCAGACGCTCGAGTCGATCGAGGATGGTTGCGGCGAGCTCGGTCTTGAGCTGCACGGGCGTCTCGACTTCATCGTCCGGCGAAATCAGGAACGCGGCGTTCGTGTTGGTTTCGAAGCCCGCGCCGGGACGCGACACGTCGTTCGCGACGATGAGGTCGAGGTGCTTGGCGCGCAGTTTCTCGCGCGCGCGGGCGCGTGGATCGCCCGTTTCGGCGGCGAAACCCACGAGGATGGGCAGCGGCGCGTTCCCGCGCGCGCGCCCGAGGTCGGCGAGAATGTCGGGCGTGCGGACGAGCGTCAAATCCATCGGGGCGTCGCGCTTCGCAATCTTGGTGTCGTGCGGACGCTCCGGCGTGTAGTCGGCGACGGCGGCGGCCATCACGATGGCGTCCACGGTGCGCGCGTGAGTGGACATCGCACGCGCCATCTCGGCGGCGCTGCGCACGCGCTCGATCCTCACGCCGGCGGGCGCGTCGAGCGTCGTCGGTCCCGAGACGAGCACGACTTCCGCGCCGCGACGCGCGGCCTCGGCGGCGATCGCATAGCCCATGCGTCCGCTCGAGCGATTCCCGACGTAGCGGACGGGATCGATGTCTTCGTACGTCGGTCCGGCGGAGATCAGCAGCCGCCGGCCGAGCAGCGTGCCGACGGGGCGCACGAGACGATCGGCGGCTTCGACGACCTCCTCAGGCTCCGCGAGGCGTCCCTTGCCAATCCAGCCGCAGGCGAGGAATCCTTCACCCGGATCGACGAACCGGACGCCGCGCGACGCCAGCGTCTGCAGATTGGCGCGGACCGCCGGGTGCTCGAGCATGTTCGTGTTCATCGCCGGCGCGATGAGGACGGGCGCACGCGTCGCGAGATACAGCGACGACAGGAAGTCGTCGGCGATGCCGTTGGCGAACTTGCCGATGACGTTGGCCGTCGCCGGCGCGACGACCAGGAGCCCGATGTCGGATGCGAGCGCGATGTGCTCGATGTCGGCGTTGGCGCCGGGCGCGAACTGGCTGGTGATGACCCTTCGCCGCGTGATCGCTTCGAACGTGACCTCGCCGACGAACCGCCGCGCCGACCGCGTCATCACCGCCACGACATCGTGGCCGCGCTTCTGCAGCCCGCGCACGACCTCGACCGCCTTGTAGGCGCCGATGCCGCCGGTTACGCCTAACGCGATCAACATCCCGAATTCACCAAATCCACCAACTCACCGATTCACCGATTCACGAATTCTCTCGACCTTCCCCTCTTTCACTTCCTTGACGGCGAGCTTGATCTTCTTCTCCGGCCCGGTCGTCTTCGGCGTGCAGCCGCGCAGCAACTGGTGCGCGCGGGCGCCCGAGATGACGACGAATTCGAATGTGTTCACACGATTTCCTTTCGACTGAACGAGTCCACGATCCTGGCGACGACCGGCCGCATGGCGGGAAGCCGCGCGCGTTCCGCGATGACAATCGCGCGCAGCCGCTCGACGCACGCGTCCAGCTCGTCGTTCACGACGACGTAGTCGTATTCGGCGAACGCGGCGACCTCGGCGCGCGCGGTGGTGAGCCGGCGCCGGATGTCCGCTTCCGCATCCTGGCTGCGCCCGCGGAGCCGCTGCTCGAGGACCTCGAACGACGGCGGCATCACGAAGATGCCGATCATGTCCAGGCCCCGGCGGCGCACCTTCCGGGCGCCCTGCACGTCGATCACGAGCACGAGGTCCCGGCCGCTGGCCAGCTCGTGCTCCGCGTCCGCGAGGCTGGTCCCGTAGAGGTTGCCGAAGACGTCCGCCCACTCGAGAAACGCGCCCGCCTCGATCATCTCGTCGAATCGGGCCCGGGCAATGAAATTATAGTCCACCTTGTCGCATTCCCCGGTCCTGGCGGGACGCGACGTATACGACCGCGACATGACGAGGCCGGGCACGACCTGGACGAGCCGTTCGACGACGGTCGTCTTGCCCGTGCCGGACGGGGCCGACACGACGAACAGCAGCCCGCGCCGCTGCTCACTCGACATTCTGGACCTGCTCCCGCACCTTCTCGAGCTCCGCCTTGAGCGCCACCACCAGTTCGGGGACGCCGGGGCCTTCGGCCTTCGAGCCCAGCGTGTTGACTTCCCGGTTCATCTCCTGAAGCAGGAAGTCGAGCTTGCGTCCGCACGGCTCGGGCGACTCCGACAGCGCCTGCCAGTGGTCGAGGTGGCCGCGAAACCGTACCGTCTCTTCGGTAATATCGGATCGTCCGGCGAATCGCACGATCTCCTGCGCGATCGACGCCTCGTCGGCGAGCGATTCGGCGCGGAGCTCCCGAATGCGCTCCGCGAGCCGCACGCGCACGCCCTCGAGTCCGGCCTCGGCCGCCTGCGCCGCCCGCTCGAACAGATCGCGCAACACCTCGCGCCGCGCGTCGAGATCGGCGCGGAGGTGCTCTCCCTCGCGCACCCGCATCCCGTCGAGCTCCTCGAGCGCCGTGGCCAGCGCCCCTTCGGCCTGCGTGGCGACGATCGCATCCTGGGCGTTGGGCTCGGTCCGCTCGCGCACGGTGACCGCCTGCGGGACCCGGAGCAGATCGCCGGGCGTGAGCGTGCCGCTCACGAGGCCGCGTTCGCGCGCACGGTCGAGCGCCGCGCCGACGGCGTCCAGGATCGCCTCGTTCACCTCGACTTCGACCGACGGCACCGCGCGCGATTGAATCGAGATCGACACTTCGGTCCGTCCGCGCGCGATTCGCTGCTGCACGAGCGCGCGCAGCCGGGGCTCGATCGTGGCAAGCATGGACGGCACCCGCAGCTGGAGGTCGAGGAACCGGTGGTTCACCGTCCTGACCGTGACGCTGATGGTCGCGTTCTCGTCTTCGCGCGTCAACGAGGCGAAACCGGTCATCGACTTGATCATGATCTCGGTGCTGGGGGCTGGGTGCTGAGACAGCCCCCAGCACGGTCTCTATGCCCCTCTCTCCGCCGGTTCGCGCCTCTGGTCGAAAATCTGCAGCGCGTAGAGCTTCGCGTACACACCTCCCGGCCGGGCGAGCAACTCGTCGTGACGTCCGACCTCCGCGACGCGGCCGCGCTCGAGCGTCACGATCGAGTCGGCGCGCCGCACGGTCGAAAGCCGATGGGCGATCACGAATGCCGTCCGGTTGCGCATCAGGTTCGCGAGCGCATCCTGGACGAGCAGCTCCGACTCGGCGTCGAGCGACGAGGTCGCCTCGTCGAGGATCAGGATGGGTGAATTCTTGAGCAACGCCCGCGCGATCGCGAGCCGCTGGCGCTGTCCGCCCGAGAGCCGCTGACCGCGCTCGCCAATGCGCGTGTCGTACTTCTTTGGCAGCGTCTCCACGAACTCGTGCGCGTGCGCCGCCCGCGCCGCCGTCTCGATGTCGCTCCGCGACGCCCCCGGGACGCCGTATGCGATGTTGCTGGCAATCGTGTCGTCGAAGAGGACGGTTTCCTGCGTCACGATCCCGATGTGCTCGCGCAGCGACTTCAGCGTGACGTCGCGAATGTCCACGG
>QHWR01000184.1:0-9361 GCA_003223835.1 Acidobacteriota bacterium | reverse complement strand
GCAACAGGTTGACGAGCGTCGTCTTGCCCGCGCCGCTGAGGCCGACGATGGCGATCACCTGGCCGGCGGGAACGGTGAACGAAACGTCGCGGAGGATGGGCTTCGCCGCGCCTTCTTCGTACACGAAGCTGACGTTCCGGAACTCGATCCCGCGCGCGATCCGCGCGAGCGGCTGCGCCGCCGGCCGCTCCTTGACCTCGGAATGCGTGTCGAGGATCTCGAAGATGCGCGTGGACGCCGCGATCGCCTGTTGCAGGTTCGCGTTCACGCGGCTGAGCCGCTTCACCGGCGTGTACATCATGAACGCCGCGAAGATGAACGCGAGGAAATCCCCCTGCGTCATCTCGGCGTGCGAGATTTGACGGCGCCCGTACCAGATCAGCACGACGACGGCGAGTCCGCCGAGGAATTCCATCAGCGGCGGCAGGATCGAGACCGTGCTCGTGACCTTCAGGTTGGTTCGATACAGCCGGTTCGACGCCGCCGCGAACCGCGCGGTCTCCAGCGACTCGGCGCCGAACGCCTTCACGATGCGGTGCCCGGTGAAGGCCTCCGCCGTCAGGTGCGACAGATGTTCGAGCTGCTCCTGGCTCCGCCGCGTCGATCGCCGCACGCGCTGGCCGAGGCGGACGAGCGGATACAACACGAGCGGCGCGCTCGTGACACATACCAGCGCCAGCCGCCAGTCGAAATAGAACATCGCCGCCGCGTAGCCGATGACCGACAGGCCTTCGCGCAGCAGATCCCCGACCGTCTCCGACACCGTCTGCTGCACCTGGTTGACGTCGTTGGTGATGCGCGACATCAACTGGCCCGTCGTGCGCCGGCTGAAAAATGTCGCGGACTGGTCGAGGATGTGCCGGAACAACTGGTCGCGCAGATCGCGAACGACGCGCTGCCCGATGTCGGTCATCAGGTACGTCGAGAAATACGATCCGAGGCCTTTCGCGAGATAGGCGCCGAGAATCATCGCCGCCCAGAAGCGGAACGCGATGGTGTCGTTGCCCGGCAGAACGCGGTTGATGATGGGCGCGACGAGGTAGGTGACGCCGGCCGACGCGCCCGCGTAAACCAGCATCGCCGCCAGCGCCACGGCGAACCGCCCCCGATACGGACGCGAATAGCGGAAGAGGCGTGGAAGCGGGTTGTCGCTCACTCGGTGAACCGGTACTTGAGCAGGACCCACAGCGCGACGACGCCGTCGCGCCAGCCGATTTTCTTGCCTTCGTCGTAGCCGCGGCCGTCGTACGTGATCGGCACCTCGTAGACGCGGTAGTGCCGCTTGAAGATCTTCGCCGTCAGCTCGGGCTCGATCCCGAAGCCGTTCGACTCGAGCGTGAGCGTCCGCAGCACGTCGGCGCGCATCACCTTGTAACACGTCTCCATGTCGGTGAGCATCGTGTTGTAGAGCACGTTGGTGATGAGGGTCAGCAGCCGGTTGCCGGCGTAATGGGTGAAGAGAAACACGCGATGCCGTCCCAGGAACCGCGACCCGTACACGACGTCGGCGCGGCCTTCGCAAATCAGCTCGATGAGCTGAGGATACTCCTCCGGCGAGTACTCGAGGTCGGCGTCCTGGATCACCACGAGGTCGCCCGTGACTTCCTGGAACCCGCGCCGGAGCGCCGCCCCCTTCCCCTGATTCCCCGGCTGCAGGAACAGCTTGAACTTCAGCTCGCGCGCGAGCGCGCTCAGAATATCCCGCGTCCGATCCTTCGACCCGTCGTCGACGACAATCAACTCGATCCGGAGCGGCACCTGGAGGACGCGCCGGACCATTTCCTCGACGGTGTCCTGCTCGTTGTAGACCGGCATGACGACCGAGAGCATCGGATCGGTCAGCACTCCACGAATGCGCGACATCAGGAACGCACGCCTTCCGCGTAGCCGGCGGGATGCGCCGCGCGCCAGCGCCAGGCGGTCTCGACGATCGTGTCGATCCGCTCGTACCGCGGCCGCCAGCCGAGCTCACGCTTGATGCGATCGCTCGACGCGAACAGGACGCCCGGATCGCCGGGCCGCCTCGCCGCCACGGTGTACGGCACCTGGCGTCCGGTCACGCGCTCGACGGCCTCGACGACCTCGCGCACCGAGATCGGCTGCCCGTTCCCGAGGTTGTACGTCGTGGAGGGCGCACCCGACGCGAGCGCCTGCAGCGCCAGGACGTGCGCCGCCGCAAGGTCGGCGACGTGAATGAAATCTCGCAGGCACGTGCCGTCCGGCGTCTCGTAGTCGTCGCCGTAGATCGCGAACGACGCGCGCCCCAGCGCCGCGTCGATCGCGCGAGGAACGACGTGAATCTCCGGGTCGTGGTCCTCACCGAGCACGCCGTCGGGGTCCGCTCCCGCGGCGTTGAAGTACCGCAGCGCGGTCCATCGCAGCCCGTACGCGCGGTCGAAATGCGGCAGCGCCCGCTCGATCGCCAACTTCGTCTCGCCGTACGCGTTGATCGGCATCTTCGGATGGTCTTCCGTAATCGGCGTCTCGATCGGATCGCCGAACACGGCCGCCGTTGACGAGAAGATGAAGTGCCGCACGCCCGCCTCCACCATCGCGCCCAGCACCGACAAGGTCCCGCCGACGTTGTTGTCGTAATAGCCGCCCGGGTCGTTGACGGAATCGCCGACCGACAGCAGCGCGGCAAAGTGCATGACCGCCTTCGCGCCGGAACGCCGCAGCGTCTCGGTGAGCCGGGCCATATCGCGCACGTCCCCTTCCGTCAGCGTCACGCGGCCGCGAGTTCCGCCCGCGCCCGCGGGGGAGACGAGCGCGTCCACGGCGGCGCGGTGCCCGGCCGTCAGGTTGTCGTAGACGACGACGTCGACGCCCGCCCGCGCGAGCGCCTTGACGGCGTGGCTCCCGATGTAGCCCGCGCCGCCGGTGACGAGGACGGTGCTCACTGGCGCCCCATCGAGTAGTAAGTGAAGCCGAGCCCGCGGATCTGTTCCGGATTGTAGATGTTGCGGCCGTCGAAAATCACGGGAGATTTCATGATTTTGCGCATGCGCGCGAAGTCGGGCTCACGGAACTCGTTCCATTCGGTGACGATGGCGAGCGCGTCGGCGCCGGCGAGCGCGTCGTAGCTCTTGTCGGCGTACTGAATCTTCGCGCCGAAGATGCCGCGCGCGACCTTCATCGCCTCCGGATCGTAGGCGTGCACCGCCGCCCCCGCCGCGAGGATCCCGTTGATGAGCGGCACCGACGGCGCCTCTCGCATATCGTCGGTGCGCGGCTTGAACGACAGGCCCCAGACCGCGATGCGTTTCCCCTTGATCGACCCGAAATGGCGCTGCATCTTCACGAGCAGGCGCAGTTTCTGTTGCTCGTTGACCGCTTCGACCGACCGCAGGATCCCGAACTCGTAGTCCTTCGCGGCGGCGAACCGCAGCATCGCCTTGACGTCTTTCGGGAAGCAGCTGCCGCCGTAACCGACGCCTGGAAACAGGAACGACGGCCCGATGCGGCGGTCGGAGGCCACGGCGCGACGGACCTGATCGACGTCCGCCCCCACCACCTCGCAGACGTTGGCGACCTCGTTCATGAACGAGATCCGCGTCGCGAGCATCGCGTTCGCCGCGTACTTGCACAGCTCGGCGCTCGCCGTGTCCATCAACATGATCGGCGCGCCGGTCCGTGTGAACGGCGCGTAGAGCTCCTTCATGATCTCCGCGGCGCGCGTATCCTCGGCGCCGATCACGACGCGGTCCGGCTTCATGAAGTCGTCGAATTCCGGGTTGCTGACGACGCTGAACGGATGGTTGGTTTCCTTGCGGACGACCTCGCGGACGCGGTCCGCCGTGCCAACGGGCACGGTGCTCTTGTCGACGATGACCTTGTAGCCGTTCATCGCGCGCCCGATGTCGCGAGCGACGCCGAGCACGTGCTTCAGATTGGCGGAGCCGTCTTCGTCGGTCGGCGTCCCGACGGCGATGAAAATGATCTGCGAGTTGCGGACGCCGCGCGGGAGCGCCGTCGTGAACGTCAGCCGCTTCTCGGCGCGATTGCGCCGGACCATCTCCTCGAGGCCGGGCTCGTAGATCGGAATGCGCCCCTTCTGCAGCGTCCGGATCTTGGCCGGATCCTTGTCCACACAGATCACGTCGTTGCCGTTCTCCGCGAGGCACGCGCCCGCGACCAGCCCGACGTATCCGCTCCCCACGACCGCGATCTTCATCGATGACTCCTGCGCAACGGTGGACGGCCCGAGGGGTCAGCCAAGGTCGGTGGCCTTTCCGTCACCCGTCGGGGCGAACTCGCACAAACGCTCAAAATAACACGATCCAAAAAAACGTGTCAATTAATTGAGGCGTAAGGACTTGCCACCCCAACCCATTGTGTTACCATGACCCGCGCGTGCGCATCCTGATGGACTACCGTCCGGCGCTGCGCGAGCGTACCGGCGTCGGGGAATACGTCCACGAACTGGCATCGGCGCTTGCGCGCCGGCTGGCGCCGGAAGATTCGCTCGCGCTCTTTTCCAGCTCGTGGCGCGACCGCCTCGCGCACGACGCGGTGCCCGGCGCCGACACGATCGACCGGCGCATCCCGGTGCGCGTGCTCAACTTCGCGTGGCACCGGTTCGAGTGGCCGCCGATCGAACGGCTCGCGGGCACCGTGGACGTCGCGCACTCGATTCATCCGCTGCTGATGCCGTCGCGCGCCGCGGGACAGCTCGTCACCATTCACGACCTCGACTTCCTCGATCATCCCGAACGCACGCGCGGCGAGATCCGCCGCGACTACGCGGGGCTTGCGTCGTCACACGCCCGCCGCGCCGACGGCGTGATCGCCGTCTCCCGCTTCACGGCGCGTCAGATCGTCGACCGGCTCGAAGTCCCCTCCGAGCGCATCACCGTCTGCTCCCCCGGCGCGCCACCGTGGACGCCCCGGACCGAGCACCGGTCTGCGGGGCCGATTCTGTTCGTCGGCACACTCGAAGCGCGCAAGAACGTCGGCACGCTGCTGCGCGCGTACGGACGTGTGCGCGCTCAGGTGCCGTCGGCGCCGCGCCTCGTCCTCGCCGGCCGGCGCACCCCTGACGCGGACGCCTGGCTCCGGATGGCGGTCGACCCGCCGCTCGCCGGCCAGGTCGAATATCTCGGCTACATCCGCGACGAGGAGCGGCGCGGCCTGTTCGACTCGGCGTCGATGTTCGTGCTGCCGTCGTATCACGAGGGCTTCGGCATCCCCGTCCTCGAGGCCATGGCCGCGGGCGTTCCCGTCGTCGTCAGCCGGCGCGGCGCGCTGCCGGAGGTCGTCGGCGACGCGGGAGCGCTGGTCGATCCGGAGGATGAAGAGGGGCTTGCCGCGGCGATGGTGCGCTACCTGACGGATTCGCAGGCGGCGACCGACGCCGCGGCCCGCGGCGTCCGCCGTGCGCGCGAATACTCCTGGGACGCGAGCGCGCAGACGCTCTACGACGCCTATGCGCGCGCGATCGCAAGGCGTCGGGCCGCGGAAGCCCGCGGCCTGCCACAGATGTCCGCATGAATGGGCGGCCGCTGCGAATCGGTGTCGATGCGCGTGAACTGCTCGGGGAGACGACCGGCGTCGGCCGCTATCTCGGCGAGCTGCTGCGCCGATGGGCGGTGCGGTCGGATGCGGCTCGCCGCGCGTTTACCCTCTATACGCCGGAATCGCTCGAGTTCCTGCAGGGACTTCCACGCAACGCCCCCGTCCACGAACGCGTCGTCGGACGCGGCCGCGGAACCTGGTGGGAGCAGACGCACCTCCGCCGCGCGATCGCGGTCGACCCGCCGGACATTTTCTTCGCGCCCGCGTATACCGCGCCATTGGCGCTCTCCGTGCCGCTCGCCGTCACGATCCACGACGTCTCGTTCGCGGCGCACCCGGAGTGGTTTACGCCGCGCGAAGGCGCGCGCCGGCGGCTGCTCACGCGTCATGCCGCCCAGCACGCCGCGGCCGTGCTCACGGACTCGGAATTCTCGCGCCGCGAGATCGACAGTCATCTCGGCATCCCGTCGAGCCGCGTGGACGTCATCTACCCCGGCGTCACGAGCCGTGCGGGACGGAGCGACGCGCCGCGCGAGCCATTCGTACTGTTCGCCGGATCGATCTTCAATCGGCGCCGTCTGCCGTCGCTCATCGGCGCGTTCGCCCGCGTGAGCCTGGCCCGTCCGCACGTCCGGCTCGTCATCGCGGGCGCGGACCGCACGTATCCGCCGATCGACCTCGCGCGTCTCGCGGACGCCGCGGGCATCGGCGATCGAGTGACGATCCGTGAGTACGTCGAGGAAACGGAGCTGACGGCGTTGTATCGGCGGGCATCCGTGTTCGCGTTTCTCTCGGAATACGAAGGCTTCGGGTTTCCTCCGCTCGAAGCCCTGTCGGCCGGCACCCCGATCGCCGTCCTCGATACGCCGATCGCGCGCGAGATCTACGGACCGGCGGCGCGCTATGTGGAGCCCGACGCCGACGTTCAGTCGGCGGCCGCGGCGATCGGCGAACTGCTGGATCGCCGCGACGCGGGCGCGGCCCTGCTCGCGGAGGCGCCTGCCGTGCTCGCCCGTTATTCCTGGGATCGCGCGGCCGCCGTCACGCTGGCCGCGATCGAACGGCTCGCCCCACCGCGGTGACGACGCTCTCGATCATCATCGTGTCGTTCAACGCGCGCGGCGACCTGCGGCGCTGCCTCGATTCGCTGCGCTCGGCGCCCCCCGCGATCAACCATCACGTCGTCGTCGTCGACAACGCGTCGACCGACGGCACCGTCGCGGTCCTGCGGAGTCACTACGCGCACGTGCCGGTCATCGTGCTGCCGAAGAACGTGGGCTTCGCGGCGGCGAACAACGCGGGCATCCGCGCGACGACCGGAGATTTCATCCTGCTGCTGAACGGCGACACGATTGTGCCGGCCGGCGCGATCGATCGGCTCGTCGGCCGGCTCGAGGCGACCCCCGACGCGGCGGTCGCCGGCCCGCGGCTCGTCGATGCGGAGGGCCGTCCCGAGCTGTCGTGGGGACGCATGATCGGTCCGGTTGCCGAGGCGCGCCAGAAGCTGACGATGGCGCTGTACGCTCGCGGGTGGACGCCGGTGGCCCGACGCGTCGAGGCGGCCGCACGGAAGGAGCGGTTCGTGGATTGGGTCAGCGGCGCCTGCCTGCTCGTTCGCCGTCCGGACGCCGAGGCCGCCGGGCTCCTCGACGAGCGGTTCTTCCTTTACACAGAGGACGTCGATTTCTGCGCTTCCCTGCGCGCGCGCGGGCGGCGGATTCTGTTCACGCCGGCCGCGGACGTCGTGCATCTCCGCGGACGGTCCCGGGCGTCCGCCCCGGCCGAGTCCGCCGCCGCCTATCGTCGCAGCCAGCTCGCGTTCTACGAAAAGCACCATCCGGGGTGGGTGTGGCTGTTGAAACTGTATCTGGGGCTCAGAGGCGGCTGACCGTCGATGCCAAATGCCAAATGCTAAATGCTAACTGGCAAACGCGCATTCGAGTGTGGGCTCTTTTGGCATTTAGCAGTGGGCATTTGGCATCGATGCGTGTCATCGTAGGATTCCGACCGTGAGAATCGCGATCGATGCGCGCAAGCTGCGCGATTATGGCATCGGCACGTACGTCCGCAATCTGCTCCGGCAGCTCGCCCGGCAGGAGGACGGCACGGAGTACGTTCTGTTCTGCCGCGAGCAGGACTGCGGCATCGCCGCCGAGCTCGGTCCGGCGTTTCGCGCGGTCGTCGAGCGCGCGCCGGCGTATTCGCTGCGCGAACAGATGACCGTGCCGCTCGACATCAGGCGCGAGCACATCGACCTGTTTCATGCGCCGCATTACGTCCTGCCGGCGCTGACGCCCTGTCGCGCGGTCGTCACGATTCACGATTGCATCCACCTGCGCTTCCCGCAGTATCTGCCGAATCGTCTCGGTTACGCGTACGCGCGGGCGTCGCTGTGGACCGCGACCCATCGCGCCGCACGCGTGATCACCGTGTCGGAGGCATCGAAGCGTGACATCCTGCGGTACTTCCGCGTGCCGGAATCGCGGATCGACGTCATCTACAACGCGATCGACGCGCGGTTCTGGGAGCAGCCGCCCGACGACGAAATGGAGCGGGTCCGGCAGCGGTATCAACTCGACGCGCCGTTCGTGCTGTACGCGGGCAACATCAAACCGCACAAGAACCTCGAGCGGCTCATCGACGCGTTCCATCTCCTCCGCCAGGAACGCAGCGATCTGCGCGACGTGCGCCTGTTGATCATCGGCGACGAGATCTCGAAGTACGCGACGCTCCGCCGGGCCGTGCACCGTCACAAGCTGCACAAGCACGTCCGGTTTTTCGGCTTCGTGCCCGACCAGACGCTCGCGGCGCTCTATCGTCTGGCCGCCGCGTTCGTGTTTCCCTCGCTGTACGAGGGCTTCGGCCTGCCCCCGCTCGAGGCGATGGCGAGCGGCACGCCGGTGATCACGTCGAACGTCTCGTCGCTTCCCGAGGTCGTCGGCGACGCCGCCCTGCTGATCGATCCGTACGAACCGCAGGCGATCGCCGATGCGATGCGGCGCGTGCTGACCGAACCCGACTTGCGCACCGACCTCCGCGCGCGCGGCCTCGCGCGCGCCCGCGGGTTTTCCTGGGAGCGATCGATCCGCCGCGTCCGCGAAATTTACGGCGAAGTGATGGCGGGCTGAATGCCAGCTTCCAGCTTCCAGCTCCCAGCGTCCAGCGTCGACGGCGCCGATCCGTCATCCGTCATCCGCCATCCGTCATCCATCCGCGTGGCCCTCGTCCACGACTGGCTGACGGGCATGCGCGGCGGCGAGAAGGTGCTCGAGGCGATCGCGGAGCTGTACCCGGCCGCCACCCTTCACACGCTGCTGCAGGTCCGCGGCAGCGTGTCGCGCGAGATCGAACGGCATCGCGTGCGACGCTCGTTCGTCCAGTGGCTGCCGGGCGCGGCGCGCCACTATCGCCAGTACCTGCCGTTGTTCCCCACGGCGATCGAGCAGTTCGACTTCGACGGCTGCGATCTCGTGATCAGCACGAGCCACTGCGCCGTCAAATCCGTGGTCGTGCCGGGACGCGCGCGGCACCTGTGCTACTGCCACTCGCCGATGCGGTATGCATGGGATCAGTTCGAGGCGTACTTCGGCTCGGAGCAGGTCGGGCGGGTGCGTCACCGGCTGCTGCGGCCGATCCTCGCGCGGCTGGCGCGCTGGGACGCCGAGACGGCGGCGCGCGTGGACCGCTTTGTCGCGAACTCTCAATATGTTGCGGGCAGAATCGGCCGATACTATAATCGCGTGGCCAGCGTCGTGCATCCGCCGGTCGACACCGACTTCTTCCAGCCAGCCCCCGCTCGGCCGTCAGCTCCGTTTCTGCTTGTGGTCTCCGCGCTGGTGCCGTATAA
>QHWR01000013.1 GCA_003223835.1 Acidobacteriota bacterium | reverse complement strand
GAAAGATCAGCGGCGTGAATGCGAAGGACGAGACGATGAGCTGCGGCGCCCGCGCGCCGGCGAGGATCGCTCCGCCGAGAGCGAGCGCGGCGCCGGATCCGAGCGCGGCGCCGGCGGCACCGAGGAAACGTCCGATCGGGCGGCTCGTGACGAGCGCCGCCGCGACGCCGGTCACGTACGCGGCGATCGTGGCGCGCAGGAGCAGATCGGCGACGGTCACCGCTTCACCTCGCGGCGGTCCAGCGCCATCAGGATGCCGTGAAGAATCTGCGCGGGCTCGGGCGGGCAGCCGTCCACGAACGCGTCCACCGGGATGATGTCGCTCACGGCGCCCGCGACGCCATAGCCGCCGCGGAAGACGCCGCACGTGCGCGCGCAGTCGCCGACGGCGACGACGAGCTTCGGGTCGGGGGTCGCCTCCCACGTTTTTCGGAGCGGCGCGGCCATGTTGACCGTGACGGGACCGGTCACGAGCAGCAGGTCGGCGTGGCGCGGCGACGCGACGAAGTGCAGGCCGTAGCGCTCCATGTCGTAGACGGGCCCGGCGAGGCCGACGATTTCGACCTCGCAGCCGTTGCACGATCCCGCGTCGACCTGGCGGATCGCCAGCGCGCGTCCGAAGAGCGCGCGGCTGCGCGCGTCGATCGCGCGAACGAGCCGGATCGCGCCGGTGTCCGCGGCCTGGAGCGGGCGCGTGGCGACGCCCGTGCGGAGGATTTTCGCGAAGAGCTGCATCAGCGGCGCCTCGTCTCGCGCTGCAGCTCGCGGAGCAGGCTCTGGCTGCCGATCAACTGATTGTTGAAGATGCGGCGCGCGATGGCGAGCAGGTCGGCGACGAGCGGATCGCGAACCGAGTAGTGGACGGTCGTGCCGGCCTTGCGCGCGGCGACGATGTTCTTGGCGCGGAGGACGGCGAGCTGCTGCGAGACGGTCGGCTGGTCGGCGCCGAGGGCCGCCTGGAGCTGCTGGACGGTGCGGTCGCTGCCGGCGAGGATCTCGAGGATGCCGATGCGTGTCGGGTGCGCCAGCGCGCGGAAGAATTCCGCCTTGAACGCGCGCAGCGCATTCACTCGCATATATTAATATATAGATATTATCCGCGCCGGCCTCGGGCCGTCAAACTATTTCGACCTCGGTTCTCTCTGCTCGCTCTGTGGTTGAAACGGTGTTTTATCCCTCCCGATCGCGCGGCAGCGTGACCGTCATCGTCGTGCCGCGCCCTGGTTCGCTCGATGCGTGGATCTCGCCGCCGTGCGCGACGACGAGGCCGCGCGCGATGCTGAGGCCGAGTCCCGACCCGCGCGATTCGGGGCCTTTGTGAAACCGATCGAACGCACGTGCGAGGTCCTCGGGCGTCATGCCGGATCCGTTGTCGCGCACGGCGACCGACACGCCCCCGCCCGGCGCCGCCTCGACCCGCACGCCGACCGCGCCGCCCGGCGCCGTGTGTCGCAGCGCGTTCGACACGAGATTCGTCAGCACCTCGCGGATGCGCAGCGGGTCTACGTCGAGCGGCGGAAGATCCGATGCATCAACGTCCAGGGTGATACGCCGTGCGCCCGCATCAGGGCTGAAGGCACGGACGACGTCGCGCGCGAGGCTGCCGACGTCGGTCATCTCCTTCTCCAGCTTGAGCGCGCCGCTTTCCGACAACGCGAGCGTTCGAAGATCGTCGACGAGCCGTGAGAGGACGCGGGTTTGCTCGAGCGCTTCCGCGAGATGCCGCTCGTCGAGCGGATAGACGCCGTCGAGCATCCCTTCGAGCGTCCCCTGCATCACGGTCAGCGGCGTCCGCAGTTCGTGGGCCACGTCCGCCATCAGCTCGCGCCGCTGCCGGTCATGATCGCCGAGCCGTGCCGTCATCGCGTTGAACGCGCGCGCGAGCGCGCGGATGGGCGGCGCTCCGCGTTCCGCGACGCGGACGCCGTAGTCGCCGCCGGAGACACGCTCCGCCGCGTCCATCACGGCGCCGAGCGGCGTGACGACGCGCCGCACGGTCCGCCCCGCGACCGCCAGCACGGCGATTCCCCCGAGGAAGAGCACGGCGAGGAGCGCGAGCGGGAGCAGCGACGGGCTCACCGCGCCGATACCGGTGATGCGCACCGCCAGCCACGCCATCGCCACCACACCTGCGACGGCGCAGAACATCATGAACGCGGCCACGACCGCGAGCCGTCGGAAGAACCGCACGCGCGTCTGATACTGACGGCGGAACCGCTCGTCCGCCGTCCACGGCTGGGGGCCGCGCCGCCACCGCGGTCCGCATCGATCGGGAAACCGCATGTGTCTCATTCGGCCAGCTTGTACCCGACGCCGTGCACCGTGAGCACGTACCGCGGGTTGCGAGGATCCGGCTCGAGCTTGCGCCGGAGATTCTTCACGTGCGCGTCGATCGCGCGATCGAACGACTCCACTTCGACGCCGCGGATTGCGTCGAGGAGCTGTGCGCGCGTGAAGACGCGGCCCGGCTGCCGCGCAAGCGTGGCGAGCAGCTCGAATTCGGTCCGGGTCAGATCGATGGGCCGATCCTTCACCGCCGCCTGCATGCGCGGCCGATCGAGCGTCACGTCACCCGCGCGAATGACGTCGGCGGGTGCGGCCGCGGCATCGACCCTGCGGAACACGGCCCGCACCCGCGCCACGAGCTCCTTCGGGCTGAACGGCTTCGTGATGTAGTCGTCCGCGCCCAGCTCGAGGCCGACGAGCTTGTCGGTCTCCTCGACCCGTGCGGTGAGGATGATGATCGGCACGTTCGACTGTTTGCGGATCGCACGCGTGACGTCGAGGCCGTCCATCCGCGGGAGTCCGAGGTCGAGGACGATGAGGTCCGGCTGGCGCGCGCGTGTGATGACGAGCGCATCGGCGCCCGTGCCCGTCACGGTCACACGGTAACCGGCGCGCTCGAGGTAGTCGCGCGCGATCTCCGCGATGCGCGGCTCGTCATCCACGACGAGGATATGTCTCACGGAGAATCTCGTCGGTGCTGAGGGCTGAGTGCTGAGAGGGAGTGCTCTGCACCCAGCCCGCAGCACGCGGTCAGGGTTTCGCTTGTTCCTCGTGAGCGCGGCGATGCCATTCGTCGAAGGCTGGCGGCACGCCGCCATAGCCGTACCCGCAGCCCCAACCCCGGCGCCCTCGCCAGAATAGCCCGCGCAGGAGGAAGAACCAGAGGAAGATGAACAGGAACACCGGGAAGAATCCGAAGCCGAATCCCCACGGCCTCGGCCAGATGGCGATCACCGGCGCGGTCTGCCCGGGCACGGCGACGGCGCGCCCTGCCTCGACGACGCCTTGCGCGACGCCGAGGTTGTACGAGTAGTATGCGACGCCGGCGAAAGCCGCGAGCGCGAGCAGCACCGCCAACACACCGAATCCACTGCGACGATCCATGACGTTCCTCCGTTGGAAACGAGGCCTGTCACAGAGTGTCGGCCCGCGGCGTGAAGGAATTGTGAAGACTATGTGCGGAATCGGCGCCAGTCGACCTTGTATTTCCGGATCTTGTAGTTGACGATCCGCGCCGTCGTTTGCAGCAGCCGCGCCGCTTTCGCGCGGTTTCCGCGCGCCATCTTCAGCGTGTCCTGAATCAGATCCTTCTCGAACGCCTCGAGCGACGCGGTGAGCGACCGCGTCGGCGGCCCATCCGTGGTGTCCGCCGTCTGCAGCGTCGGTGGCAGGTGATGCGCGTGGAGCACCTCGCCGTCGCAGACGAGGACCGCGCGCTCGACGACGTTCTGCAGCTCGCGGACGTTGCCCGGCCAGTGATACGCCATCAGCATGTCGATCGCCGGCGTCGAGATGCGGCGGATCCGCTTGCGGTGATCCGCCGACAAGCGCTCGAGGAAATGGTCGGCGAGCAGCAGGATGTCGGGCTTGCGCTCGCGCAGGGGCGGCACGTAAATCGTGAAGACGTTCAGCCGGTAGAGCAGATCCTCGCGGAACGTGCCGGCCGCGATGGCGTCCTCGAGCCTCTTGTTCGTCGCGGCGATCAGGCGCACGTTCACCTTGACGAGATCGACGCCGCCGAGCCGTTCGAACTCGCGTTCCTGCAGGACGCGCAGCAGCTTGACCTGCGCGGCGAGGTTCACGTCGCCGATCTCGTCGAGGAACAGCGTCCCGCCGTCGGCCCGTTCGAACCGTCCCTGTTTGCGCGCCGCCGCGCCGGTGAACGCGCCCTTCTCGTAGCCGAACAGCTCCGACTCGATCAACGTGTCGGGCAGCGCCGCGCAGCTCACCTTCACGAACGGCTTCGCGGCGCGCAGCGAATTGTAGTGAATGGCCTGCGCGATGAGTTCCTTGCCGGTGCCCGATTCGCCGCGGATCAGGACGGTCGTGTTCGCGCGCGCGACCTGCGCCACCTGCTCGCAGACGCCGTGCATCGCGCCGCTCGTGCCGAGGATCTGCGAGAAATCGTAGCGCTCGCGCAGCTCGCTCTGCAGCCGGACGTTCTCCTGCACGAGGCGCTCGCGGTCCGTCTCGATGAGCCGCTGCACCTTGATCGCCTGCGCGATCATGGATGCGACGACGCCGAAGAACTTTGCGCTGCGCTCGTAGTTGCGGTCCGTTTTGTAGGCCAGCTCGAGCGACAACACGCCCGCCGCGCGCCGGTTCAGCAGCAGCGGCACGCACACGAACGACCGCTCGTCTCCGTTCGCGTGCCGATCGGCCAGCGCCGGCTCGCCGCTCACACGCGGCACGACGACGGGACGGCCGCTGGAGAGGACCTGGAGCGCCAGCCCGCCGCCGGGGACGCCCGTATGCCACGACCGGTCGCGTCCGGTGCCGACCGCGGCCGCGACCTGGAGCTGCGCGCGATCGTCCGACGCCAGCGCGACCGCGCTCCTGACCGCGTCGTGCGATTTCTCGAGGATCTCGAGCACGCGGTGCAGCGAGGCCTTGAAGTGAATCGCGCTCGACAGCGCCTGGCTGATTTCGACGAGCGACGTGAGCTTCCGGATCTCGCCGCTCTGCCGCGCCGGCCCGATATCCACGCGGCGGACGCTGAGGCTGTCGTCGATGTTGGTGGCACTGGCGATTCGTGAATTCATGATCGTCTTTGGTCGCTCGCTACGTTGTTAAGAGGCATTCAGCATTCAGCATTCCTACCCGGTATTCCTCATCCCCGCGGCGATGCCGTTGATCGTGACGCGCAGCGCGCGGCGGAGCGCCGCCACGTCGTTCGCGCGCGCCTCGTCCGCGATCGGATCGGCACCCGGTGTGGCCGCGCGCAACGCCGTGAGCCGCCGGAGCAGCTCGACCTGTACGACGTTGATCGGATCGACGTACGGATTCCGGACCTCGATGGATCGCCGCAGCACCTCGTTGTCGTCGAGCATGCGGCGGCTGCCGGTGATCGACAGGATCGCGCCGGTGGCGCGGTCCAGGCGGCGGCGCATGGACGAGGCCACCGGCTGCAGCTCCGGCGGCACGAGCTGTCGATCGTAGTGTTGGGCGACCCCGGCGTCCGCCTTCGCGAGCGCCATCTGCATCAGATCGACGAGCGATCGAAAGAACGGCCACTCGCGATACATCTCGCGGTAGAGCGATCGGTCGGCGTCGTTCGCCGATCCGCCGTCGAGCTCTTCGGCCCCGAGCCACGACGCGAGCAGCAGCCGCGTCTGCGTCCAGGCGAACTGCCATGGGATCGCCCGCAGCGCGTGGAGCCCGCCGCCGCTCCGCCGCGCGGGCCGGCTGCCGATGTGCAGCGCGTCCAGCTCCGCCTCCGGCGTCGCCGCCCGGAAATAACACGGGAACAGCGGATCCTCGTAGACGGCGCGCTGAAACGCGCTCTGCGCGGCCACGGCGAGCCGATCCATCGCGTCGCGCCAGCGCGGCGCGACCGGCGACGGCGTCGTGAGCGCCGCCTCCAGCGTCGCCGACGTGTAGACCTCGAGCGTGCGCAGCGCGATTCCGCGCAGCCCGAACTTGGCCTGGATCATTTCTCCCTGTTCCGTCACGCGCAGGGTGCCGTCGATCGAGCCCGGCGGCTGCGACTGGATGGCGAGATACGTCGGCCCGCCGCCGCGCCCCACCGTCCCGCCGCGGCCGTGAAAGAGCGTCACCGCGACGCCGTGCGATCGGCACGCCGCCACGATCGCCTCCTGCGCCGTGTACAGCTCCCACGCGGCCGTCACGCGGCCGAGTTCCTTGGCGGAATCCGAGTAGCCGACCATCACCTCCTGGCGGCCCGCGCGCGCGATGCGGTCGCGATACCACGGAATCGAAAACAGTTCGTCCATCGCACGGCCGGCGGCGCGCAGGTCGCACGCGGTTTCGAACAGCGGCACGACGCGCATCGGCGGAGTCACGCCCGCGCGGCGCTGCAGCAGTTCGACGGCGAGCACGTCGGACGGCTGCCCGGCCATCGTGATCACGTAGGCGCCCAGCGAATCCGGCGGGATCGCCGCGAGCGTGCGGAACGTCTGCAGCACTTCGGCCGTGCGCGGGTTATAGGGCACGTCGGCCGGCGTCGCGCGCGGATCGGCGAGCGCGTCCACGAGAAAACGCACGCGGTCGTCCTCGCTCCAGTCGTGATATCCGGTGAGCCCGGCCTGACGCGCCATCAGGTCGATCGCTTCGGTGTGCCGCGCCGCTTCCTGCCGGACGTCGAGGCGCACCAGCGTCAAGCCGAATACCGCGAGCCGTCGCAGCACGTCGGCGAGCCGTCCGTCGGCGATCACGCCGTTTCCCGTCGCGTGCAGCGACTCGAAGCAGAGGCGAAGCGGCGCCGTCAACTGCTCCGCGGTCGCAAAGACCTCTTCCGCGCGGACGCCGGATCGGCTGCCGGGCAGGACGGCGAGCTGCTCCTCGACGCCGCGTCTCGTCAGATCGAGCCCCCGACGCACGTCGCGGAGCAGCGCGCGGTAAGGCTCGTGAGCCCCGCCGGCCCGTTCACGGAGCGCGCCCGTGGCGTCGCTCATCGACAACTCCTCGCGGAGCGCGTCGACCTCGCGCGCATACAGCGTCAACGCTTCCCACCGCGCCATGAGGCACGCGCGGCGCGTGACCTCCGGCGTGACGGCCGGGTTGCCGTCGCGGTCGCCGCCGATCCAGGATCCAAATCGGATCGGCGCGGCGTCGATCGGGAGCGCGCGTCCGGTCACCCCCCGCAACGACCGATCGAGCGATCGCAGGTACTCGGGGACGGCGTGCCACAACGTCTGCTCGAACATCCCGAGCGCGGAGCGGACCTCGTCGAGCGGCGACGGGCGGCCGCGGCGCACTTCTTCCGTCTCCCACGCGGCGGTGATCTCCCGGCGCATCGCGTCGATCCACGACTCGCGCTCGCGCGGCGTGGCGTCCGGCCGATCGAGCGCCGCGAGCGCCTCCGCAATCGCGTGATACTTCCGCTGCAGCGTCCGCCGCATCGTCTCCGTGGGATGCGCGGTCAGCACCAATTCGATCCGCAGCGCGCAGACGGCGTCGTAGATGACGTCCGCGGGGACGCCGGACGCCGCCAGACGCGGCAGGACGTCTTCGATCGAGCCGGCCTGCGGCCGCGCATCGGGATCCCGCTGACAGGCGCGGCGGCGGCGCACGCGATGGTGCTGCTCGGCGATGTTCGCGAGGTTCAGGAAATGCGCGAACGCGCGCGCCACCGGAAGCGCCGCGTCCACGGGCATGGCCCCGAGCTCGCTCGCCAGCGCGTCGAAGGCCTCGCGCGACGCCGTGGGCTCGCCGCGGCGGGCTCGCTTCGCCAGTTTCCGCACGCGCTCGACGCGATCGAACAGATCCTGCCCGTCCTGGCGCTGGAGGGCTTCACCCAGCAGCGTCCCGAGCAGCCGCACGTCGTCGCGCAGCGGTTTATGAGGGTCTTCGTGCAACACGATCATCCGCCATCCGCCATCCGTCATCCGTCATCCGGCCGATGCGACCTATACTTTCGATATGCCGGCGCCTGAAACCCACGCGCACTCTGCAGTCGTCGCGGCCGAAGGGCACCTGATCGACTCGCAGCTCCTCAACGAAATCTTCGATACGGTGATCGAAGAAGGGGCCGCCTTCGAGGTGCTGCACTTCGACATCGGCCGCACGAACCAGGACTTCTCGCGCCTCACCTTGAAGGTGTCGACGACGAGCGGGCCGGCGCTCGCGCATCTGCTCGAGGCGCTCATCCCGCTCGGCTGCCACGTCGCCGTGGAGCAGGACGCGCGGCTTCGCCCCGCGGAGCGCGACGGCTGCGTGCCCGACGACTTCTATTCGACGACGAACCAGCGCACGCAGGTGCGTGTGGGCGGAACGTGGGTTGACGTCGATCGCCAGCGGATGGACGCCGTCATCGTCGTCGAGGGACGGCGGGCGACGTGCCGCAAGCTTCGCGACGTGCGGACGGGCGATCGCGTCGTCTGCGGTCTCGACGGCCTGCGCGTCACGCCCGAGTTCCGCGATCGCGACCGCGCCGACTTCGCGTTCATGTCGAACGACGTCTCGTCGGAGCGGCGCGTCGAGGTCAGCGTGGCGCGCATCGCGCGCATGATGCGCGACGCGAAGGCCCGCGGCGAGCGCATCGCCTTCGTCGCCGGACCCGTCGTCGTGCACACCGGTGGCGGCGCGTATTTCGCGCAGCTGATCCGCGGCGGCTATGTTGACGTGCTGCTCGCCGGCAACGCGCTCGCGGTCCACGACGCGGAGCAGGCGCTGTTCGGGACGTCGCTCGGCGTCGATCTCGAGGCCGGCGCGCCCGTGCACGGCGGCCATCGTCATCACATGCGCGCGATCAACGCCATCAACCGCGCCGGCGGCATCAGGGCCGCGGTCGAGCAGCGCGTGCTGACGACGGGCGTCATGGTCGAGTGCGTGCGCGCGGGCGTCGAGTACGTGCTCGCCGGCAGCATTCGCGACGATGGTCCGATTGCCGACACCGTCACCGACATCGTCGAGGCGCAGAATCGGTACGCGGCGGCGCTCGCCGGCGTCGGCATGGTGGTCGTGCTGTCGACGATGCTTCATGGGATAGGGGTCGGCAACATGCTGCCTGCCTGGGTACCCGTCATCTGCGTGGACATCAATCCCGCCGTCGTCACGAAGCTCGCGGACCGCGGATCGTCACAGACGATCGGCCTCGTGACCGACGTCGGCCTGTTCCTGCACCTGCTGGCGGCGCACTTGACGACGTCCGCCGCCGTTCGGCCTCACGAGGCCTGAAATGAAAGGCCTGCGCTACGACCTCGGAGTCGCGAAGCAGAACTTTTGGCATTCGGCATTTGGCATTTGGCATTTACAGCGGAGCCTGTAGATCGGACTCGCCCATCAGGAACGCGTCGACGGCGCGGGCGCAGCTTCGGCCTCCGGCGATCGCCCACACGACGAGCGATTGGCCGCGCTGCATGTCGCCCGCGGTGAAGACGCCGGGGACGCTCGTCATCCAGGTCTCGTCGCGCCACACGGTCCCGCGGTCGGTCATCCGCACGCCGAGCTGCTCGAGCATGCCGCCGCGCTCCGGGCCAAGGAAGCCCATCGCGAGCAGGACGAGGTCCGCGTCCAGCTCGAATTCCGAACCCGGGATCGGCTGGAAGATCTGCCGCCCGCCGACGACGACGGATTCGACGCGGACCGCGTGGAGCGCGGTCACTCGTCCGGCGGCGTCGCCGCCGAAGCGCTGCGTGAGGACCGAATACAACCGTTCGCCGCCTTCTTCGTGCGCGGGCGAGACGCGGAACACGTTGGGCCACTCGGGCCACGGGTTGTCGGGCGACCGCGTGTCGGGCGGCCGCGGCAGCAGCTCCAGTTGACGGATGCTCCGCGCCTTCTGGCGGATCGCGGTCCCGAGGCAGTCCGCGCCGGTGTCGCCGCCGCCGATGATGATCACGTGCTTGTCTTCGGCGCCGATGAACTGCGGCGCCGGGAGGTGATCGCCTTCGCAGCGGCGGTTCTGCGCCGTCAGGTACTCCATCGCGAAATGGATCCCGTGCAGGTCGCGCCCCGGCACCGCGAGGTCGCGCGGCTGCGTCGCGCCGCCGGCGAGCACGACCGCGTCGAACTCCGTGCGCAGATCGTCGGCGGAAACGTCGATGCCGACGTGGCATCCGGTCCTGAAGACGACGCCTTCCTTCGCCATGAGCGCGAGACGCCGTTCGAGGGTGCGCTTCTCGAGCTTGAATTCGGGGATGCCGTAGCGCAGCAGCCCGCCGAGGCGGTCGGCGCGCTCGAGCACCGCAACCGAGTGCCCCGCACGATTCAACTGATCGGCCGCGGCAAGGCCCGCGGGTCCTGAACCGATCACCGCGATGTGCTTTCCCGTCCGTGCGGCGGGCGGACGCGCCGTGACCCAGCCTTCGGCGAACGCGCGATCGACGATCGCGTTCTCGGTCGCTTTGATCGTGACGGCGGAGTCGTTGAGACCGAGCACGCACGAACCCTCGCACGGGGCCGGACACAGACGCCCCGTGAACTCGGGAAAGTTGTTCGTCGCGTGCAGCCGATCGCTCGCGGCCCGCCACCGATCGCGATACACCAGATCGTTCCACGTCGGAATGAGATTGCCGAGCGGGCAGCCCTGATGGCAGAACGGGATCCCGCAGTCCATGCACCGCGCCGTCTGATCCTTGAGCGCCTCCTCTTTATACGGAAGATAGACCTCGCGCCAGTCGCGGATCCGTTCGGCGATCGGCCGCGCCGGCTGCTTCTGGCGCTGGACCTCGAGGAAGCCGGTGGCCCTACCCATGCGCCACCCGGACGAATTCGCGTGGCGCCGCGGCGACGGCATATGCGGCGCGCTCCGCCATCAACGCCCGCTTGTAATCGCGCGGCATGACCTTGACGAATCGCATCGC
This sequence comes from Acidobacteriota bacterium, assembly GCA_003223835.1. Classification (GTDB taxonomy): domain Bacteria; phylum Acidobacteriota; class Vicinamibacteria; order Vicinamibacterales; family 2-12-FULL-66-21; genus Gp6-AA38. The sequence continues at coordinate 8,350 of QHWR01000013.1, read as the reverse complement.
GGCGCGCGGCCAGTCCGCGAGCAGCGCCGCCGCGACCACGCTGGCCGTCTGCGCCGCGTGCCGCTCGAGGAGATCCCGCACGACGGCTTCGTCGCCGACGAGATCGACCGGCTCGAGATCGACGAGCTCGTGGTTGCAGCGGCGCGCGAAATCGTGCGCTTCATCGAGCACGAACGCGATGCCGCCGCTCATCCCGGCCGCGAAGTTACGCCCGGTCCGTCCCAGAACGACGACGCGGCCCCCCGTCATGTACTCGCAGCCGTGATCGCCGACGCCTTCGACGACGGCCGTCGCGCCGCTGTTGCGAACGGCAAAGCGCTCCCCCGCGATCCCGCGGAAGAACGCCTCGCCGCTCGTCGCGCCGTACAGCACGACGTTGCCCACGATGACGTTGTCCTCGGCGGCGAACGCCGCGCGGCGCGGCGGGTACGCGACGATGCGGCCGCCGGACAGGCCCTTGCCGACGTAGTCGTTCGCGTCTCCCTCGAGCGTCAGCGTGATGCCGCGCGGCAGGAACGCGCCGAAGCTCTGACCCGCCGAGCCGGCGCAGCGGATCCGGATCGTGTCGTCGGGCAACCCGTCGCCGCCCCACCGCCGCGTCACTTCCGACCCGAGCATGGTGCCGATCGAACGGTGGACGTTGCGGATCCGCCGCTCGATCGTCACGGGACGGCCATGCGCGAGCGCGGCGCTACACGACTCGATCAATTCGGCGTCGAGCGCGCGCTCGAGCTGATGATTCTGCGCCTCGACACACCGTCGCGGAGAGTGCGCGGGAAGCTCGGGCGCGTGCAGGATCGGCGAGTAATCGAGGCCGCGCGCCTTCCAGTGTTCGACCGCGGGCCGCACGTTCAGGCGATCCACCCGGCCGATCATCTCGTCCATCGTCCGGAACCCGAGCAGCGCCATGTGCTCGCGCACTTCCTCCGCGATGAAGCGGAAGAAGTTCACGACGAATTCCGGCTGGCCGGGGAAGCGTTTCCGCAGCTCGGGATCCTGCGTGGCGACGCCGACCGGACACGTGTTCAGATGACAGACCCGCATCATCACGCAGCCGGAGACGACGAGCGGCGCCGTCGCGAAGCCGAACTCCTCCGCGCCGAGCAGCGCGGCGACGACGACGTCGCGTCCCGTTTTCAACTGGCCGTCGGTCTGCACGACGATGCGTCCGCGGAGGCCGTTGAGCCGCAGCACCTGCTGGGTTTCGGCGAGCCCCAGCTCCCACGGGATGCCGGCGTGCTTGATGCTCGTCAGCGGCGCGGCGCCGGTGCCGCCGTCATGGCCGGAGATCAGCACGAGGTCCGCATGCGCCTTCGCGACGCCGGCGGCGATCGTGCCGACCCCTGCGATCGCCACGAGCTTCACCGACACGCGCGCCTGCGGGTTCGCGCACTTGAGGTCGTAGATGAGCTGCGCCAGATCTTCGATCGAGTAGATGTCGTGATGCGGCGGCGGCGAAATGAGTCCGACGCCCGGCGTCGCGTGGCGCACCTTCGCGATCCAGGGATACACTTTCGCGCCGGGAAGCTGTCCCCCTTCGCCGGGCTTGGCCCCCTGCGCCATCTTGATCTGCAGCTCCTCGGCGTTGACGAGGTACTCGCTCGTGACGCCGAACCGTCCCGAGGCGACCTGCTTGACCGCGCTTCGGCGCCAGTCGCCGTTCGCGTCGCGCGCGTAGCGCGCCGGATCCTCGCCCCCCTCGCCCGTGTTCGACTTGCCGCCGAGGCGATTCATCGCAATCGCCAGCGTCGTGTGCGCTTCCTCGCTGATCGATCCGTACGACATCGCGCCGGTCGCGAACCGCTTGACGATGCGATCGACCGGTTCGACCGCCTCGATCGGCACCGGCGTGGCGGCGGGCAAGAGATCCAGCAGACCGCGCAGCGTCGCGGCGCGGCGCGTCTGATCGTCCACGAGCCGCGTGTACTCCTTGAAGATCGCGTATTGGCCGGTGCGGGTCGCGTGCTGCAGCTTGAAGACCGTCTCGGGCGTGAAGAGGTGATGCTCGCCGTCGCGGCGCCACTGGTACTCGCCCCCGCCGCCGAGCGACGCGCGGGACCCCCGCGTCGCGTAGGCGTGGCGGTGCCGCTCCAGCGCCTCGCGCGCGACGCCGTCCATCCCGATGCCGCCGATCCGCGACGACGTCCCGGTGAAGTGCCGATCGACGAAGGCACGGTCCAGCCCGATCGCCTCGAAGATCTGCGCGCCGCAATAACTCTGCAGCGTCGAGATCCCCATCTTCGACATCACCTTGAGGATCCCTTTGTTCAGCGCGTGGATGTAGTGCTCCACCGCCTGGTCTTCGCTGACGCCGACGAGCTGCCGCTCGCGGATCATGTCCTCGAGCGTCTCGAACGCGAGATACGGGTTGACGACACCCGCGCCGTAGCCGAGCAAGAGCGCGCAGTGGTGAACTTCGCGCGCGTCGCCGGCTTCGACGACGAGGCCGCACTGCGTGCGCGTCCCGGCGCGCACGAGATGGTGATGGACCGCGGCCGTCGCGAGGAGGCTGGGGATCGGCGCGCGATCGCGATCGGCGCCGCGATCCGACAGGATCACGATCGAGTACCCGGCGGCCACGGCGTCGCTCGCCCGCCGCTTCAGCTCCTCGATCGCGCGCTCGAGTCCGGCGCCCCCCGGCGCCGGATCGAACAGCGCCGCCAGCGTCGTCGAGCGGAAGACCGGCGCGTACACGTGACGGAGCCGCGCGAGCTGCGCGTTGTCGATGACCGGATACTTGATCTTGATCTGCCGGCACGACTCCGGCTTGGGCTCGAGGAGATTCCCTTCCGGTCCGACGGTCGACCCCATCGTCGTCACGAGCTGCTCGCGGATGGCGTCGAGCGGCGGGTTCGTGACCTGCGCGAAGGCCTGTTTGAAATAGTCGAAGAGCAGACGCGGTTTCGTGGACAGCACGGCGAGCGCCGAATCGGAGCCCATCGATCCGATCGGCTCCTCGCCGGTGGCGGCCATCGGCGAGAGCAGGAAGCGGACGTCCTCGTCGGTGTACCCGAACACCTGCTGACGCAGCAGCACCGATTCGTGGCTCCGCCGCGGAAGATACGGAGGCGGCGGCAGATCGTCGATGTCCACGAGGTTTTCCGCGAGCCACCGGCCGTACGGCTCCGCGGCGGCCAGCTCCCGCTTGATCTCTTCGTCGTCCACGATGCGTCCCTGCGCGGTGTCGACGAGGAAGATCCGCCCCGGGTGCAGGCGCTCTTTGAGGATGATTTCTTCAGGCGCGAGGTCGAGCACGCCGACCTCGGACGCCATCACCACCAGGCCGTCGCGCGTGACGCAATACCGCGACGGACGAAGGCCGTTCCTGTCGAGGACGGCGCCGATGACGGTGCCGTCCGTGAACGCGATCGACGCCGGTCCGTCCCACGGTTCCATCAGCGCCGAGTGGTACTCGTAGAACGCCTTCAGCTCGGCGCTCATCGTGTCGTGCTCGGACCACGGCTCGGGGATCATCATCAGGATCGCGTGCGGCAGCGATCGTCCCGCCATCACGAGCAGCTCGAGGACGTTGTCGAACGTGGCGGTGTCGCTCCCGCCTTCGCGGATGATCGGCAGAAGCTTCCGGAGGTCCTCGCCGAAGAGCGGCGATCGCAGCAGCCCCTCGCGCGCACGCATCCAGTTGATGTTGCCCCTGAGCGTGTTGATCTCCCCGTTGTGCGCGATGTAGCGATACGGGTGCGCGAGGGGCCAGGACGGAAACGTGTTCGTGCTGAACCGCTGGTGCACGAGCGCGAGCGCCGATTCCATCTCGGGCGCGCTGAGGTCCGGAAACGTCGGCCGGATCTGGTCGGCCGTCAGCATGCCCTTGTAGATGAGCGTGCGCGACGAGAGGCTCGGGATGTAGAACTGCTGCCGGTCCGCGCCGAGCACCGCGTCGACTTCGTGCTCGATCCGCTTGCGAATGACGTAGAGCTTGCGCTCGAACGCCATCGGGTCGGCATCGACGCGGACGTGTGCGGCGATGAAGACTTGTTCGATCGCCGGTCTCGCCGCGGCCGCCGACGCGCCGACGTGCGCGTCTTCGACAGGGACCGTGCGCCAGCCGAGCAACGTTTGCTCTTCCTCCGACACGATCCGCTCGAAGATCTGCCGGACGCGCTCGCGGCGCTGCACGTCTCTTGGGAAGAACACGAGCCCGGCGCCGTATCGGCCCGCGGCGGGCAGGTCGATGCCGAGCGGGGCGGCCACGGCGCGGAGAAACCGATCCGGCATCTGGATGAGAATGCCGGCGCCGTCGCCGGTGTTCGCCTCGCAGCCGCACGCCCCCCGGTGCTGAAGGTTGATGAGGACCTGCAGTCCGCGCTCGATCACCGAGTGGGATTGCCGTCCCGCGACGTCGACCACGAACCCCACGCCGCAGGCGTCGTGTTCGAACGCGGGATCGTACAGGCCTTTATCCGTGTTCATCTGTGTGCATCTGTGGCTGTTATCGCAGACGACGGCGCGCCGGCAAAATAGAATGATCACATCGGACGCATGCGATTCGTGGATGCCATGAATCGCATCGCATCCATGCGTCCGGTGGATGGATCATCTGCGCGTGCCGGGGGCCGGGTGCAGGGAGGTGGTGCTGGGAGACAGGATGAACGTCGGAGGCCCGGCACCATCTCTCTGCACCCAGCCCCCGGCACAGACAAGAATCAGACTTCGCGTTCACCCGTCCTGATCCGGTACGCCTGCTCGACCGGCAGCACGAAGACGCGGCCGTCGCCGATTTCGCCGGTGCGCGCCGCCTCGACGATCGCGCGGATCGCGTCCTCGACGATCGATTCGGCGACCACGACCTCGAGTTCCATCTTCGGCAGCAGGCTGACGTTGTACTCCTTGCCGCGGTAAATCGCGGTGTGCCCTTTCTGCTTGCCGTGCCCGCGCACCTCCGTCACCGTCATGCCGGAGAGGTTCAGCTTCGCGAGCGCGTCCTTCACCTCGTCAACCTTGTTGGGCCGGATAATGGCCTTCAACAGCTTCATCGGGATCCTCCAGCGTGCGTTGCAGGCCCGCCGCGAGCGCGCGCTGCTCCGGTTCGGAGAGCTTCGCGCCGCGCCGGGTGATGTGGAACACGTCGATCGCCTTCTCCGCCTCCGTCGCGATCAGCACGAGATCGATTTCGCAGCCGTGCGCCGCGATCGTACGGCTGATGCGGTACAGCAGACCGGGCTGGTCGGGCGCGACGATCTCGACGATCGTGTAGCGGCGAGACGACTGGTCGTCGCAGTGCACGACGGGGGCGACGTCCGGTCCGCGGCGGCGCGACACGCCGCGGCGCCGCCCGGCCAGCCGATCGGCGACCGTCGCGCGTCCCGCCACCACATTGTGGATTGACGACTGCACGGTTTCGCGCGCGTCCGCGTTGAGCGCGAGGAACCGCTCGGCGTCGGTGAACTGGAAGATGTCCAGCACGAGCCCGTTGGGATTGGTCATCGCCTGACCGCGCAGGATGTCCATCCCGAACGACGACAGCACGCCGCAGATGTTCGAGAACAGCATCGGCTTGTCGAGCGTGACGACCGTCAGATCCCACACGTCCTTGTTCTGCTCGAGGCTCAGGTGCACCTCGTCCGGGTGGATGTCGCGCGCGAGGCGGATGTGACGATAAATCGAGTCGCGGTCGAACAGCCGCAGATAACGGCGCGGCAACCCTTCCAGAAACGCCGCAACGTCCGGCGCGGGGAGATCCGGCGGGCGGCAGGCGATACACTCGGCGACGCCGGTCTGCGTCCGCTCGATCAGCTCGTCGCCGTACTCGAGCGTCAGGTGATTGTACGTGTCGACGTAGAACCGCCAGAGCAGCTCCTCTTTCCACGGCGTCAGGGTGTCGAGGCTCACCGCCTCGATGTCCGCGAGCGTCATCAGGCAGAGCAGCTTGAGCCGCTCTTCGACGCCGACCAGCTCCGCGAACGCGCGGACGATTTCGGGGTCTTCGGTGTCGCGCCGGAACGCCACCTGCGACATGCGCAGATGGTTCGCGATGAGGAACAGGACGGTGTCGCGTGCCTGCGCGGGCAGACGCAGCCGATCGAGGAGCGCTTCCGCCATCCGCATGCTCTCGCTCGCGTGGTCCTCTTCCCGCCACTTGCCGACGTCGTGGAGGAGGAGCGCGAGCACGAGGAACTCCGGCGACTGGAGGTCGCGGAGCAGCGAGGCGAAACGCTCGCGCCCCGACGGGATCTCGGGGGCCATCTGGGGCCTGCCGCGGCCGGGCGCCGCCGTGAGCCGCTCGAGGTTGCGGATGGTCAGCAGCGTGTGCTCGTCAACCGTGTACTTGTGGTAGAAGTCGCGCACGACGCGGGACGTAATCGCCTGCAGCGGCGGCAGCATCCGCGCGAGCAGCCCGGCGTCGTGCATTTCGGACAGCCGCGCGTACAACCCGGGACGCGGCTTCAGAAACGCGAGCAGCGCCGCGCGGTCTTCGTCGGCGGGAAAGAAATCCTCCGTCTTGAACCGATCGACCGACCGCTTGATGCACGCGAGCGCTTCGTCGGAGACGACGGTGCCGGCGTCGAGCGCGGCCTGAAACGCGCCGAGCCACGTCGCGGGCTGGATCGCCGCCTTGCGCTCGTCCACGAACCGAATCCCGTCGCGCGTGCCGCCGATGTTGACGCCCATCGGAACCGGCGCCGTCCGGCGCGCGCGCTCCAGCACGCGGCTGACGGCCTTCGCGTGACGGAAATAGTCCGCCATCAACGCCTCGACGCGCTGCCGCGGCCCGCGTCCCGGATAGCCGAGCCGCTCGGCGATCTTCTCCTGCGCCGCGTGGCCGAGCACGTTGTGGTTCCGGCGGTGCTCGATGTGCAGCAGCGCTCGGACTCGCAGCAGGAAATCTTCCGCCTCATCGAGCCGCGGTCCCTCGTCCACCCCCCGGCGGAGCAGCGACGGATCGGTCACGGCGGCGATCGTCCGCGCCGCGGAAATGTCGCGGAGGGCGCCGGGCGCTTCCTTCACGTCCGGCTCCAGCTGATACAGCGTCCCGTTGAACGCCGCGTGACGCGCGTCGACGAGCGTCTGCAGTGCGGCGAGGACGTGCGCGTGGGTGCGCGGCACGTGGAACGACGCGCGGCAGCGGTCGAACAGCGACCGCTCGCCGGCGACGAAGCGCGCGTCCACGAGCGCGAGCAGGAATTCCGGGTTGTCCACCTCCGCCTGGCTCAGCTCGCCAATCTCGCGGATCTGCTGCCCGACGGCGAGGCCCGCGTCCCAGAGAGGGTTGAGCAGGCCGCGCACGAATCGCTCCTCGGCCGCGCCGATCCGATCGCCGAACAGCACCAGCAGGTCGATATCGGAATGCGGACACAGATGACGGCGGCCGTAGCCGCCGAGCGCGATCAGCGCGACGGGCGATGGCGGCGCCGGAATCGACGCGCGGAGACGCTCGAGATAGGCGTCGATCTCCGCCGTGAACCGCCCGAGCGCCGCCACGCTGCTTCGACCGCACAGAATCTCGTCGGCAAGGTCGCGGCGCGCGGCTTCGAGGTCGCACACGACCTCCACTTTATCCTTTTGTGCTGAACCAGTAGAGGACGCCGAACCCGATCGACTGCTGCCGCCTCGTCGGCCCTGCCGGCGCGGTGAACACCGCCACGTCGGAGAAGTCCCCGCGGTACTCGATCCGCCACAGGAAACTCTCCGTCCCCCGCAGCTCCATCGTCGTCGTGACCTCCTTCAGCGTCTGCGCCGTCCCGGTCGTGAATCCGGCGGCGTCGTGATACCACTCGACCCGCGGCGAGAACGCGACGTATTTGCTCGGCTGAAATCTCGCGTACCCGGCGACGCCCTGCCAGTGTCCCCGGATGCCCGCAATGGTGTCGGTGCCGTAGTCGTAGTTGGCCATCAGGCTGAGCTTCGGGCTCGCGGTGAACGTGACGACCGTGTCCGCCAGGTGGCGCCAGTCGGCGTTGTCGTGCGGCTGCTCCGGTCCCGCCATGTAGTTCTGCACGATCGACAGCGCCGGCGTCGGCTTGATCGCGACCTGCACGCCGACCGTCTTGCGCGCGTTGTTGTCGGTGACGTCGTTCCAGCCGTTCACGATGTCGGCCATGACCGTGACCTTGCCATTCGGCGCGTAGGTTGCGCGCACACCAGAGTGGTAGTACGGAATGGCGAGCGCGAAAAGCAGCGACCGGGAGTAGTTCCAGTTGTCTCTCGCTTCGATCACTTCGGCGCCGTGCTGCGTCACGAACTTGCCGACGTCGAACTGCAGCCCCTTGCCGATGGGCGCGAGGTAGCTGACGAAGCCCTCCTCGATGTTCTGGAAGATCGCGGTCGTGCCGGGCTCCGATGCGTGAATCAGCGTCGCGGCGGGTCCGACGGTAAATTTGACCTTGAACCCTCC
>QHWR01000012.1:6251-25171 GCA_003223835.1 Acidobacteriota bacterium | reverse complement strand
GCGCGACACTCGATCGTCGGTGCGGTCGACGGCGAGGCAGTACTGGATCAGGTCGTTCGTCCCGATGCTGAAAAAGTCCGCGTCGGCGGCGAGCAGATCCACCGTCAGCGCGGCGGACGGCACCTCGATCATGACGCCGATCGGCACCTCGGGAATGGAGGCGCCGCGGGCGCGCAGCGCCTCGGCGGCCTGCGCCACCGCCGTCCGCGCCGCGCGCAGCTCCTCCACGCCGGTCACGAACGGGAACATCACGCGCAGCGGACCGTGCGCGGCCGCGCGCAGCAAGGCCCGGAGTTGCGCCTGGAACACTTCGTCGAACGACAGGCTCAGCCGGAGACCGCGCAGTCCGAGCGGAGATCGGCTCGTCTCGTTCGGCTGCACGACGCCGAGCTGCCCTTCCGTGACGTCGAACGTACGGACGGTGACGCGGCCGCCGCCCATCGCGTCGAGCAGGCGGCGGTACACGGCGTACTGCGCCTCCTCGTCGAGCCCCGCGGCGCCGGTGCCCGCGAGCAGGAACTCCGATCGATACAGCCCGATCCCCTCGGCGCCGCGCGCTCTCGCGCGCGCCACTTCTTCGGGCAATTCGACGTTGGCCTCGATGCGCATGACCGTGCCGTCTTCGGTGACCGCGGGCAGCGTGCCGTATTCCGCCAGCGAACGCTCGTACGCCCGGCGCTGGTTCGATCGCGCTTCGAGGTCCGCGACGACGTCGGGCGCCGGCTCGATCAGGACCTCTCCGCTGCTGCCGTCCACCGCCAGCAGCGCGCCCGGCGGAATGACGGAGCTCGCCTGCCGGAGGCCCGCTACGGCAGGGACGTGGATCGACCGGGCGAGGATCGCGGTGTGATAGGTCCAGCTTCCCGCGTCGGTCACGAGCGCGGCGAGCCGCTGCCAGTCGAGTTGGGCGACGATGGACGGCGTCAGCTCGTCGGCGACGAGCACCACGGGCCCTTCGACGTCGCGGAACAGCCCCGCGGGTCCCTCGGCCGACCGCAGGTTCATGCACAACCGGCCGACGACGTCCCCGACGTCCCCTTTGCGTTCGCGCAGATAGGGATCGTCCGCCTGATCGAACATCGCGGAGATCTCCTGGAGCGCGCGGCGCAGGGCGGACTCCGCGTTCAGACGCTGCTCGCGGACGATCGCGCCGGCGCGATCCACGAGCATCGGGTCGTCGAGCATCAGCAGTTGCGCGTCGAACATGTACGCGTGTTCGGGCCCTGCCGCGGCGGCGATCCGCGTCTTGATCTGGGAGATCTGCTCGCGCGATCGGGTCCGCGCCGCGTCGAGACGCTCGATCTCCCTGGGGATGTGCCGTTCGGGCACGCGAAACCGCAGGTCGCGCGCGCCGCGCGTGACGACCAGCGCGCGGCCGATCCCAATCCCGGGCGAGACCCCCAATCCGTTCAGGCGCATGGCACCTCGTCGAAGCCGCGTTCCACCAGCCGGCATAACGCGGCAACCGCGTCCCGCTCGTCGGGACCGTCCGCGGTAATCGTGATCGAACTCCCCTGCGCCGCCGTGAGCAGCAGCAGGCCCATGATGCTCTTGCCGTCGATCTCGCGTCCGGCGCGCGCGACGCGGATGTGCGACGCGAAGCCGCTCGCGGCGTGCACGAACCGCGCCGCGGCGCGCGCGTGCAGCCCGAGAGGGTTGCTGATCGTGACGCTGCAAGCAAGCATCATCGTGTCAATGCCAAATGCCCAAATACCAAATGCCAAAAGAGACCCCTCGGGACAGGTGCTCTTGGCATTGAGCATTTGGCATTCAGCATTTTTCACCCCGTATCAGATCCGACGCGACCCAGATCGCGTTGCGCCCCTGCTCGCGCATCTCGCGCGCCAGCGTGAGGAGGTCCGGTTCCTTCGGCGGCCGCGCCAGCTTCATCAGCATCGCGAGGTTCACGCCGGTGATCACCTCGACTTTGTCGGTCCCGAGAAACGTCACCGCGAGGTTCGCCGGCGTGCCGCCGAACATGTCGGTCAACACCAGCACGCCGACGGGCTCGTCCGCCGTGCCGGCCGCCCCCTTCTGGACGCGTTCGATGGCGCGCCCGATCGCCTCGCGCGCCTGGTCGACGTCCTCGTGCCAGCCGATCGACACGGCGGCGAACTGCGGCAGATCGCCGACGATCATCTCCGCCGAGTTCAGCAGCTCGGCAGCGAGCTGCCCGTGCGTCACGACAACGACACCAAGCCTCATGACAAGTGAGGTGCTAACGGTGCTGAAGGTGCTAACGGTGCTAAAGGTGCTGGTGCGAACGGTGCTAAGCGTGCTAACAGTGCGATGCCAGGGGTGCTGATGCGAGTGGTGCGGCGCACGCTCTGCACCAGTAGCACCCTTAGCACCTTCAGCACCAGCACCTTTAGCACCATTAGCACCCTTAGCACCTCTAGCACTACTTAATCCACCGCAATATCCCGATGTCTGACTCGAAGTTGTACCCCCGGAATACCCGTGAGCCCCTTTTTGAGCGCTTCCGCGATCGCGACCGAACGGTGACGGCCGCCGGTGCACCCGATCCCTATCGTGAGATACGTCTTTCCTTCCGCCGCGTACTGCGGCACCAGGAACCGCAACAGGTTCAGCGTCCGATCCAGGAACTCCCGCGTCGCCTCGGACTTGTCGAGAAACTGCCGGACCTCGCGGTCGCGCCCGGTATGCGGCCGCAGGTTGGGGACGAAGTGCGGGTTGGGCAGGAACCGGACATCGAACAGCAGGTCCGAATCGACGGGAATGCCGTGCTTGAACCCGAAGCTCAGGATCGTGACGACCAGCTGCGCGCCCGGCGCGCGTCCCGTCTGGACGTCCCGGAACGCGTGCCGCAGCTCGTGCACCGTCATCGCCGACGTGTCGACGACGTGATCCGCCAGCCGCCGGATGGGCTTCATCCGCTCGCGTTCCTCGCGTATCCCTTCGATCGCCGACCGGTTCGGCGCCAGCGGATGCGGACGCCTCGTCTCGCTGAACCGCCGGACCAGCACGTCGTCGGACGCATCGAGAAAGATGAGCACGGGATTCAGGTTGCCGATGCTCTTCAGGCTCCGGTACGTGCCCGGCAGTTCGTCCAGCATCTTGCCCTCGCGCACGTCAACGACGACCGCCGCGCGCGCCATCTCGCTGCCGGCCCGCAGCGTCAGCTCCGCGAACATCGGGAGCAGCGCCACCGGCAGATTGTCCACGCAGAAGTACCCGAGGTCCTCGAGCGCGCGGATCGCCTGGGATTTGCCCGACCCCGAGAGCCCCGTGAGGACGACGAAGCGCGCGGCGACGGCGGTGCGCGCGGCACGCCGTGCCGCGTGGCGCTTCTCGCGCATCAAAAGTCTTCTCCGTGATCGATCTCCCCTTCCCCGGCGCCGGCCCCCTGATCGAGCTGTTCCTCGAGCCGCTGCACGAGACGCCGCGCCGCATGGTGGCCTCGCGAGCGGAGCAACTGATTGCGCGCCGCGACCTCGACGAGGATTGCGAGGTTGCGGCCGGGCGCCACGGGCATGCGGATCATCGGCACCTGCACGCCGAGGGTGTGGTAGCGCGCTTCGTCGAGACCCAGCCGATCGTAGTCGCGTCCAGGCTCCCACCGCTCGAGCTGCACGACGAGCTCCACGCGCTTCGACGTGCGGGTCGACGCGACGCCGAACAGGTCCTGCACGTTGATGAGCCCGAGGCCGCGGATTTCCATGTGATGCCGCGTCAGCTCCGGGCACGTCCCGATCAGGAACGACTCGGCGCGGCACCGCAGCTCCACCGCGTCGTCGGCCACCAGCCGATGGCCGCGGACGACGAGGTCGAGCGCGCATTCGCTCTTCCCGATCCCGCTTTCACCGATGATGAGGACGCCGAGGCCGAGGATGTCCATCAGGACGCCGTGAACCGTGCCGCGCGCCGCGAGATACGTGTCGAGGACCGCCGAGAGCCGCGCCATCGCTTCGGGTGTGGCGGCGCGGGTGCGGAGGAGGGGCACGCTCGCGCGGTCCGCCTCGATGGTGGCCTGCGGCGGCGGGTTGAAATTGTCCGTCACCACGAGGCACGGCAACTGATGCTCGAACACGCGGCGCAGCACGGCGGCGCGCTCGTCCGGGCCGAGCGATTCGAGGTAGCGCACTTCGCTTTCGCCGAAGACGAGCACGCGTCCGTCGCGCAGGTAGGCGTCGAACCCCGATAACGCGAGGCCGGTTTTCTGCGGGTGAGGGTTGGTGATGTGCCGGCCGACGCCGCCGGCGCCGGCCATGAGCTCGAGATCCAGCGCGCGGGACTCGGCGAGGTCGCGCAGCACGGTCGCGACCGTCACGCCTGCCGCATGGCTGTCGCCCATCTCGGCTAGTCCGGCTCGATGAGCCCCAGGTTGCCGTCCTTCCGCCGATACAGGATGCTGACGGCGTCGGTGTCCGCGTTGCGAAACACGACGAAGATGTCCGTCCCGCCGTCTACACGCAGCGCGGCGTCCTCGACCGACATCGGCTTGACGGCGTAGCGCCGCTCGTGAACGACGCGCGCGCCCTGGGGCGGCTCCGGGGGAGGCGCGACGGCGGCCCTGGCGGGCGAGGCGCGGCGCTTCCGCTCCGCCCACTTGCCTTTCAGCTTCTGCGCCTGCTGCTCGATCTTCTGCGCCGCCTGGCGCATCGAGAGCGGCCAGTTGTTCCCTTCACCCGTGCCGCGCAGGATGTGATCGCCGCGCGCGTGGATGACGACTTCGCTCAGGTGACGGTACTTCTCTCGCGTGAGGATCACCTGCGCGGAGACGACGCTGTCGTTCAGCAGCCGCTCGAGCTTCGCCAGCCGGCGATCGATGAGCTGCCGGAGCGGAGCGGTGATCTCCACGTGGCGTCCGGTAAGTTCGACTCGCATGGCTCAGTACAAAACCTTGCGCTGGTTCGATGTGGGGATTTTGAGCTCCTCGCGGTATTTCGCGATCGTGCGGCGCGCCAGCATCAGGCCTTCCTTCTGCAGGATGCTGACGATCTTCGAGTCGCTCAGGGGCTTGCGGGGGTCCTCGTTCTCGATAATCTTCCGGATCCGCTGCTTGATCGTGACCGACGACACGCTGTCGCCGTACGAGCTGCTGATCCCGCTGTGGAAGAAAAACTTCATCTCGAACACGCCTTGCGGCGTGTGCATGTATTTGTTGTTGACGACGCGACTCACGGTCGATTCGTGCATGCCGATATCGTTCGCGACGTCGCGCAGCACCAGCGGCCGGAGGTACTCGATCCCGTGGTCGAGGAAGTCGCGCTGAAAGTTGAGGATGCTCGTCGCGACCTTGTGGATCGTCTTCTGCCGCTGGTCGACCGACTTGATCAGCCATAGCGCCGAACGGAACTTGTCCTTCACGTAGGCGCGCGTCTCGTCGTTCGCTTCGCCGCCGCTCTTGTCGAGCAGACGCCTGTAGGTCGGGCTGATGCGGAGCTGCGGCAGCCCCTCTTCGTTGAGCATCGCGACGTACTGGTCCTCGACCTTCATCACGTAGACGTCGGGGATCACGTACTGAGACTGGGTCGGGTTGTAGCGGCTGCCGGGCTTGGGATCGAGGTTGCGGATGATTTCGATGTGTTCCTTGAGATCGTCGATCGACATCCCAAGCCGGCGCGCGATTTCCGGGACCTGATGATTCTGCAGCAGCCGCAGGTGCTCGGTGACGACCTTCTCGGTCGGCGTGCCCTCGAGGCCCAGGTGTTTGATCTGCAGCCAGAGGCATTCCTGGAGATCGCGCGCGGCGACGCCGATCGGATCGAACGTCTGCACGTGTTGGAGCGCGCGCTCGACTTCCGCGACGGGCCAATCCCCCATCGCGGCGATCTCCTCGACCGACGCGACGAGGTAGCCGTCGTCGTCGAGATTGCCGACGATGGCGCTGCCGATCTCGCGCAGCTTCTCCTCGCTCGTCTGCAGCGAGAGCTGCCAGAGGAGATGATCGGACAACGACGCGGCCGTCGAGAGCGTGTTCTCGATCGGCGGCAGTTCCTTGACCTCCTGCGGCGTGCGCGGACGATACCCGTCGTCCAGGTAATCGCCGAAGAAGTATTCGTAGTCGGCGTCGTCCCACGTGTCGGTTTTCTCCGCGGTGGGTTTTTCCGCGTCCGCTTTTTCCACCTGCGTCTGTTCCGCGGGCTGCAGTTCCTCGGTCGGCACTTCCTCGAGCAGCGGGTTCTCCACCATCTCCTGATTCAGAAGATCCGCGAGTTCGAGCGTCGACATCGGCAGCAGCTTGATCGCCTGCTGCAGCGACGGCGTCAGGATGAGCTTCTGAACGAGTTTGGTGTGCAGCTTTTGCTGGATTGCCATGGGTCGTGTCGCGCCCTCCGGACCATCCTCCGAGGCCTCCGAGGCCCGGAAAACGCACCTTCAATCTTAGTCCAATCGGAAGTCAGCGCCGAGGTAAATCCGTTTCACGTCCTCGTCTGCGGCCAGGCTGTCGGGCGTGCCGCTCTTGAAAATGACGCCGTCGTGGACGATGTACGCGTGGTCGGTGATGCGCAGCGTTTCGCGCACGTTGTGATCCGTGATGATGACGCCGATTCCGCGCACCTTCAGGTGGTGGATGATTTTCTGGATGTCGGTGACGGCGATCGGGTCGATGCCCGCGAACGGCTCGTCCAGCAGGATGAACTTCGGCGACATGACGAGGGCGCGCGTGATTTCGACGCGCCGCCGCTCGCCGCCGGAGAGCGTGTACGCCGGGGCCTTGGCGAGCGGCGTCAGCCCGAGTTCCGCGAGCAGCTCGCGCAGCCGCGTGCGCCGGCCCGCGCCGTCGAGATCCAGCGTCTCGAGGATCGCGAGGATGTTCTGCTCGACGGTGAGTCCGCGGAAGATCGACGGCTCCTGCGGCAGGTAGCCGATGCCTTTACGCGCGCGCACGTACATCGCGTCGTCGGTGACGTCGAGGCCGTCGAGCAGGACGCGGCCCGAGTCCGGCGCGGTGAGCCCGACGATCATCGAGAACGTCGTCGTCTTGCCCGCGCCGTTCGGTCCGAGCAGGCCGATGACTTCGCCCGACGCGATCTCGAGCGTGACGCCCCGCACGACGGTGCGGCCGCTGTACGATTTGGTCAGGTCACGCGTCCGCAGCGTGGCCATCAGGGGCGCGGCTCCGAGCCGCCGCACGGGATGGTCTGCGACTGCAGCGGATAGATGCCGTTTCCGCTGCCGCTGATCGCGTCGGTCGTGCGGTAGAACGTGAGCGTCGCCTCGACGGTCTTCTTGCAGTTCGGCGGAGTGTTGTCGATCACGACGACCGGGGTGCCGACCATCGTGTACTGCTCTTTTGCCGCGATGTAGGTCAGGTGCTTGCCGGTCGAGGTCCGCGTGCCTTCGACGACGGTGACCTCGCCGTCCGCTTCGAGGCGCTCCAGTTCACCGCCTTGCTCGGCGAGATACACGTCGATCTTCCTGCCCGTGACGTCCCCCTGCGGTCCCGTCAGCTGCGCCTTCTGGGCCGGCGTGCCGGTATACGTGGCGCGGTGTTTCGCGTCTTCGTACAACAGGTCGTCCGCCTTGCCGATCGACAGTGTCTTCTGCTCTTTCCTGGTCTGCTCGTCGGTCTCGGTCAGATACATCTGCGAGCGCGCCTTGCCTTTCGCGTGCAGATTGCCGGTCTTGTTGTCGATCTCGATCGTGTCGGCCTGAATCACCGTGTCGTCCTGCCACAGCCGCGCGTCGCCGCCGTAGACGCCGCGCTCGGCGCCGCTGTCGTAGGCGAGCGTTTTCGAAGTGACGTTCACCGGCTCGTCCTGCTTGAGCATCGCCGGGACCTTCACGTCCCCCTTCGCCGCGCCCGGCTTCTGAGGACGAATCTCACTCCGGACGCCGGTGTCGGCGGTCAGCTTCTGCGCGGAGAGCTGCATGTTGATGGTCCGCGCGTCGACCGTGAACTGCGCGTCGACGGCGTGCGGTCCGGGCCCATGATGACCGCTGCCCGGCGACAGATCGAGCCGATCCGCCGTCACGTCGTAGATGGCGAACGGCGCGTCGGCCGTCGTGTCGGTGCCGTCCGTGAAGTGAACGTTGTCGTGAAACTCGGCGCGCTCCAGGTTGCCGAAGCCGGGTTTCGTCCGGACGACGAGCTGCTCGGCACGCGCGGTGCGATTAATCGCCGCGACCTTGCCCGCCGCGGCGCGTGATTCACGGAAGTCGATGTGGCCGGTGAACGTCGCGTCCTGCAGGCCGGCGTTCGGGGCTCCCGTCGCGTTGAGCGCGGTCGCGCGGATCCGTCGCGCGGGAACGTCGCCTTCGGCGGGCAGGTCGACCTGCACCGGCTCGGTCGCCGTGAGCCTGGTGACGGTGGCGCCGTCGGGCGCCATCGCGATGTCGATCGTTCTCCCGGCCACGCGGCGTCCTGGCTTCCCCGCTTCGCCGGGCAGCTGGACGACGCTGCGCTCGCGCAGGTTGGCGGTCTGGAGCGCGCGTCCGTCGGGCCCGTACACGAGGTCGATGTCCTGCGCCTCCATCGATTGCGGCGCGCTGCCGCTGCCGGTCATCTTCGAGTTGCCGCGCAGCTCCATGCGCTGAACGAGCTTGTCATCGGGGGAAAGGAACATCGTCGCGTTGTCGGCGTCGGTGGTCCGATCCTCCCCCTGCATGTGCGCGGCGCCCATGAACTTCAGCACGTGGTCGTTTCGCGCCATCGTCGCCGCGGCTGACGTCACGTGCATGGAACCCGCGCCGGCCTCGTCCGGGGCGACGTCGACTTTCACCTGCGCGAGGATCTCGAGGACGTTGTGCGTGCGGTCGTACGAGGCGCCGACCCCTTCCCCCGTCATGCGGCCATGGCTGAACGTGAGCGGCCCCGGGACGTGCGCGACGCCGTCCGCCTCGTTGTAGGTCGCCGTCGCCGACTTGACGGTGATCGCGTCGCTCGTGGTCAACGTGACGTTGCCCGCGAACGCGGCCTCCGACAGGTCTTTTCCCGGCGGCGTGGCGACCGTCGCTTCGCTCGCGACGATTTCGATCGTCCGGCCGTCCCTGTCGGGCAGCGTCAGCTTCACCCCGTCGAGGAATTTCGACCGGCCGTCGTCGTACGTGATCTGTTTGCCGAACGTGAACGACAGCTTCGTCCGGCCCTGTTGAAACCGCTTCGCGACTCCGCCGCCGTGCGTTTCGCTGACGCTCTTGCCGTCGCTCTGCGGGACGGCGGGAGGCGCGTTGCGCTGCGGGTTCGGGCGCCGCAGGGACATCGCGACACCGGCGGCGAACACCACCACGAACACGGCGATCGCGAGACGGAGACGTTTGCGCCACATAGAAATAGACGAAAAGCAGAAAGAGGAAAGCGCTTTTCGCGCGATTCTCCTTCTATTCTACGTCGCTCAGGCTTTTGACATCGGCGACGCTGAGCTCCAGAAACGTCTCCCCCTGGTATTGGTTCTGCTCGAGCGAAAAGGCGAGGTTGACGCCGGCGCGGTGCTCGGTGAGGAAGGCGGCGCGCTCGGCGGCGCGCCAGGCGATTGCGCGGAAGCTCCGGCCGTCCTGCCGGAACGTCATTTTCAGGTGCCGATCCTTCAGCGGACGCGGCCCGTCCACGATCTCGACCGGCATGGCGTGGAAGACGGGGCGCGGGTTGCCGAGGCCGAACGGACCCATCGCGTCGATGCCCTGCACGAGATCGTGGGTAATCTGCTTGAGGCTGAGCGGCGCGTCGATGCGCAGCCGCGGACGCAGTTGATCCGGTTCGAGCACTTCGTCGGCGTATTGATTGATCCGCGCGCGGAATTCCGGCACGCGTTCCGCCTCCATCGTCAATCCCGCCGCCTGCCGATGGCCGCCGAACCGGAGGAACACGTCGGCGCAGCGCTCCAGGGCTCCGAGCATGTCGAACTCCGGAATGCTGCGGCAGGACCCGTGCGCGAGCTCTCCCTCCACCGACAACACGATCGCCGGTTTGTTGAAGGTCTCCACGAGCTTCGAGGCGACGATGCCGATGACGCCGCGATGCCAGCCGTCGCCTCCCACGACGAGGACGTTGTGGGCGCCGATCGCGGGGTCGCTCTCGATGGCCTTCCGCGCCTGGGCGACGAGGTCCGCCTCTTCCTGCTGGCGGCGCAGGTTCTCGTCGTTGAGTTGTTGCGCGAGCGCGCGCGCCTCCTCTCCGGTCGCTTCATCCGTCGCGAGGAGCAGGCGCGTCGCGATGTCGGGAGTGCTCATCCGCCCGGCGGCGTTGACGCGCGGCGCGAGCATGAACGACACGTGGTAGCTGTCGATCATCTTTCCCGAGAGGCCGGCCGCGTCCAGCAGCGATCGGAGGCCGACCGTGTGGCGGCCGCCGCTGAGCGACGCCAATCCAAGCTTCGCGATGACGCGGTTCTCTCCGACGAGGGGGACGACGTCGGCCAGGGTGCCGATCGCGGCGACCTTGACGAAGGCCGGCAGCCATTTGGTGCGATCGGCGCGCTGGCACAGGGCCTGGACCAGCTTCAGTGCGACGCCGACGCCGGCGAGGTTCTTGTCGGGATACGTGCAGTCGCGCCGCTTCGGGTTGATCACCGCGAGAGCGGGGGGCAGCTCCGCTTCCGGCTCGTGGTGATCGGTGATGATGAGATCCACGCCCAGCTCGCGCGCGCGCCGCGCAGCATCCGTGCTACGGATCCCGCAGTCCACCGACACGATGAGGCGCACCCCTTCGGCGTGAAGCCGCTCGATCGCGGCCGGCTGAAGCCCGTAGCCGTCGCGGAGGCGCTCGGGGATGAAGTGGACGACTTCCGCGCCGAGCATCTCGAGGGCGCGGCGGAGGATCACCGTCGAGGTGATGCCGTCCACGTCGTAGTCGCCGTGGATGGCGATCCGCTCGCGCCGCGCGATCGCCGACTCGAGGCGCTCGACGGCGCGCGTCATGTCTGCGAGCGCGAAGGGATCGTGGAGCTGGTCGAGCGATGGCGCGAGGAATCGCCGTGCCGCGTCCGCATCGCGCAGGCCACGGAGGCAGAGCAACCGCGCGATCGTCGGATGGACGCCGAGCAGCAGCGACAACGCGCCCGCTTCCTCGTCGTCGCACGGGAGGTGTTGCCAGAGCAGCGGCTTCATGACGAGGCGGTGTCGGACTGTACGTCCACGAACGCCTGCCCTTCGGTGCCCATCCGGCGGAACTTGTCGTATCGAAGGTTGAGGCGCGTCTCGATGCTCATCTCCGAGACCTCGTCGAGCGCCTGCGTCAACGCCTGGTCGACGAGCGCGGTCGCGGCGTCGTAGTCGTTGTGGGCGCCGCCGCGCGGCTCCGGCACGATGGCGTCGATCAACCCGAGCGCCAGCATGTCGGGCGCCGTGATCTTCAGCGCTTCGGCGGCTTCGACCTTCCGGTTCGCGTCGCGCCACAGGATCGCGGCGCAGCCCTCCGGCGGAATCACGCTGTAGACCGCGAACTCCTGCATGAGGACGCGATCCCCGATCGCGATCCCGAGCGCGCCGCCGCTTCCCCCTTCGCCGCAGACGACGACGAGGATGGGGACCTCGAGCATGCTCATCTCGCGCAGGTTGAAGGCGATCGCTTCCGCGACGCCGCGTTCCTCGGATTCCATGCCCGGATACGCCGCCGGCGTGTCGATGAACACGACGATCGGTCGCGAGAACTTGTTGGCGAACAGCATCACGCGCAGCGCCTTCCGGTAGCCTTCAGGCCGCGCGTAGCCGAAGTTCCGGAAGATCTTCTGCTTGGTGTCGCGTCCTTTCTGATGTCCGATGACGACGACGGGCTCCCCCTTGTAGTCGGCGGCGCCGGCGACGATGGCGTGATCGTCCGCGAAGCGACGATCGCCGTGAAGCTCGTCGAAGTTGGTGAAGAGGCGCTCGACGTAGTCGAGGGTGTTCGGCCGGCTGGGATGCCGCGCGACGAGGACCCGCTGCCACGGCGTCAGGTTGGCGTAGATCTGGCCGCGAATGTCGTCGGCGCGCCGCCGCAGCGAGTCGATGGACCGCTCGCGCTCCGCCGTCCGCGGCAGCATGCTCAGCGCCTCGATCTCCTTCAGCAGGACGCCAATGGGCTCTTCGAATTCCAGCAGCTCAGTGGGCATGTCGTGAACGAACAGTCACTGTCAAGTGTCAAAACGCGAAATGCCACAAGCGAGCACCGCCCGCCATTCGGATCGCTGTTGGCATTTGGCATGTAGCATTGACGTCATCGTAATTCCACCGTCCCCGCTCCGCAGATCTGCTCCAGCTCCTGCTTGAGCTTCTCGGACGGCTTGACGCGCTGCGCGACGTCGGCGCGGACGCGAAACGGCTTCTGCTGCCCTTTCACGTCCAGCTCCAGCACGACCTTGCGGTCGCCGCGGTGCCGCGCGAGCAGCTCCGCCACCGTCTCGAAGGTCGGCCGTCCGTGCGGCGGCATCGACAAGTGGATCGCCACCTCGCGCGTCGTACGCTCCTTCAGCGCGCCGATCGTCATCAGCTCCGTGGCGACGATGCGCGCCGACTCGTCGTCTTTCTCGAACTTGCCCCGGACGAGCAGCATCGCGTCGGCGTCGATCAGCGAGGAGTGCTTCGCAAACGCCTCCGGGAAGACGACGACCTCGACGCTGCCGCCGATGTCGTCGAGCATGAACACGGCCATGCGGTCTCCCTTCTTCGTCTTCAGGGGACGCAGGCCGCTCACGATGCCGCCGACCCAGACGTCGGCTTCCGATGCGGCGAGTTCCGCGACGCGCCGTGCGCCGAACGTCCTGAGCTCGTCGCTGAAGCGCTCGAGCGGATGGCCGCTCATGTACAGGCCGAGCGCTTCCTTCTCGAACGCGAGCTGCTGCGCTTCGGGCCATGGCGGCGCGTCGGGCAGCGGAATCACCCCGGCGCCTGCGTCGTCGTCTCCGCCGCCGAACAATGAGACTTTGCCCTCTTCGCGGTTTCGCTGGTGACGCCCCCCGTGCTCGACGGCCTTGTCGATCGCCGCGAACAAGCGCGCGCGGCGAGCGGGAACCGGGCCGTCTGCGAGCGAATCGAACGCACCGGCCTTCACGAGGCTTTCGAGCGGCCGCTTGTTCACGAGCCTCTGGTCGACTTCCTCGCACAGCGTGAACAGCGAGTCGATCCGTCCCCGCTCGTTGCGCACCCCGAGCATCGACAGGATGGCGCTCTCGCCGACGTTCTTCACGGCGCACAGGCCGAACCGCACGCCACCCTTCTCCACGGTGAAGGCGAGCTGGCTGGTGTTGATGTCGGGCGGCAGGACCGGGATGCCCAGCTCGCGGCATTCCCCGAGGTACACCGCGAGCTTGTCGGTGTTGGCGGCCTCGATCGTCAGGAGCGCCGCCATGAAATGCCACGGGTAGTTGGCTTTCAGGTACCCGGTCTGATACGCGACCCACGCATACGTCGTCGAGTGCGATTTGTTGAAGCCGTACCCGGCGAAGAACTCCATCAGATCGAAGATCTTCTTCGCCTTCTTCTCGCTGACGCCGTTCTTCAGCGCGCCGTCCATGAACGCTTCGCGCTGCTTGGCCATGACCCTGGGATCCTTCTTGCCCATGGCCTTGCGGAGCACGTCGGACTGCCCCATCGTGAAGCGCGCCAGGACCGCGGCGATGCGCATCACCTGTTCCTGATACGCGATGACGCCGTACGTGTCGGACAGGATCGGCGCGAGCTGTGGCAGTTCGTACTTGACCTCGGTCTTGCCCTGCTTGCGCGCGATGAAATCGTCCACCATCCCGCTCTTCAGCGGGCCTGGGCGGTACAGCGCGTTCAGCGCGATCAGGTCGTCGAGCCGCGCCGGCTTCGCCTTCCGCAGGAGTTCGCGCATGCCCGAGCTTTCGAACTGGAAGACGCCGTACGTCTGGCCGTCCGAGAACAGCTTGTAGGTCTTCTCGTCATCGAGCGGAATGGCGTCGATGTCGAGGTCGATGTTCTCCGTGCGCTTGATTTCGTCCAGGCAGTCGCGGATCAGCGTCAGCGTGCTGAGCCCGAGGAAATCCATCTTCAACAGCCCGACCCGTTCGACCTCTTTCATCGCCCACTGCGTGACGATTTCGTCCTTCTGCGACTTGTAGAGCGGCACGAACTCGGTCAGCGGCTTCGGCGCGATCACGACGCCCGCGGCGTGCACGGAGGCGTGGCGCGTCATCCCCTCGAGCCGGCGCGCCACCGCGATCAGCTCCTTGACGCGCTCGTCCTTCTGCTCCATCTCCTTGAGCGTGGGACTTTCGGCGAGCGCCTTCTCGAGCGTCATGTCGAGCGCGGGAGGGACGGCCTTCGCGACGCGGTCGGCGTCGGCGTACGGAATGTCCATCACGCGCGCGACGTCGCGCACGACCGCCCGCGCTTTCATCGTCCCGAAGGTGATGATCTGCGCGACGTTCTCGCGGCCGTACTTGCGCGTCACGTACTCGATGACCTCGCCGCGCCGCCGTTCGCAGAAATCGATGTCGATATCGGGCAGCGACACGCGCTCGGGGTTGAGGAAGCGCTCGAAGATGAGGTCGTACGCCATCGGATCGACGTCGGTAATCCGCAGGCAATAGGCGACGAAGCTGCCGGCGGCGGATCCGCGCCCCGGCCCGACGGGGATCCCCTGCTCGCGCGCGTAGCGGATGAAATCCCACACGATTAGGAAGTACCCGGGGTACTTCATCGTCTTGATCATGTCGATCTCGTACGACAGCCGCTGCGCGTACTCGTCGATCGGGTGCTTCAGGAGACCGCGGCCGGCGAGTTCCTTGAGCCGAGGCAGCCGCAGCTCGAATCCCTGGCGGACGATGTGCTCGAAATACTCGTCGAGCCCGAAGCCGGCGGGCACCTCGAAATTCGGGAGGTGGTTGATCGTGTCCGAGAGATCGACCTGGCAGCGCTCCGCAATCTTCAGGGTGTTGGCGAGCGCGTCCGGAAAGTCGGCGAAGATCGCCGCCATTTCCTCCGCCGTCTTCAAATAGAACTGATCGCCGTGGTAACGGAGGCGGTCGGCGTCGTTCACGAGCTTGCCGGTGCCGATGCAGAGCAGGATGTCGTGCGGCTTGAAGTCGGTCTGCTGCAGGTAGTGCACGTCGTTGGTGGCGACGAGGTTCAGCCCGAGATCCTTCGCGATCGGCTGCAGCCCGACGTTGACGATCTTCTGCTCCTCGATGCCCTGGAACTGCATCTCCAGGAAAAAATGGTTCGCGCCAAGGATGTCGCGATACGCGGCGGCGGCGTGAACGGCCCTGTGCTGCTGCTCCGTCCGGATGCCGGTGGCGACCTCGCCCTTCAGACAACTGCTGAGGCCGATGAGTCCTTTGGCGTGCTGCGCGAGCAGGTCCTTGTCGATGCGCGGCTTGTAGTAGAAGCCTTCCGTGTAGCCGGCCGACACCAGCTTGATCAGGTTGTGATAGCCCTCTTTGGTTTCGGCCAGCAGGACGAGATGGTTCGCCGTCTCCCCCGGCGTCCCGCTCTTGATGCGGCGATCGCCCGGCGCGACGTACACCTCGCACCCGAGAATCGGGTTGATCCCGCGCTTCCGCGCCTGATCGTGGAACACGATCGACGAGAACATGTTGCCGTGTTCCGTGATCGCCATCGCCGGTATCCGGAGCTGCACGGCTTTGTCGAGCAGTTCCTCGATGCGGCATGCGCCATCGAGCAGCGAGAACTCGGAGTGCAGGTGGAGGTGAACGAACTCTGTCATTGCCGACCGCTGACTGGCGATTGCCGATTCAACGAATTGTCGATTGGTGCATTGCCGATTGATGCATTGACGATTGGTGTCTTGCCGATTGACGGATTGGCGATTGGTGTATTGGCGATTGGCGTCGGCAATTCCTGAATCGGCAATTCCTGAATCGGCAATCCGTCAATCGTCAATTTGCCAATCGTCAATCTGCAGTCGACAATCGCCAATGTCGTCATTCCCATTCTATGGTTGATGGCGGCTTCGAGCTGATGTCGTAGACCACCCGGTTGATGCCCTTCACTTCGTTGACGATCCGCGACGAGATCGTGGCCAGCAGATCGTGGGGCAGCCGCGCCCAGTCGGCGGTCATCCCGTCCCGGCTCTCGACCGCGCGGATCGCGATCGTGTACTCGTAGGTCCGCGCGTCCCCCATGACGCCGACGCTCTGGACGGGCAGCAGCACGGCAAACGACTGCCACAGCCGCCGATACCACCCGGCCTTTTTGACTTCTTCCGCGACGATCGCGTCCGCCCGCCGCACCAGCGTCAGGCGCGACGCCGTCACCTCGCCGAGGATGCGTACCGCAAGCCCCGGCCCGGGGAACGGCTGACGCCACACGAACTCGTCGTCGAGCCCCAGCTCCTTGCCGACAGCGCGCACCTCATCCTTGAAGAGTTGGCGCAGCGGCTCGACCAGCTTGAACCGCATCCGATCGGGCAGGCCGCCGACGTTATGGTGACTCTTGATCACATGCGACGGTCCGATCACCGACACGCTCTCGATGACGTCGGGATACAGCGTGCCCTGCGCCAGGAAGTCGAACGATCCGAGCTTCCGCGCCTCCTCGTCGAACACGTCGATGAACGTCGCGCCGATGATCTTGCGCTTCTGCTCGGGGTCGCTCACGCCGGTCAGCCGATCGAGGAACAAGCCGGATGCATCGGTGAACGTCAGCGGCAGCTTCAGACGTTCGAAGCGACGGCGGATCTGATCCGCCTCGTCGAGCCGCATCACGCCGTTGTCCACGAGAATGCACCGCAGCCGATCGCCGATCGCGTGGTGAATCAGCAGCGCCGCGACCGTCGAATCGACGCCGCCGCTCAACCCGCAGACGACACGTCCGGCGCCGACCTGCGCTGTGATCTTGTCGACCGTCTCTTGCACGAACGACGCCATCGTCCAATCGCCCGTGCAGCCGCAGATATCGTACGCGAAGCTCCGGAGGATCTCCGTGCCGCGATCGGTATGTGCAACCTCCGGATGGAACAACAGAGCGTAGAATCTGCGTTCCTCGTCCGCCATCGCGGCCACGGGCGCGTTGGCGCTCGTCGCCGTCACGGCGAAACCAGTCGGCGCCGACTTCACGAAATCGCCGTGGCTCGCCCAGACGCGCAGCTCGGGCGGCACCGCGGTCAGGAGCGGTGCGTCAGGCTCGCGGCGGATCGTTGCGTGTCCGTACTCACGATGCGGCGCCGGCGCCACTTCGCCGCCGAGCATGTCCGTCATGAGCTGCATCCCGTAACAGATGCCGAGCACGGGCAGGCCCATGTCGAACACGCGCGCGTCGCATCGCGGCGCACCCGGCTCCGACACGCTGCGCGGACCGCCCGAGAGGATCACGCCAGCCGGCCGGCGGCGCTCGATGTCCGCCATCGAGGTGTCGAACGGAAGGATCTCGGAGTAGACCGAAAGCTCGCGCAGGCGGCGCGCGATCAACTGCGTGAACTGCGAGCCAAAATCCAGGACGACGATAGTCTGGTGGGCCACGGGGACACGCTATTATAAGTCGTGCGGTCCGCGCAGACCACTATATCTTGTAGGTTCATCGCCCGAACCGCCGCCGCGATCGCGTTGCTGATCGCACTCGCCGTTGCCGCGCACGCGCTCGAGCCGAACGCCGACGGTCACGTTCTGCCGATGGCGCCCCGTTGGTCGGTCGACGTCGCCGGCGCGCCCGCCGCCGAGCCGGTGAGCGACGCGCGGCAGGTCTATCTCGCCCTCAAAGCAGGCCAGGTCGTCGCGCGCGCGTTGAGCGACGGCGCCGAGAAGTGGCGTCGCGACAACCTCGCGACGGCGCAGCCGCTCGGCCTCGACGGTTCCCACCTGTTCGTCGTGGCGGGCGCGGCGATCCACGCGTTGCGAACGGCCGATGGGCGCGACGACTGGATCAAGCCTGACCTGATGCCGACCGCGCCGCTTCTCGCGGAAGGAGGATGGGTCATCGCCGCGACGGCTTCCGGCCTCGTCGCGCTCCGCGGGTCGGACGGCGCCATCGTGTGGCAGCGCAAGGCGGGCACGATCCGCGAGCGTCCGACGATCGACGGCGACCGCTTGTACTGCTCGCTCGAAGACGGCCGCATGACCGCGCTGCAGCTCGAGTCGGGCGAACCGATCTGGGAGCAGCAACTCGGCGGCGCGCCCGGCGCCGTTTACGTCTCGCACGGCCGCGTGTACGCCGGCGGCTCGGACAAATACTTCTACTGCCTGCGCGCCGACACGGGCGAGCTGTTGTGGGAATGGCGCGTCGGCGCGACGTTTCAGGGACGGCCGTCCGGCGACGAGGACCACGTGTACGTCGCCGCGCTGGACAACATCGTTCGCGCGTTCGATCGCGCCAACGGTGCGCTGCGTTGGAAGGTGGCGCTCCCCGAGCGTCCGGCGTCGGGGCCGATCGTGGCTGGAACCACCGTGTTCGTTCCCGCCGTCGCGGCCGAAGTGTGGGCCTTCAACGCCAGGACGGGAGCCCGTCAGGGAGGTGTACCGGTCCCGGAGCGGCTCGCCGTGCCACCGGAGCTCGTCGAGCGAGCGGACGTGGGCCTGTTCGCGTTCGCGATCACCGGGGGCCTGACGAACGAATGGAAACTGACGCTCCTCGCGACGACAGGCGATCCGCCGGTCGTGCCGCTCAGCACGCTGCCCGGGACGGTCCTTCCGCCCGAACGCTGAGCGAATCCAGCTCCGCTCTGATCGTGGACGCGAGGCGCGCGACGCCTTCGCGGATCCGTTCGGCCGAGGGCGCCGAGAACGAGAGCCGCAGCGTGTTTTGCTGCGGCGCGTTGACGAAGAACGCTTCTCCTGCGACGTACACCACACCGTGCTCGACGGCCCGCGGAATCATCGCTTCCGCGTCGAGCTGCGCGGGCATCGTTGTCCACAGGAAGAATCCGCCCTTCGGCGCCGGCCACGTGACGAGATCGCCCAGCGCGTCTTTGAGCGCAGCTTCCATCGCGTCACGTTTTTCCTGATAGTAGCGGCGCAGCATCGGGAGCTGGCGCTCCAGGATGCCGCGACGGCATGCCTCATAGATGACGCGTTGATCGAAGGACCCCGTCAGCAAGTCTTCCGCCTGCTTCGCCATCTCGA
>QHWR01000012.1:0-6234 GCA_003223835.1 Acidobacteriota bacterium | reverse complement strand
CGCGATATCCCGGCGCGATCGTCTTCGAGAAGCTGCTCAAATACACGACGCGGCCGTCCTCGTCCTCCGCCTTGATCGGGCGGACGTCGGCTTCGGTCGCGGAATCCTCGAAGTAGATTTCGCGATACGGATCGTCTTCGACGAGCAGCACGTCGCGGGTCGCGGACCAGTCGAGCAGCCGGCGGCGTTTCTCACGCCCGATCAGCAGTCCGGTCGGGTTCTGAAAGTTCGGGACGACGTAGAGGAACTTGACGCGGCGTCCCTCGCGCCGCAGCCGCTGACACGTCTCGTCGAGCGCGTCGAGATCGATGCCGTCCGCCTCCTGGCGCACGCCGACCATCTCGGCCTGCACGTTGCGGAACGCCGTGATCGCGCCGGTGTAGGTCGGCAGCTCCACGAGGACGACGTCCCCCGGATCGAGCAGCACGCGCGCGACGAGATCGAGGCCCTGCTGCGACCCCGTCGTCACGAGCAGATCTTCAAGCGCGCTGCCGATGCCGCGCGCGTGCAGGATGCCGGCGATCTGTTCGAGCAGCGGGCGGTGACCGCGCGTCGGTCCGTACTGAAGGACGCTGCCGTCACGCCCCGAGAAGAGCTCCGCGGCGATCTCCGCGAACTCGCGCCACGCGAACGTTTCGGGCGCGGGATAGCCCGGCGCGAACGAAATGACGTCGCGCCTCGAGGCGACCACGGTCCCCATCCTCCGGATGGCGGACTCTGTCATTCGCTCGGCGGCGCGGGACAGAAATGCGTCGTAGTTCGTCATGCGAGACGTTGACCGGCGACCTCCCGTAAGCGCGCGGGAATGTCGGCGCCCTGGTGGTACCACCGGTAGTGGCTGAGATACGCGCCAAGCGCCGCGAGGGCGAGATACTCGAAGACGATGCCGCGAAGAAGCCACGCGGCGAGCTGCAGCGGCAAGACGGCCAGGCCGACGAGCGGGACGAACGCAATCAAGCCGAGACCCGCCGTCGCGAGGATGGACGCCGCCGTCGCGATCACCACCATCACCAGCACGACCCCGAACACGCCGGCGACCTCGCGCAGATGTCCCCACACGAACGCGATCGCCAGGCGCACGCCCGTACGGACGCTCACGTCCTCGACCGCGACGACCATCTGGACCATCAGATAAAAGAAATTCATCAGCGTGATCCAGACGATCAGCGCGCTCGACGCGAAGGCGGCGGCGACGGTCCAGCCGAGCAGGATGCCGGAATTGCCGGCGAGCGCGTAGCCGCCGAGTACGAACGACAGGTAAAGCGCCGCGCTGACGGCGTACGCGAGCAACAGGCCGATGCCGATCCGGATGTAGCGCTTCCACATCCGCGAACATCCGTCCAGGAAGGGGTCAATCCCCCATACCGACGCGCGGCGGACGGACTCGAACCGCAGCGGCGGCCGTTCGATCGGACCGGCGACCCGTTCCGCTTCCGCGAGGACCGACACGGTTCCGCCCTTGATGATGAACGTGATGACCGATCCACCGACGAGCACGAGGAGAAAGGCGAGCACGAAGGCAATGAGCGCCGCGGGGCTGGCCATCAGTGCGGACACGATCGACATGACCATCTCCCGCACGTCCCCCTGCAGCAGGTCCGTCAGGCTCGTGTCGATCAGCAGCGCCACGAGGAACGCGCCCCCCACGACCGGCACCGCGAGCAACAGCTTGAGGCTCGATTCCGCGATGAACTGAACGAGGACGAGCGGCCAGTTCGCCGCCGCGAGGAGCGCGCCACGTTTGAGCGCGGACTTGAGGCCGGGGACAGGGGTCAACTAATCCATTGTATCCTGCGGCCGAGTGGTGATCAGCCCGCTCTCCATCATGCCTGAACGGCACATCGTGCACCCGCGGCGGCTCGCGGTCGCGGGCGTCGCGCTGGCCGCCGCCGTCGCGTTCGCCGGATTCGGCCTCGAGGCGTGGCGGCTCGGCCCGAACGACGCCGCCGCGGCGCGCAAGATTGAAGCGCGCGTCCGCACGCAGTTTGCCGAGATGACCACGTCGCTGCAGCGCGTCGCGCACGCGGTGGCATCGAGCGACGTCGTTCGCGGCCGAATGCGCGCAACCGCGGACGATGAAGCGGCGCGGATCCTGTTCAACGAGGCAGAACGCGCGCTGCAGACCGGACCCTCCGGTCCGCCGCCTTACGCGATCACGATCTACACGCAGGGCGGGGCCGCGCGCGCATGGGCGGGACGCCCGTCCGACATCCCGCTCGAGCGCATCACCGCGCCCGCCGCGCTTTTCGTGACGCCGTCGCCCCTCGGCCTGCGGCTCGTCTACGTCGAGCCAATCCTGGCGCCGGGCGCGGAGAACGCGCGCGTGGGAGCTGTCGCCGTCGAGCAGGTGCTCTCCCCTGCCCCGGCCGCGTCGACGATCAGCGCGAACGATTTCTACATGCCGACGCCGATTGCGCCCGTGTCGCTGCGCATCGAGGGAGCCGGCGAACTGACGCGCGGCGGATTCGTGATGGCGGCGCCCGACGGCAAGGCGCTGCTGCAGGCGTCGGTCTCTCCAGCGGCGCTCGATCAGGCGCGCCGGCTGTGGCGGCGTCGTGTCGCCGCCATCGTCATCGCCGTCCTGGCGATCACGCTGCTGGTGATGGCGGGACCGTTGCTCGATCGACGCACCGGCGGGCGCCGGATGGCCGACGATGCGGCGCTGACGGCCGCGATCATCGCGATCGTGGTCGGCGGCTGCGGACTCGTCTGGCTCGCCTTCGAGACGGCCGCTGCCCCCGCGTGGCGATCGTCCGTCGCCGTGCTGCTCGGATCGCTGTGTACGACGGGCGCCGTCGCGGCTATCGCGCCCGAGTTCACGCGGCTGCGCCTCGCGTGGCGTCGCTCGCGTCGCGCGCCGGACGCGGCGCCCATCGTGTTCATCGTCACGCAACTCCTGTGCGGCGCCGCCGTCGCGCTCCTCCTCGCCGGCTTCGAGCGGCTGCTCGCCGGGACCGTCGACCCGCTCGCGGTGGACCTGCGGCACTTTTCGCTCCATCCGTGGAGTCCCCCCCGGCTCGCGCTCCTCGCCGGCATCGTCTTGTGGGAGGTCTCCGCGCTGTGGAGCGGCGCGCTGATCTGCGCGATCGGACTGGCGCGGTGGCGCCTGGCGCGTGCGTGGTCACGATGGCACGCCGTCGTCGCCGCGTGCTGGTTCGGACCGATCGTCGCGGCCGCGGTGACCGCATCCGTCCGCGACGCGGCGATTCCGGCGGCCGGTCTCCTGCTCGGGGGCGGGGCGTGCGTCGTGGCGGCGCTGCTGGCGGTCCGCATCACGGCGTGGTACCGCCGCACGACCGTCGCGTCGCGGATCCTCGCGCTGTTCGTGGCGTTTCTCGTGCCCGCGCTCCTGCTCTATCCGTCCGCGGACTTCTTCTCCGAGCGCGCGACCAGACGCCTGATCGCCACGCGCTATGCCGTCGAGGCAATGGACTACGCGCGCACGCTGCAGGAGCAACTGAACGAGACGCTCATCGAAATCGATCGCCTCAGCATCCTGCCGGCGCTGGTGAGCGGAACGAGCAACGTCGCGCTGACCGGGCTTCGGACCGACAGCGCGTTTCTCGTCTGGAGCCAGACGGCGCTGGCGCGCACGCGACTGACGAGCGGCATCGAGCTGTACGACCGGGACGGCGCGATGATCAGCCGCTTCGCGCTGAACTTCCCCGAGTACACCGGCGCCGCGCAGCGTCCGGAGTCGGTCGCCGGCTGCCGCTGGGACGTGTTCGGCGAAGCGCTGCCGTTCGGCTCGGAGGATCGCCGCACGCTGCACGCGCAGCGCAACATCTGCGTCGACGGACGCGCGGTCGGCACGATCGTCGTCCACGTCGTGTTCGACTTTCGCGCGCTGCCGTTCATCACGTCGCAGAACCCGTACTTCGCGGTGTTCCGCACCGGCCGCAGCGCCGAAGGCACCGCCGCGGCCGACATCGAAACCGCGATCTACGGCTGGGCGCTTGGACCGATCTACGCGTCCGGCCGTTCCGCGTGGGCGATCAACGAGGAGCTGTTCGCGCGGATTTACCACACGCGCGATTCGTTCTGGACGACGCTCGAGAAACAGGGAGCGACGTGGCGCGTGTACGCGTCGAACAACCGCGAGGGCATTTATGCGATCGGGTATCCGGTGCCGACGCTGTTCGACCGTTTCGTACGGCTTGCGGAGCTGACGACGTTTGCGGGCGCGCTTTACGTGATCGTGCTGCTCGGCACCGCGCTCTTCACACGCATCGCGCGCGAGCGGCCGCGCGTCGGCCGGGCGCTGCTGCGCGAGATCCGCGCGAGCTTCTACCGCAAGCTGTTTCTCGCATTCGTCCTGGCCTCGATCATTCCGGTGCTGACGCTGGCGTTCGTGATTCGCGCGTACTTCGCGAACCTCCTGCTTGCCGGCGTCCAGGCGGAAGCCGCGCGCACGGCGGCGGTGGCGCAGCGCGTCATCGAAGAATCGGGTGCGCTGCTGCGCCGGGGCGGGCAGGTCGCGCCGTTCGGCGACGACGTGCTCGTCTGGATCAGCCAGGTCATCGATCAGGACGTCAACGTCTTCGACGGGCCGCAACTCTCGGCCACGAGCGAGCGCGATCTCTTCGCCTCGGGCCTGTTGCCCAAGCGAACGCCGGAGGACGTCTATCGCGCGATCGTGCTCGACCGGCTGCCGAGCTACGTGACCGAAGATGCGATCGGGACCTTTTCGTACATGCTGGCGGCGGCGCCGGTGCGCGCCGAAGGACGGCCGGAAATCCTCACCGTGCCGCTCGGCACGCGCCAGCAGGAAATCGAGCGCGAGATCGACGACCTCGACCGCGGCATCCACCTCGCGGCGCTGTTCTTCATCCTGCTCGGCGCCGCGATCGGGTTGTCGATGGCGGAGCGGATTGCCGATCCCGTCAGCCGGCTCACCCGCGCCACGCGTCACATCGCGCGCGGCGACTTCGACGAACGGATCGCCGTCCGATCGTCCGACGAATTGCGCCGCCTCGTGGATGCGTTCAACAGCATGGCGGCGGAATTGAAGGCGCAGCGTGCGCAGCTCGAGCGCACGCACCGGCTCGAGGCCTGGGCCGAGATGGCGCGGCAGGTCGCGCACGAGATCAAGAACCCGCTGACGCCGATCCAGCTGTCAGCCGAACATCTCAAACGTGTTCATGCCGACCGCGGCGAGCCCCTGGGACCCGTGCTGGAAGGCTGTGTGGATGCCATCCTCGGGCAGGTGGCGCTGCTGCGGCAGATCGCCGCCGAGTTCTCGAGTTTCGCCTCTTCGCCGACGGCCCGGCCCGCGCGCGTCGATGCCGTCGATCTCGTACGCTCGGTCGTCGAGCCGTACCGCGCCGGCCTCGAGGGCCGCATCGAGCTGCAGAATCAGGTCGTGCCGCCATTGCCGCCCCTCTTCGTTGACCGGGTGCTCGCGGCGCGCGCGCTGTCGAACATCGTCGAGAACGCCCTCCATGCGATGCCGGGACGCGGACGGCTGGTCCTGAGCGCCGAAGCGGACGATCGCTTCGTCATGATTCGCATCGAGGACACGGGCGTCGGCATGGACGACGAGGCGCTCGAGCGCGTCTTCGAACCCTACTTCTCGACGAAGACGACGGGAACCGGTCTGGGCCTTCCCATCGCGCGGCGGAACGTGGAGTTGAACGGCGGGTCGATCCAGGTCGCGAGCGAAAAGGGACGCGGGACGACGGTGACGATCAGGCTTCCGACGGTGGCGGCGGCGTGACGCCGCCGCGGCGGCGCAGTCGGGAATACGCCAGGCCGACGAACGCAGAAACGACGTACGTGTACGACACCGCCACGAGCGCGACGCGCGGATGGGACGCGATCAGCGCGGCTGCGGAAGCGGATCGTGCTGACCATCAGAAACGCCGGCACGAGCACCATCGCGAGCGCGGGGGCCGCCGCACGCGGGTCCTGCAGCCCCCAGGGATACAGATAAACGGTAGACGCGATGACGGCGGCCGCCGGCGGGCTCGGCATTCCCACGAAATACCGCTTGTCGGTCACGGTCGACGACTGGATGTTGAAGCGCGCCAGGCGCAGCGCCGTGGCCGCCACGAAGACGAACCCCGTGGCCCAGCCGAGGCGCCGCAGCGGCCACAAGCCCCAGGTGAACGCCAGGATCGCCGGCGCGAGGCCGAAGGAGACGACGTCGGCGAGCGAGTCGAGCTCGACGCCAAACGCCGTGGATGAGCGCGTGAGCCGCGCGACGAACCCGTCGAACGCGTCGAGCACCATCGC
>QHWR01000210.1 GCA_003223835.1 Acidobacteriota bacterium | reverse complement strand
CAAGCCGCAACGCCGATCGCCTCGCGCAATTCCATTGAGGCCCGCATCGTCGCTCCGCTCAGCCACCCGAACAACGTCACGATTCACTCGGTTGAGGCGATCGACGGCGTTCATCTGCCCGCCGCCCATTCGTCCATCGCGACCTCAAGCCCGAGAACGTCATGGAGACGACGGTCGAGCGCACAGTCAAGGTTGGCGGATATGCCAATCACTTTATGATATAAAGTGTCCGAGTGTCGACGCGTCCGAACCGGATTCTCCGCCGCTTCGTCATCGTCCTCGGCGCCATCGCCGCGCTGATCGTGACGATCGGCGGGCTCCCGTCGTTCCTGTGGGCGACGGCCAAGCGGCTGCACCCGGAGCCGCAGAACGTGCCCTCGGCCGTGCAGTCGGAGCCGTCGCCGCAATGGGCCGCGGCCGTCGGCCGCGCGCGGCAGATCGTACGCGCGGTACTCTCCGAGCAGAATCTGCCGGGACTGTCGGTGGCGGTCGGCGTCGGCGGCGACATCGTGTGGGCCGAGGGCTTCGGCTGGGCCGACGTCGAGACGCGCGCGCCCGTGACGCCGGAGACGCGGTTCCGGATGGGAACCGCCTCGACGGTCCTCACGGCGGCGGCGGTCGGCGTGCTGCTCGAGAAGGATCGGGTCAAGCTCGACGAGGAGATTCAGGCGTACGTCCCGCAGTTTCCGAAGAAGCCCTGGCCCGTGACGCTGCGCCAGTTGATGGGGAATGTGTCGGGCGTGGGGATCGCGGCTACGAACGATTGGCGGTTGTCGTCTGAACGGTGCGAGCGGGCGGCCGATGCGCTGCCAGTTTTTGCGGATAGTCCCCTTCTGTTCCAGCCGGGAACGCAGTTTCGGCAGTCGCCGCGCGGCTGGGTGCTGGTCAGTGCCGCCGTTGAAGCCGCGGCGGAGCGGCCCTTCCTCTCGTTCATGCGGGACCAGGTCTTCCAGCCGCTGGGCATGGCCGACACGGGCGCCGAATCGCCGAAGGAAGAGAATCCCGAGCACGTGGGCGAGGACGCCGAAGATCCTCCGCCCTTCAGGGCGATTCATGAGGTCATCCTCGAGCCGTGGAGAGTGGTCACGGGCACTCAGGGCGAGTCCGCCGCGGGAGGGAGCACGAGTCCGGCGACGTACTACGTCCCGCAGTTCGGCCCTCATCCCGTCTATCGGTACGCCCTTCATGTAGCCAGTCCGCGCAACCTGTCCTGCTATGCGGGCTCGATGGCGTTCTTCTCCACGCCGTCCGATCTGGTGCGCTTCGAGCTGGGCATGAACGGCGGCAGACTCCTGCGGCCGGCCACCATGCAATCACTCGAGGCGTTTGGACGAACGGCGGGTGGCTACGACGGCGAATTCCTGAGCGTCAAGATCATCTTCGACGGCGAATTGCCGGGCGTCAAGGTCATGTCCGTGGTGACGGTCCGCGAACGGGGGATCGTCGTGGCCGCGATGTCGAACATCACCTCGGCGGACACGTCCGCAGTGGCGCGCAAGGTTGGCGACGCGTTCGCAAAATAACACGGTCGTTCCGTGCTCCTTCTTGAAGAAGTAGATTCACGTTGTCATCGACGGCGTGGCAGGGCGGCGCGGCCGACTGCAGGGCAGACCTGATTGCCTTTGCCGGCAGGAAGATCGACATCCTCGCCTCGCTGGCCTTCATCGCCGGCGAGTAGCGTTGGCGACGTCGGCGGTCAGACGCGAGGCCCCGGCCTTCGCCGGGGTCTCGCGTGCGGACGCCGCCGTCGTTTGACGACCAGCCTCCTTTAGGGAATACCGACGTTGTTGATATTGATGGTCGATATCTCACAGTTACTGGTCGAGCCGTCGACGTTGGCGTCAGTGGATGTGAACGTCACCCGCCAGGAGACCGTTCTGCTCGCGGTGTAAACCGTCATGTTGTTGGTTCTCGCCGTCCCACCGACGAGCGGGCCGACAAACTGAGCCGCCGGCGGACCGCTGCAGGTTCCGTTCTCGTAAAGGGAGAACGTCACCGATCCGTTTGGGGTCCCGCCATGCGACAGCGCCACTGTCGCGGTGTCGTTCGGCAGCCAATCCTGGGCCGTCGTCGTGCTCGATGTCTCCTTCACCCTGAAGCACTCGTTCGTCGTGTCGGTGAAGGCCGGCGGGCTGTCGTAATTGGTGAGATGCGCTTCCGCGCGGAAGCAGTAGTAACCGGGGGCCAGCGGGCCGGTCGACGTGTTGACGAAGTCCGAGAAGGCACCCGATGTCCCGTCATTTGGGTTGGGTGGGCTCGACGTGTCGACGATTGGCTTGCCGCTGCCCGCAGATGTCCCACCAATCGAACAATCGGGATTGCTGCTGATGCTCGGACCGCAGAGGAAGAAGTCCACCGTTCCCTGTGCATCAGCCGGCGTCGTCGCGCCGCTCACCGTGATCGTGGCGAGGTCCCGGACCTGTTGGCCGGGCAAGATGGTACGCGTGCTGTCGACTCCCTGCACGCTGGTCGACAGCGTCGGGGCACAGACACCGAATGAGCCGAGGACGAAATCCTTCAGCGTCGCCGTCGTGGAAGTCGAGGAGCGCGTCTCCGCCACCACGGTCGAGAAGCACTCGCCCGTGAGGTTAAGCAGCGACAGGTTGATGCCGGCCTCGAAGAACTCGCCGTTCAGCGCACCGTTATCGGGCGTGCCGCTCTTGTCGGCGAAGGCCCACGGCATCGTGATGACGATGGGGTTCACGAGCCCGCAGGCTAGATCGCCATTCGCGGCCGTTCGGCAGTTGGCCGCAGGACCCGTCAAATTCGCGAGCAATCTCAGATTGGCGTCCCCGCAACTGGGATCCGGCTTGTTGGCTGCCGTGCAGACGGGATCCCACTTATAGACGGTGATCGTGGACGTCGTGCCGCCGTTCGAGAAGTCGCTGATGACGAGCACGTCACCCGGCGTGTGGAATTGCGGCGCGTCGCTGCTCGAGAAGCCAGAGGCGCCACCGACTTTGTTCGTGCCGAGGCCGATCGCGTTCTGGAGGAACCAGAACCCCTGCTGCGCGTCGCCGCTGTTGTCGAAGCGATCCGAGCCGAAGTAGATGACGTCGCAGGTCGTGGCGCCGCTCGTATCGCCTCCTACGCCCGGGCAGTGTGGACCCGAGGCCAGGGAGTAGCGAACCGCGTAGGCGTGCTCGAGGTTGTCTTTGTCCGGCAGTCCGCCCGCTCCGTCCTTCCACGCCCACTGATCGATGTTGATCGGATCCTTCGAGCCCCCACCGGTGAAGATGGTGGTGTTCCGATCCGGCTCGGCCACCCACGACACCGCCGTTGCACCGCTCGTCGGCGAACCGATGCCGCATTTCGCCTCCGCCTGTGCCGGCGTGAGACCGCTCTTGACGGCGACCTCGTAGCAGACTTTGTCCCAGTCATCGACCGCGAACGGCGTGCCGGCCGTATCGGTGGCTGTCGCGGCGTCGCCGTCAAGCTGGAATTGGCCGGTGTCGTGCACGGCGAACACGATCACGACGCCCGCGCTCAGGATCGCGAGCGACACCGATACGCCCCATCGTCTTCGCCAGCCTCCTGTCGGGCCGGCCACTTTCCTTGTGATGTCCTTGATTTTCCGTGGCATGTGACAACCTCCTTTTGACGCATGTCGACAGAGATCCCGCCAGAGTGACACCAAGTCATCGGCGGACCGGCGGCGCGGCGGTGTGTGGCGGGGGCGGCTGCGAGACGCCTTTCGAGCGAAGTGGGCTAGGGATGCCGGGCCAACGTTTCGCGTTCCATCAGCCGAGCGCTGCCGGCGACGCAACCTTCGTACCTCGAGGCGGCTTCTGAATCGTCTGCGAAACACGCGAAGACGAAGTCTCGCAGCAACTCCTCTCCGAGACGGAAGTTACGCCAGACTGATGCGCGTCCGTGCGCGCGGGCGTGTCACAACAAGGATGGAGACGCGACTGGAATTCTCGTCAGCATTCGCGACAACAAACAGTCACAGTGTCGTCATTGAATGCGCCAAGAGCCGACGTTGAAGTCGTCGGCGATATTTCATGTGCGAAAGTCAACCTCTGGGGTGAAAATCGTCCCCGCATCGCCAAACTCCGCCTTGTCGAGGATCTTGACCCTTTCAACTGGCGCACCACCGGGGAGAAGAAATCTCCCGCTGGAATGACGTGACTTCGTCTGGTTTCGTGAAGAGGCTACGGAAACGACCC
Organism: Acidobacteriota bacterium; assembly: GCA_003223835.1. Taxonomy (GTDB): domain Bacteria; phylum Acidobacteriota; class Vicinamibacteria; order Vicinamibacterales; family 2-12-FULL-66-21; genus Gp6-AA38. The sequence continues at coordinate 4,530 of QHWR01000210.1, read as the reverse complement.
CGGAGAGCAGGTCTTTCCGGTGTGCGCTGCTGAGTCGCCCGTCGGTACGCTTGATGCAGCATGCGACGAAAGGTCTGAGACGATCGAAGGGAGAGCGTCGATGTCGCTGATTCTCGTCGTCCTGCTCATCGTGCTGCTCCTCGGCGCGCTGCCGACGTGGCCGCACAGTCGGGGGTGGGGTTACTATCCGAGCGGTGGCCTCGGACTCGTCCTGTTGATCCTCATCATCCTGCTGCTGGCTGGCAGGCTCTGAACGCCGCGACGAGCCTCCGCGAATCCGCCTTCGGTGTCATCGCCTGACTGCTAGCCGGCATGGGCACGACGCAGTTCGCCGCCGATCCGATCATCGGCCGGCCCGACAATCGGCCGCTCCGGCTGCTCTACTCGTTCACCAACGCGGCGAGCGCGAGCCCGACGCCCGAGCCGGGAACGCTCATCCTCGTCGCGTCAGGCGCCGCGCTGGCCATGAGGAATCGGCGGCGGCGCTCAGCCGTCTAACATCGAAGCCATGAGGCGGCGCGACCGGCGCCGCCCTCAATCCGCTGCGCTGCGCTCCCTCTTCGCAGCTCGCTCCGCTCCATTCGCCTGCACGCGCTCAAGTCCGGTAGTACAATCTGCGCCCCGTTCTCATCAGCTTGTTCAAACGGAGTCACTCCATGACACGCCGCACATCCAGGTACCTTCTGGCCGTTCTCGCGATCGCTATGGCCGGCTCCCTCGTGCTCGAGCCGGCCGTTCTCGCGCAGCGCCGCGGGAGCGGCGCGACCGTCGACGAGAGCGCCGGGCCGTTCGGCGCGCTGCGCTGGCGCAGTATCGGGCCGCAGCGCGGCGGCCGATCGATCGCCGTCGCGGGCAGCGCCGGGCGCCCGCTCGAGTACTACTTCGGCGCCACCGGCGGCGGTCTCTGGAAGACCACCGACGGGGGCGTGACCTGGCAGCCGGTCACCGACAATCAGATCGCCAGTTCGTCGGTCGGTGCCGTCGCCGTCGCCCCCTCGAACCCCGACGTCGTCTACATCGGCACGGGCGAGACCGAGATCCGCGGCAACATCGCGCCGGGCGACGGCGTCTACAAGACGACCGATGCCGGCAAGACGTGGACGCACGTCGGCCTGAGAGACGCGCAGAACATCGCGAAGATCCGCGTGCACCCGACCAACCCCGACGTCGTGTTCGTGGCGGCATTCGGTCATCACGCGGCGCCGAACGCGGAGCGCGGCATCTTCCGCACGAAGGACGGCGGCAAGACCTGGGAGAAGGTGCTCGCCCGCGATCCGAAGACGGGCGGCATCGAGGTCGTGCTGGACCCGAACAACCCGAGCGTGCTCTACGCCTCGCTCTGGGAAGCGTTCCGCAACACCTACATGATGTCGAGCGGCGGCCCGGGCAGCGGGCTGTTCAAGTCGACCGACGGCGGAGATCACTGGACCGAGATCTCGCGCAATCCGGGCCTGCCGAAAGGCATCCTGGGCAAGATCGATCGAAGCCGAAGACGGCGGCACGTTCATGTCGGACGACGCCGGCGCGACGTGGAAGAAGGTGAGCGAGAACCGCGACGTCCGGCAGCGCGCCTTCTACTACACGCGCGTGTTCGCCGATCCGAAGGACAAGGACGCCTTCTACGAGCCGAACGTCGGCTTCATGAAGACGACGGACGCCGGCAAAACGTGGACGCCGCTGCGCCCGCCCCACGGCGACAACCACGACATGTGGATCGACCCGACGAACCCGAAGCGGTTCATCGCGTCGAACGACGGCGGCGCGACGGTGACGACCAACGGCGGCCAGACCTGGACCGATCTCGACGTCCCGACGGCGCAGTTCTATCACGTGATCACGACGAGCGACGTCCCGTATCACGTGTGCGGCGCGCAGCAGGACAACTCGACGGCGTGCGTCGGCAGTCAGGCGGCGGCGGGCTTTCCCGGACTCTCGATCGGCGGCGCCGGCAGCGCCGCGAGCGCCGACCAGATCTTCTACACCGCCGGCGGCGGCGAGAGCGGCTACATCGCGCAGGATCCGAAGAACCCTGACATCTTCTTTGCCGGCAGCTACGGCGGCCTGCTGACGCGGCTGAACCGCAGCACGCGCCAGGTGAAAGCGGTCAACCCGTATCCCGATAACCCGATGGGCTACGCGACGAAGGACATCGCGGAGCGGTTCCAGTGGACGTTCCCGATCGTCTTCTCGCCCGCCGATCCGACGGCGCTCTACGCGGGCTCGCAGCACGTGTGGGTCAGCCACAACGGCGGCGACAGCTGGACGAAGATCAGTCCGGATCTGACGCGGCACGATCCGAAGACGATGGGCGACTCCGGAGGGCCGATCACGCGCGACGAGACCGGCGTCGAAACCTACGCCACGGTGTTCTCAATCGCGCCGTCGCCGAAGGACGCGAACCTGATCTGGACCGGATCGGACGACGGGTACGTGTTCGTGACACGCGACGGCGGCAAGACCTGGGTGAACGTCACGCCGAAGGACACGCCGGAGTTCGCTCGCGTCAGCCTGGTCGAGGCCTCGCCGCACCGGTCCGGAACCGCGTACGTCGCCGCCAACCACTATCAGTTCGACGATTTCGCGCCGTACGTCTGGCGGACCGACGACTACGGACAGACGTGGACCAAGATCGTCGACGGCATCGCGCCGAACCACTACGCGCGGGCGATCCGCGAAGACACCGTCCGCGCGAAGATGCTCTATCTAGGCACGGAGCACGGCGTCTACGTATCGTTCGACGATGGCGCGAGCTGGCAGTCGCTCAGGCAGAACCTGCCCGACACGCCGGTGCACGACATCAAGGTCGAGCAACGGGATCTCGTGATCGGGACGCACGGCCGTGGCTTCTACATCATGGACAACATCTCGCCGCTCCGGCAGTGGGGCGTGCAGACGACCGAGCTGCATCTGTTCAAGCCGAACGACGCGCTGCGCGGCCTCGACCGGTCGCTCGCCGTCGACTACGCGGTGAAGCAGACGGCGCAGAAGATCACGATCGATTTCCTCGACGCGCAGGGGAACGTGATCCGCAGCTTCAGCGGCACCGGCGCCGACGCGGCGAAGCCGCCGGCGCCGCCGTCGCCCGAGGATTTCTTCCGGCCGCGCGATCCGAAGCCGCCGGTCGGCGCCGGCATGCACCGGCTGAACTGGGACCTCCGCTACAAGGGAGCGACCGATTTCCCGGGTCTCATCATGTGGGCGGCGAGCACGCGTGGGCCGGTGGCGCCGCCGGGGTCCTATCAGGTGCGCGTCACCGCCGATGGGCAGACCGAGACGCAGCCGTTCGCGATCAAGCGGGAGCCGCACCTCCTCGCGGACGTCACCGATGCCGATCTGCAGAAGGAGTTCGACCTCGCGATGCAGGTGAGCCGCAAGACGACGCAGGCCAACGAGGCCGTGCTGCTGGTGCGCGGCATCAAGCCGCAGATCGACGATCGGAAGAACAGGCTGGACAGCAAGACCGGGCCGACCGCGAAGGCGCTCGAGAAGCTCCACGACGATCTCACCACCGTCGAAACGACGCTCTACCAGGTCAAGAACCAGAGCAGCGAGGACCCGCTGAATTTCCCGATCAAGTTGAACAACAAGATCGCGGCGGTTCAAGGCGTCGTGGAGTCGGCCGACTCGGCGCCGACCGAGCAGAGCTACGACGTCTTCCAGCTGCTCGCCGGACGCGTGGACCAGGAGCTGAACAAGCTGGATGCGGCTGTGAAGGTCGACCTGCCGCGAGTCAACCAGATGCTGCAGAAACAGCGGCTCGCCCCGATCAAGGCGGAGCCGCTCGATCCGAACGCGGCCGACCCGAAGCGCTCCGGGGGTTCATCCAAGTAGGCGAGGCACAGTCGTGTGTTCATCACGGGCAAACCATTCTTCTGAACGTTCTCGATCGCGGTGACGCCGCCGAGCGGCTACTCCACGCTGACCTTGCGTAGGAGCGGAAGGGCCTTGAGGATCTGCCGGCGTTTACGGCAAGCCATTCTTTTGAACGTTCTCAATGGCGGTGACCGCCGCGGCGTCCAGTTTGGAGTAGTGGCGCTGCACCAGCGAGCGAGTGTCCTGCCTTGACGTGCCCGTCACCAACTCGAAGAACCGCGCCTCGGTGACGCGGGCCGGCTCGAGATGCATTTGTACCGTGTCGCTCGCGTCAGCGCTGGTCCCCGGCGCGGGGGCGAAGACCGTCACGTCCGGCAGCGCCTTCGCCGCGGCGAAGCCGTAGCTGGTCATCATCACGCCGGCGGTGAACTTCGCGATGTCCGAGAACGACCGATCGATGACCTTGTCGAGCGTGCCGCCCATGCCGGCAGGCATGAAGAATTCGATATTGGGGCTCGTGGTGGCGGTCGCGTTGGGAATCGCGTTGTAATGCACGTCGAGCAGCCGCGTTTCCCCGAACGGGGTGAACGCCGGGCCGGCATGAGGGTCGGACTGCAACTGCCGCTCGAAGTGCATCTGGTTGCCCATGTCCAAACGGATCATCGTCGAGCCCGCCGGACGTTTGACTCCTCGCAGCAGCACGCCACGCAGGCCGCC
>QHWR01000209.1 GCA_003223835.1 Acidobacteriota bacterium | reverse complement strand
TCGCCACTCGGCCCTGCTCCAGCTGTTTGAGCGCGTACTCCACGCGAGGCGTGAGTGCGAGCTTTTTCAGCTGCGCCAGACTCACCTCAATCTGCTGCAGGACCGGCTTGAGCCTGATCTTCTCGGTCGGCGGCTTGGCATCGTTGCGCGTCGACGGAGGTTGCGAGGCCGATCGGGACCGGGTCTTGCTGGATCGACGTTTCGCCACGGGACGCTCCTCTGTTGAAGTGGGGTGAGTCTAACGGCGGCCGTGGCGGCGGTCAAGAACTAGGGCGCGCCAAGGCCGCGGAGCAACTCGGCGAAACGGCGATCTCCGTGCAGCGCGTCGAGCCGCGGGTCGACGGCCATCCACAGCACCCCCGGGTCGCGGTCGGCCAGCGCACGGCCGAGCAGCTCGAGAGCCGCATCGCGCTCGCCCAACGCCAGCCGCAGATAGGCTTCGTGCTGCGGCGCAATGCGCTTGTGCTGCGCAGCCAGCTCCGCCGCAAGCCTGGCGAACGCGTGACGCGCCTCGTCGCGATGGCCTTGCAGCGCCTGGAGACGGATCGCCTGCACACGCCAGGAGGGTGCCGGCGTGACCGCCAGCTCCAGCGACCGGCCGGTCATCCGTGCGGCCGCATTCAGATCCCCCTGCGTTTCGTGGATCCTTCCCAGGGTGAAATACGCGCCGGGGAACGACGAATCCAAACGAATCGCATCCTGAAGCGCGTTCGCGGCGGGCCCGAGCTGTCGGGCATAGTACTTCGTCAACCCGTCGGTCAGCGCGACATCCGCCGACAGCGGATCGAGCGCGCGGGCCGCCGACGCGTGCGCCTGGGCCTCCTGGAACCGCTGCGCGGCCGACAAGTACCGCGCGTACTGGGTCTGCGCGTCCGCGGTGCTCGGGTCCAGCGCAATCGCGCGCTGATACTCCGCATCCGCCGCCTTCCAGTCCCAGTCGTAATAGAAGCTGATGTCCGCCAGCGCGAGGTGCGCGGACGCCAGCTGGTCGTCCAGCTCCAGGGCGCGGCGCGCCGACGGCAGCGCGGATGTGCGGGCCTCGGCCTGCGTCATCTCGCCATCGAACCCGAGCCGCAGATAAATCTGCGCCGCCGCCGCATGCGCGGCAGCCATCGACGGATCCTGCCGGATCGCGCGCTGGAACGACTCCAGCGCGGCGCGCGCCTGCGCGCCGTGCGGATGCCGCCCGAGCTGATACAGCCCTTCGAAGTACGCCTGCTCCGCCGTCGCGTTCGACGACTGCGCCTTCGTCAGCCGCGCCGACTCCGCCTGTGTGAGCGCCGCGCGGACGTACGTCGCGACGGTCCGCGCGACATCCGCCTCGAGCGCGAACAGATCGCCCAGCGGACGCTCGAAGCTCTCCGCCCACAGATCCGTGTCGCTCCCCGCGCGAATCACGTGAATGTTGATGCGCACCCGCGGCGGCGTGTCTCCCGCCGCCGACGCCGGCGGCCGCTGCACCGCCACGGTCCCGTCGATGATCGTCCCCACGCCGAGCCGGCGCGCGATCTCCTGGGTCGTCGGACGTGACGGGCCCGTGAACGACTGGACCGATCGATGCGACGTCACGCTGAGCGCGTGAATCTGCCCGAGCGTGGTGATCAGTTGATCCGTGAGCGCGTCCGCGAGGTACGGCGCGTCCGCTTCGCCCGAGATGAAGCGCAGCGGGAGCACCGCGACCGCATTCGGCTTCGCGTCCACCGCGGCGGGACCGCGCGCGAATCGTGGGGCGACCGTCACCGCCGCGGCGACGAGAACGGCCGTCGCGGCGAGCGCCGCCCAGGCGCGCCACGATCGCGGCCGCGGGATCGGCGCGGGCTCGACGGCGGGCAACGTCACCGGCGAATGCGGCGCGTCCATCGCCTCCCCGAGCGCCGCCTCCATTTCTCCCGCGGTCGCAAAGCGGCGCTCCGGCTCCCGCGCGGTCGCGCGTTCGATCACGCGGACGAACGCGGCGGGCAGATCCGGGCGGGCATCGCGCAGGGAGGCGGCCTTGCCCGCCGCATGCGCCGCCTTGAGTTCATCGAGCGTCCCGGCGCGGACCGGGAACGATCCCGTGCCGAGACGATACAGGAGGACGCCGAGACTGTAGACGTCCGTTCGCGCGCTCGCGGGCTCGCCCGTGAAAATCTCCGGCGCGAGGTACAGCGGCGTGCCGGCGACATCCGTGGACAGCGCGTCGATTTCGCGTCCGGTGCCGAGATCCATCAGGACGATCCGGCCCCCCTGCTCGCGCATCACGTTCTGCGCCTTGACGTCGCGGTGCACGAGACCGGCGCCGTGGATCGCCGCGAGCGCGCGGCACAGCTCGACGCCGACGATCGCGGCTTCCTTCGCGCCGAGCGGACCCTGCGCGCGGAGCTGCTCCTCGAGCGTTTCGCCGCGCAACAGCTCCATCCACAACCCGACGCGCCCGTCATGCTTCGCGACGCCGTAGACGGTGACGACGTTCGGATGGCGAACGCGCGCGAGCAGCCGGCCCTCGGCCGCGACGCGCGACGTCAGCGGATCGACGTGCGGATCGTCGCTGCGCAACAACTTCAGCGCGACGTCACGTTCGAGCTCGCGGTCCCACGCGCGGTAGACGTCCCCGAAACTTCCGCGCCCCAGCAGCTCGATCAACTCGAGCTGTCCCCAGTTGCCGATGGCCGGCGCGCCGGCCGCATCGCGCCGCCGCTCGCGATGCGTCGTCTCGGGCCCGCCGGCCGGAAGGCTGCGGTGCAGTTGCGCCAGCTCGGCGACGATGCGCAGCTGGCGCAGAACGGCGCGGTCGTCGGCGCCCGCCTGCGACTCGACGGCGTTCCAGTCGATCGCCTGGCCGTCGGCGATCGATTCGGCGAGCGACAGCAGCGCGGCTTCAGACGCCACGGCTCATCTCCTCCGCGAGCCTGACCAGCGCGCGGCTCACGGCCATCCGCGCCGCGTCGGGCGACGGTTTCCCGAGCGCCTGCGCGACGGCGTCGTAGCTCGATTCCATTTCCACGCGCGCGATGATCGCCTCGCGGTCCTCGGGGCGAAGACGTGAGAGCGCCGCCTCGTACCGCTCGACGGCTTCGTGGCCGATCGCTTCGTCGAGCGGCGATGCGGCCTGGTGCTCGTGGCGATCATCGAGGGATTCCTGCGCCGGCGTCCGCATCTTGCGGCGCACTTCGTCGCGGATGCGGTTCATGACGGCTTGTCGCAGATAGGCCTGGAGCGCGCCCTCGTGGCGCGGCTCGAACGCGCCGATCCGGTTGACCGCGCGGAACACCGTTTCCTGCACGAGGTCGTCGGTGTCCATCAGATCGCGGGTCCAGCGGGGCAGGCGCCCGCTCGCCCAGCGGCGCAGCGGCGGCAGACAGCGCGCCAGCAGCCGCTCGAGCGCGGCCTGGTCGCCGCCCTTCGCAAGCTGCACCAGATCCAGGGTCGTTTCGAGACCCCGTGGACGCGAGTCGGGATGATCCATGGAGGCCGGCCACCCGGGACGGGGCCGGGACTGGCCCGTATCATAAAGGTTCCCCGCGTGGGTTTGAAGCGCCATGTTCAAGCCCGTCATTGCGATAGCCGCGCTTACGCGGCGTGCCTTTACAGCTGTGCGCACCCCATCCCCTCATTTGGTCATAACGACGACACGGGGGCGAAAGAACACCTGTTCGCGCGGTCGAGGCGAGTCGTTATGACAAATGTGACGGGGATTCCCCGCGTCAGCCTGCGAGCACAGTTATGAACGTCACCACCGGGTCCCAGCTGGGCCCGTATCAGGTGGAGGACCTGATCGGGAAGGGTGGGATGGGCGAGGTCTACCGGGCGCACGACACGCGGCTCGACCGCGACGTCGCGCTGAAGGTGCTGGCCCCGAGCCTGCCCGCCACCGAAGAACACTACGCGCGGTTCGCGCGCGAGGCGCGGACGGGCGCGCTCATCAATCACCCCAACATCGTCACGGTCTACGATGTCGGGTCGCACGACGGCACGCCGTTCGTCGTCTCGGAGTTGCTGCAGGGGGAGACGCTGCGCGCGCGGCTGAAGGACGGCGCGCTCAAGATCGACCTCGCGCTGCACTTCGCCCGGCAGGTCACCGACGGGCTCGTCGCCGCGCACCAGCTCGGCGTGGTCCATCGCGATCTCAAGCCGGAGAACATCTTCATCGCGCAGGGAGAGCGCGTGAAGATTCTGGACTTCGGCCTGGCGAAATGCCGCCAGCAGGCGATCGAGCTGCTGCAGAATCCGTCGGCGTCCACGCGCCCGGGCACGTTGATGGGAACCGTCGGCTACATGTCGCCGGAACAGATCCGCGGCAAGGAACTCGACGAGCGCTCCGACCTCTTCAGCCTCGGCGTGATCCTGTACGAGATGCTCTCGGGGAATCCGCCGTTCCACGGCGACTCGGCGATCGAGACGCTCGGCGCGATCCTGAAAGACGAGGCGCCGGGGCTGCGGCCGGGCCACGACGTGCCACCGGAACTCGAGCGGGTGATCCGGCACTGCCTTGAGAAGGATCGCGAGGCCAGGTTCCAGTCGGCGCGCGATCTCCTGTTCAATCTCGACCTCGCGGCGTCGGCGCCGCGCGGCGCGAGACCGCGCCGGCGGGCGGAGTTCCGGCCGTCGATGTCGGCCATCCTGGCGTCGCTGCTCCGGCTCATTTGAGTCCTCAGTCGCGCCGCCGCGATTGCGACCAAATGAAAACGCCGCTCTCCAGTGACCTGGAAGAGCGGCGTTCGTGTTTCCGCGACACGCGTGCGGCGTTCTATCGATTGGGAACGACGCAGCCGGGGCCCGGGTACGTCGCGGTGAAGCCGGAGGCGGTCCTGGTGCCGCCGTTCGAGTATTCCGGCTGCACCCAGAAGCCGCCGTTCGTCATCTGATAGAGGTTGTGCCACGCGCACTTGTCGTCCGCCTCGTAGCCGCTCGCGTCGTACCACGCGCTGCCGAGCGAGTCGGTGACCGCTTCCCGGATCTCATGGCTCGTGACGATCGTCAGGATGTCCGCGACCGTCTTGCCCGTCAGCGAGCACGCATTGCAGTCCGTATACGGGAACACCGCGTACTTGATCGAGATCCCGTTGTAGTTGAAGTTGCTGTGATACCCGCAGAAGCTGCTGCACGAAACGCCGCCTTGCAGCGAGATGCGCATGCCGTGCGGGAAGTACACGCCGTAGATCGTCGACGCGGTCGGCGTCTCCAGGCCGGCGTTGAACAACGACGCCAGGTAGCTGCGGATTCCCGAGTCGGAGATCCGATTCTTCGCCGCCTGCGTGTCCACTCGGAAGCCCGCGTTCGGCAGCAGCGCGGAAATCGGATTGAGCGATCCGTACTGCTGCACGATGGTGTAGTCGTCGGTCGGCGAGTTGTCCCAGTTGCCGCCGTCCGAGAACACGTTCGCGAACCCGTTGATCTGGTCCTTGATGGTCGCGTACCCGAGCGACGTCGCGGTCGAGTTCGCGACGCTGCTGTTCCAGTAGATCGCGCGGAACTGCGCGTCGGGAATCTCGGGCCCGCCATGGTCGTTCAGGTTCCCGGAGCCGTAGCTTGGTGGGAAGACCGCCGTACCGTTGACGACGGGCGCGTCGGTCGGCTGAGTATCTCGCGGTGAATGCACTGCCGCAGGCGGCGGCAGCACGTGAATCGTCTCGCCGTTGTCGTTGTGGTCGATGAACGGATCACGAGGATTCTGCGCGCCGGCGCGTACCCCCCACACACAGGCGAGGAACGCGGCGACGCCGAAACAGCTGAACAGCTTTTTCACCAGGGCCTCCTTTGGGAACTTGCCTGATCGGGATGCAGCCCGCCGACTATACACCAGCGGTGGGACGAACGGAAGACGGTGTCGGGGGCGCGTGCGCATCACCACGAAGGATGCCCGCGCGCTGGAGGCGGTGCACGCGTTCCTGAGGTATCAGATCAAGGAGCACCGGACGGGCGATCCCATGGCAGCTGGGAACTGAGAACTTTATCCGACATTCCTCATGCCCGCGGCGATTCCGTTCACCGTGATCATGAACGCGCGCCACATCCGATCGTCGGCGTCTTCCCTGCCCGCGGACGCGCGCATGCGGCGCAGCAGCTCGATCTGCACGAG
>QHWR01000208.1:2617-19170 GCA_003223835.1 Acidobacteriota bacterium | reverse complement strand
CAGTACGCGCACCAGCGGCTCGTGATCCATCGCGACATCAAGTGCGGCAACGTCCTCGTGACGCAGGACGGGGTGCCCAAGCTGCTCGACTTCGGCATCGCCAAGCTGTTGAACCCCGATCTCGACCCCGAGCAGCAGGCGATCACGATGGAGCGCGTGATGACGCCGGAAAGCGCCAGCCCCGAACAGCTCAGCGGGGAGCCGATCACGGTGGCGGCGGACGTGTATGCGCTCGGCGTCGTGCTCTACAGACTGCTCGCCGGCCGGACGCCGTACGGGGATCTGCCCGCGAGCGAGGCGGCGCTGATCGAGGCTGTGTGCGAGCGGGTGCCGGAGCTGCCGAGCGCCGTCGCGCGGCGGCAGCACGACACGGGCGTCGGGCCGATTCCGGCGGACGTCGACCTGATCGTGATGAAAGCGCTGCGCAAGGAACCGGACCGGCGGTACGGCTCCGCCGCGCAGCTTGCCGACGACGTGCGGCGCTATCTCGAGGGACGTCCAATCCTGGCCGCGCCCGACACGCTCGGATATCGCGCGCGAAAGTTCGTCACGCGCAATCGCTGGGCGGTCGCCGGCGCGGCCGCCGTGGTCGTGACGCTGTGCGCCGGCGTCGCGGCGACGTCCTGGCAGGCCCGCGTCGCCAGTCAGCAGCGCGCCCGCGCCGAACGCGAGTTCAACGCCGTTCGGACGCTGGCGAATGCGGTGCTCGGCGAGCTGCACGACGCCGTCACGAAGCTGCCCGGATCTGTCGCGGCCCGCGAAGTCCTGCTGCGCCGCGCGACCGACTACCTCGACACGCTCTCGGCCGATGCCGCCGCGGACGTCGACCTGCGCCGCGAGCTGGCGCGCGGCTACCGGCGGCTGGCACAAGTGCAGGGATTCCAGGGATTGGCGAATCTCGGCGACACGGACGCCGCGCGGCGGAGCCTCGAGCGCGCGGCGTCGCTGCTGCAGCCGATCGCCGAAGGCGGCGGCGCGACCGCACGCGATCGCATCGAGCTGGCGGACATCTGGGTCCAGCTCGGCAAGTTCGATCGGCGCGGCCACAGTCCAACCGAGCAGTACGATCGAGCGCGCGCGCTGCTCGACGCGCTGCCTGCCGCCAACCGATCGACCGCCGACGCCCTGCGGGTCGAGCAGGGATTGTGGTACGGCATCGCCAATGACCACGCCAGGGCGAAGAACTATGCGGCCGCGAGGGACGCGTACGTGAACGAAGTCCGCGCGGCGGACGCGGTGTTCCACCTGTCGCCGGACGACATGGATGCGAGCCGGAACCTGTCGATCGGCTACAAGCAGCTCGGCGCCGTCCTCGAACTCCTCGGCCGCCCGGACGAAGCGATCGACCGGTACCAGCGGGCGATGGCGCTCGATCGAGCCCGGACGGAGCGCGAACCCGCCCGCGCGACGTGGCGTCTGGATCTGTCGTTCGCGATTGGTTCGATGGGCGGGGCGCTGATGGCCAAGGACGACCTCGCCGGCGCGCTCGAGCAGTACCGTCAGGCCGTGGATCTGCGACGCGCCGTCGTCGCCGAGGATCCCAACGACGATTTCGCGCAGACGAGCCTCGCGCGAGGATACGCGCGCCTCGCGGTCATCGCGGGCCGCATGAAGGACGCGCCCGCCGCGATCGACTGGGACGCGAAGCGGCTGGAGGTCCTGCGCGGCCGCGCCGCCGCGCACCTCGATCGCGACCGGGCGTGGGCGGACTACGCGGCGGCCGCCGCCGAAGCCATCGGCCGATCCGTGGACCTGCTGGAGAAAGGGCGGATGACGCGAGGTGCGCGACGCGCGGCGGCGTCTCGCGTCCGCGCGATGGTGGAGCAATTCCAGGCGCTCGACGCCCGGCGGCCGCCGTCGCACGCCGCCGGCGGGGCGGCGCCCGAACGCGAGCAGATCCGGCGTCTCCAGGCGCGCCTCGCCCGCTTGCCGCCGGGATGAGCGCTACTCGAGCAGCTGCGGCTCGTACGCCTCGTCGCGCGGGGCGAGATGCGGCCGCTGGCGCAGCACTCGCACGCACGTGTTCCAGCGGAGCAGCGCATCGTCATTCCCCGCGGGCCTGACGGCGGCGGCGCGCTCGTAGCACTGCATCGCCTGGCGCAGCCAGTCGTAGATCATCGGCCCGGAGCCCGGCGCGTGCTGATCGAGCATTGCCTTGGCGCGCCGCTCGAAGATGATCCCTTCGTAATACGCGCGGCGGTACTCGTCATCGAACTTCGTCAGCAGTTCGCGCGCGCGGCTGGCGATATTCGGGACCGCGTCGTGAAATTGGTCGGTCAGCGCCAGCAGCAGCGTGACGAGCGCCTCCTGGTGATTGGGGTCCACCGCCAGGATGTCGAGGCAGATGCTTTCGGCCTGCCACGATTCATTGAGCAGCCGGTACCGCTCGGCTTTGGCGAGCGCCGCGGGAATCGCGTCGGGCGACAACGGTTTCAGCTCGAACATGGAGGCCCCTCCGCGAGATCGCCGGCGGTGCGAGGACGCCGGCGCGGCTATTTCCGCCGGAAAAACCGGAGCAGCTTGACGGTTGGATCGTACAGCTCGTCCACCACCCGCTCCTTGAGCGGGATGATCGCATTATCCGTAATCGTGATGCTCTCCGGGCAGACTTTCGTGCAGCACTTCGTGATGTTGCAGTAGCCGATGCCGTGCGTCGTCTTCAGCTCCCGCGCGCGCCGCTCCTCGTCGAGCGGATGCATCTCGAGCGCCGCGGCGTAGGTCAGAAACCGCGGTCCGACGAAGCCGTCGAACTGCTTGTGATCGCGCAGGACGTGACAGACGTCCTGGCAGAGAAAGCACTCGATGCACTTGCGAAATTCCTGCACGCGCTCGACGTCCGCCTGCTGCATCCGCCACGTGCCGTCGGGCGCGTCCGGCGGACGCGGCTTGAACGGCCGGATACCTTTCTTGACGCGGAAGTTCCACGACACGTCCGTGACGAGATCCTTGATCGACGGGAAGGCGCGCATCGGCTCGACGGTGACCGGCTCGTCGAGGTTCAGTTGGTTGAGCCGCGTCATGCACATCAGCCGCGGCTGCCCGTTCACTTCCGCGGAGCAGGACCCGCACTTGCCCGCCTTGCAGTTCCAGCGGACGGCGAGGTCGTTCGCCTGATCCGCCTGGATCTGGTGCACCGCGTCGAGAACGACCATCCCTTCCGACACCGGCGTCGCGTAGTCCTCGAACTTGCCGCCCTGCGCGTTGCCGCGCCAGATCCGGAACGTCGCCGTTGTCGGCATCAATACCTCACCTTCCGCGTCGGGAGGTCCTTCCGCCTGAAGGCGGAAGCCACGAGTACGTGAGCGTAGCCACGAGTACGTGAGCGTTACTTGTACTCATCGATGATCGCTTTCAGCGCCGCGGGCATCGGCGGAATCGGCGTGCGGACGACGTCCATCCCGCCGTCGCGGTTCTTCCGCACGACGATGTTGAACGTCCCTGCCGCCGGATCCTTGTCCGGATAATCCTCGCGAAAGTGTCCCCCGCGGCTTTCCTTGCGCTCGAGCGCCGATCGCGTGATCGCTTCCGACACCGTGAGAAGGTGACGCAGATCGAGCGCCGCGTGCCAGCCGGTGTTGAACTCCCTGTGGCCGGCGACGCCGGCGCGATCGGCGCGCTGCTTCAGCGCCTCGAGCCCCGCGAGCGCGCGCCGCATCTCCGCCTCGCTGCGGACGATGCCGACGAGGTCCTGCATCAGTTCCTGGAGCGCGAACTGCACCTGGAACGGTCCTTCGTTGCCGGCGCTCCGTTCGAACGGCTCGACCGCGCGCTTCGCCGCGTCGTCGACCTGACGCGCGTCGATCGCGGGAGGCTTCTGCTCGCGCGCGAACTTCGCGGAGTACTCGCCGGCGCGCTTGCCGAAGACCAGCAGGTCGGAGAGCGAGTTGCCGCCGAGCCGGTTGGCGCCGTTGATGCCCGCCGCGCACTCGCCCGCGGCGAAGAGTCCGGGCACGGTCGACATCTGCGACTCGCCGTCAACGCGCACGCCCCCCATGATGTAGTGCGTCGTCGGGCCGATCTCCATGGGTTCCTTCGTGATGTCGATGTCGGCGAGCTGCTTGAACTGGTGGTACATGCTCGGCAGCTTCTTGCGGATGTGTTCTTCCGCGTTGGGCAGCCGCGCCTTGATCCACGAGATGTCGAGGAAGACGCCGCCGTGCGGGCTGCCGCGCCCCGCCTTCACCTCGCGCATGATGCAGCGCGCGACGTGGTCGCGTGTGAGCAGCTCGGGCGGCCGGCGCGCGTTCGTGTCTCCCTGCGTGTACCGGAAGCCCTCGTCTTCGTTGTCCGCGGTCTGCGCGCGATACAGGTCGGGGATGTCGTCGAACATGAAGCGACGCCCCGTGCTGTTCTTCAGCACGCCCCCTTCGCCGCGGACGGCTTCCGTCACGAGGAGGCCGCGGACGCTCGGCGGCCACACCATGCCCGTCGGATGGAACTGGACGAACTCCATGTCCATCAGCTCGGCGCCGGCGTGGTACGCGAGCGAATGGCCGTCGCCGGTGCCTTCCCAGCTGTTGCTCGTGATCTTGAACGCGCGGCCGACCCCGCCCGTCGCGAGGATGACCGCCTTCGCGCGAAACACCTTGAAGCGGCCGCGCTCGCGCTCGTACGCGAACGCGCCCGCGACGCGCGGTCCGTCCTTGAGGAGCGTGACGACCGTGCACTCCATGTGCACGGCCATGCCCTTGTGGATGCCGTGGTCCTGGAGCGTGCGGATCATCTCCAGCCCCGTGCGATCGCCGACGTGCGCCAGACGCGGATAGCGGTGGCCGCCGAAGTTGCGCTGGAGGATCCGGCCGTCATCGGTGCGATCGAACAGCGCGCCCCAGGCTTCCAGCTCGCGGACGCGGTCCGGCGCCTCCTTCGCGTGCAGCTCCGCCATCCGCCAGTTGTTCACGTACTGGCCGCCGCGCATCGTGTCGGTGAAATGGACCTTCCAGTTGTCGCGGTCGTCCACGTTCGAGAGCGCCGCCGCGATGCCCCCTTCGGCCATGACGGTGTGCGCCTTGCCGAGAAGCGACTTGCAGATCAGCCCGACGGAGACGCCGGCCGCCGCGGCTTCGATCGCGGCGCGCAGCCCCGCGCCGCCGGCGCCGATCACGAGGACCTCGTACTCGTGCGTCTCGTACTCCGCCATCAGAGAATCCTGAAGTCGGTCCAGACGCCCATCGAGCAGAGCCGTACGTACAGGTCAGCGAAGCCGACCATGAAGAGGCTGGACCACGCCCACACCATATGACGGCGATTCAGGCAGCTCACGCAGGCGTACGTCCTCGAACCGAGCGGGCTGCGGGACAGTTGATCGACGCAGCCCCCCGCGACGTGCCGCATCGAATGGCAGCCGAACAGATAGCCGGCGAGCAGCACGACGTTCGCGGTCAGCACCAGGCTGCCGACGCCGATCCCGAACCGTGGCGCGCCGCCGTCGGGGTCGTGAAACCAGAAACCGGCGTAGGCGTCGAAGGCGAGAATCAGGAGCACGAATACCGAGAGGAACAGCAGGTAACGGTGGACGTTCTGGAGAACCAGCGGGAACGAGTTCTCTCCCCAGTAGCTGTGCCGCGGCTCGCCGACCGTGCACGCCGGCGGGTCCGCCCAGAACGACTTGTAGTAAGCGCCCCGACAGTAATAACAGGTGACCCGGAAGAGCGCCGGGATCGGCAGGATCAACAGCGCGGGGGAATACGTCAGGAATCCCGGCCACAGCGCCGGGCGGGCGCCGAACCAGCTGTGCGGGGAGCCGCCGAAGATTTCCGGAGAATAGAACGGCGAGAGATAGGGACCATACGTATAATGCTCGCCTTGGAACGCCGCCCACGTCGCGTAGACGACGAAGGTGGAGAGGGCGAAGAAGACGAGCAGCGGTTGGATCCACCACGCGTCACGACGCGCGGTGTGTCCGAACCGCCGGTGCAGCACGACCGGTGCCGTCGACATTGAAGACCGTCCTCGCGAGATTCGCCAGCGGGCGACTGTCCCGCGACGCCGGCAGTGGACATGGGAATGGCCTGAATGCGGCTCCTCATTCGGCACCCGGCATTCGAAGGCCTATACGATATCGGCGCGCGGCGCAGTTTTCAACCGCCCGCCGCCGCGGGGGACGCCGGGGGAACGCGAAAACGGCGGAAAATACTACCGCCGGAGCGGAGATGACCGATAATCAGGCGGAAGACCACCCCGGCGTTCGGGGCTCGTTGGAGGAGGATCGCGGAATGAACGGGACGATTAAGCGGCTGATGAGCGACAAAGGGTTCGGATTCGTGGCGGCGGAGGACGGGAGCGAGTACTTCTTCCATCAGTCCGCCTGCAACGGCATGCAGTTTCGCGATCTGCGGGAAGGGCAGCGCGTGACGTTCGACAAAGGCCAGGGGCCGAAGGGGCCGCGCGCCGAAAACGTCCGCCTCGCATAAACGTCCCCCCTGAGGGGGCAGGGCCTCCTGCAGGAGGAGACGGATGTCGGAACGTAACGGCGACAAAGCCCGGTTCCAGAAGGGGCGCGTCCGCAAGCTCCGCCAGCGGCAGCGCATTCGCGAGTTGCTGGCGCGGATCCGGGCGGGCTCGCCGGCGCCGGGCGCCCGTGAACCTCGCGCCGCGCGCGCCGCGCCGCCGGCCCTCCCCGCGGCCGCGGCACCTCCACCCGCGCCGACTCCCCAGGCGCCGAAAGCCGCCGCGAGTTCCGCGCCCGCCAAATCCGTGGCGGGCAAACCGGCTGCCGCGAAAAGCGCGACGCGGAAGCCGCGACCAACGACGAACGACTGACGACTGACGACTGACGACCGCATCATCCTCCAGATCCAGCCTGCCAGCGGCGAATCGCGTCGAGCGGGTAGATCAGCATGATGATGTTGAGCGCGAGGTTGTCGCGGATGTAGTAGCCGACGAACGCTTCCATCGCGATCGTCAGCGCGACGACGACCCACACCGGCAGCCGCGCGGCGAGCCAGAACCCCGCCGTCATCGCGAGCGCGTCGCAGACCGAGTTGACCACGCTGTCGCCGTAGTAATCGAGCGAGATCGTCGCCGCGCGGTAGCGGTTGATGATGAACGGCGTGTTCTCGAGGATTTCCCACGACGCTTCCGCGGCGAGCGCGAGCAGGAATCGCGCGCGCAGCGGCCATCGCCGTCCGATCAGCCACGCGAGGCCGTAGAACCCGAAGCCGTGGATGATGTGCGAGAAGGTGTACCAGTCGGTCAGGTGCTGCGAGTTCTCGGAGCTGGCGACGACGCCCTGCCACAACTTCACGTAGCCGCACTTGCAGATGGTGACGTGTCCCATCAGGTGCAGCGTCAGCGCCTGGATCCCGAACAGCGCGAGCGCCGCGGCGGCGAACGCACCGGTCCGTCGGTGGCGCGCGACGGCTGATTCGGAAATCGTGTCCGCTTTTATCAATACTCGCGGGGCCCCACCCCCGCTCGCTCTCGCTCGGCGGCTTCGCGCCTCGCTCAGGCCGCAGGCGCTCTGCCTTCTGCCTTTTACCTTCTGCCGTCGCCCGCGCCGGTCGGCGCAGCCGCGGCGGGCTTGCCCCCCATATCGTTCCAATTGAGGAGCGCGTTGAGCACCATGTTGAACTCGCCGTGGTTCTGCCAGCGATAGATCGGGTTGTTCGAGAACAGGATGACGCGTCCCTTGCCGCTGTAGCCCCCGGGGACGTCGATGGCGAACGGGCGATCCTTGATCTCGTCGGCGCCGCGCATCAGGCCGCTGACGACGGCGGCGTCGCCTCCGATGTATTTCGCGAGCACGTTCGCCTGGTCGGACGGCGCGACCGACATCAACGGGCCGCCGAGATACTTCACGGGAATGACCTTCTCGGTGTACCCGTAGAACACGGGATGATCGAGCCGCACGATCTCGGCGTTGACGATCGGCCGCGGCGCGTAGAACTGAGTGGTGGTCGACGCGGACGCGTCGACCGTGCGCGCGAACCCGAGGTCGGCCGGAAACCGCACGGCGTTGCCCGTGACGATCAGCGTCCCGCCGGCGTCGAGGAACTTCGCGAACGCATCGACGCCGGGGCCGCCCATGCCGCCGGTGATGTCGGGGGACTCGCCGTACATCCCGAGGAATTTGTATTTCGGGTCCTTCGCATACGGCACGGGCCGGGCGGCCGGCGGTTGGAAGATGGCCTGCCGCGTCGCGGTCTGGGTCGGCATCTCGATGACGTCGTAGTCGTTGCGCAGGTTGCCCTTCGCGACGCGCTCCTTGTAGACGAGATCGTAGGGGACACCGAACTTGTCGAAGGTGTAGCGGTACCAGCCGATCTCCTGCGTGCCGTTCCACGAAGAGTAGATCGCGATCCGCGGCGCATCGGCGTCGTGCATCGCGACCGAGGGCAGCGCGGAGAGCGACGCCGCCGTCAGCCCGAGCGATTCGACCGCCGCGCGCGCGCCGTTCGGATCCGCAGGCGACGGGATCACGAACGATCCGGCGGGGAACTCGACCCCCTCCGCCGTGAAGCTCTTCTCTGCGATCTTCATCGGCACGCTCCGCAGCTTGTAGCGAAGCGCGATCATGTTGTTCGACCCGTAGTGCGCGACGGCGAGTCCCGCGCTGCCGCTGCCGGCGATCCTGCCCTTCGCCACGGCTTCCGCGATCGCCGTGACCGGCACGTCGAGGACCGCCTTGTCCTTGATCTCCTTCACGTCCACCAGGAACGCCGGCCCCATCGTCCAGCCGCTGTCGTCGTAGGTCTGGAGGTTCGGGTCCGGGTAGTTCTGCTTTTCGAGCAGGTTCTTCGCGAGCCGGCCGTACGGTTGATCGCGCTTGACGATGTACGAGCCGGCCGGGAAGGTTCCCTCGCCGACTTTGACCTCGGCGGTGGTCTGGCCGACCTCGATGCGCTGCGCGCGCAGCACGTTGACGAGCGCGGCGACGCGCGTCATGTCGCGCGCGGGCGGGATCACGTAGCCGTACGGCGGCTGCGTCTTGCCGGCGTCGATCGAGTTCTGCGTCTTCTTGTAGAAGTTCTCGATGACGAGGTTCGGCAGCATCGACGTCAGCTGAAGACCCGAGAGGACACCGGTCTGCATGTAGTTCGTGTTGTTGCGGCGCGAGAAGGTCTGCGCGGCGCCGGGCGGAATCGGGAGTCCGCGATACCATTCGCGCGGCTGCGAGCCGCCGCGGCCCGTCGGCGCGACGGGCCCGCGTCCTTCTCGTCCGGCCCTTTGAGGCGCGCCGCCTTCGCGGCCTTCAGCGGACGCGCCCTCGCGCCCCGCGCCGCGTCCACCCTCTCCGCCGCCCGTCCGCCCTGAGCCTGTCGAAGGGCCGCCCCGGCCGGCGCCGGGTTCCACGCCAGACTGCGTCTCGTACATGCGCATCATGCCGTTGTGGTTGTAGGCGACGGACCCGAGGTAGCCCGGCGACCAGCCGTCCATGAACGCGTGCGTGTAGACGCCGGGCATGCCCCACTTCGTCATCTGCTCGACTTCGAAGTTGGCGAAGAACGGCAGCTCGAAAAACAGGATCGGATCGAGGTTCGGGTTCTGCGGCGGGCCGCCGCTGTAGTCGTAGAGCAGCGGCTGCGCCTCGTGCAGGTCGTGCATGATCGGCGGGTGCGCGGTGAAGTACCAGTCCACGAGCGCGCGCATCGAGACCTGCGACAGGTTTATGTCGCGGTTGTTGTCGTGGTAGACGTACTTCCCCCAGTACGGGAGCTGCGGGCCGCCGCGTCCTCCACCGCCGCCGCCTTCCCCCCCGGCTTCAGCGGCGGGTGCGCCCGGCGCGGCCCCCCCCGCGCCTGCTCCTTCGCCGCGTGCGGGGGGCGTGGCCGACAAGCCAAGCTCGAGATTCCGGTAGAACCAGTCCACGTTGCGATCGCGGCCGTCGGGATCGGCGACCGGCGTGACCGACACGTACACGTTGTCGCGGATCTGAGTCACGAGCGGTGACGTCTCGGTCGCGAGCCGGTAGACCAGCTCGATCAACATCTCGGACGGTCCCGTCTCGCCGCTGTGCAGCCCGCCCATCAGGTGGTAGTGCGGCTTCGTCGTCGCGATCAGTTGCCGGATCTGTTCCGCGGACAGGCCGCGCGGGTCGGCGACCTTCGCGAGATTGTCGCGATTGCGCTGCAGGTTGCGGATGTTGTCGTCCGACGATACCCAGACGACGACCAGCTCGCGGTCTTCATCCGAACGGCCGATCGTCTCGACCTTTACACGCGGCGTCGCCGCGGCGAGCGCACGGCAGTACTTGAGGATGTCGGCGTAATACGTCAGCTTCGCGGGCGCGCCGATGTGGTACCCGAGCACGTCTTTCGGCGAAGGAATGCCCGCCACTTTCGGCAGGTGATCGACGAGCGGGCTCATGTAGTACGGCTGCGTCGTCCACTCCTTCACCGCCTTCGCGAAGTCCTCGTCCTGCGCCTGCGCCGGGTCGCGCGTGTCGAGGACCATCTGCTGCGCGGGCATCGAGATCGCCGCGAGTACGACCGCGGCAGCGGCGGCGACCATCGTGACGCGGCGGGAAGAGACGAGGGCCAAGGTCATGCTGCGCTCCTGATGGAAGAGGCGGAAATTCTAACAGGTTGCACAAGCGCGCCGCGGTCCATGCCAAATGCCCAATGCCAAATGTTCTCTTTCAACAGCCGGTGAGCACCTCGTTGCGCCGCGCCGGTTCACCGGCGTATCCTCATGACTCCCCACAACTCGCCACCGCACCGGAGGCCGGATGCCGCGCGTCAGCCTTAACGCTTCTGTGTTTGGCGTGCTGCTCGTTCTGCCGCTGGCGGCGTCGAGCGTGCGTCCCGGATCGCTCGATGGACGCATCAGCGGCACCGCCGGTCCGATCAAGACGGAGGTTCAGCAGCAGCCGATCTACGACCCGGCTCATCCCAACGTCGTCCTCGCAACCGAATGGACGTGGTTCGAGTACGAAGTCGACTATCGCGTCGAGCCCACGGAGGTGACGGAGGTCGTGCGCGAGTTCGAGTGCGAGGCGTACTGCCGCCATACGGGCAACGTCGAACACAGCCAGTGCACGATGGCGCTCTGCAACGATCCCGATCACTTCACTCACGGCCTCCTGATGCGCGGCAGATATGAACCGCTGGCCGACCAGATGCGGCAGGCGCAGGCGGACGCGCGCGCCCGCGCCGCGAGCCTCGGAATCGCACCGCGCGACTGGGTCACCGACGCCTCGTCGGACGCGCTGCGCCGCGCGCGAGAGCTGGCGAACGCAGCCGTCAACACAGAGATTCCGCATTGGGCGCCCGCGTGCGCGCGCCAGGTGCGGTACTACGGCGTGAGGCGCTACGACTTTGTCATCAAGGGCCGATTCACGAAACACGTCCGCCGGCGCGAGCGCGGCGTCGAGTCGATGCGGACCGAGGCGGCCGCTTCGCATGACGCGACGGTCGCCTACGTGTTTCTCCCGCAGCAGGAGCCGATCGGCGTAAGGGAGCCGGTCGTCCAGTGCTCCTGCCGTCCCGCGGCGAGCGCGCGAACGCGGCCGAATCGCACGCCGACGTACAGCGGGCTCGGGATGAATCAGCAGCAGAAAGACGAGGCGCGCAGAAAGTACGAGGAGGGGGAAGCGCCGGCGCCGCCGGGGCGCGGCATCGGACCCGCCCAATCGACGACGGCGACGCTCGTCGGCGTCGTGCTGCCGTCGGATGCGCGGCCGGGCGACACGATCACCGGCACCGTCGTGACCGACCCGAAGCCGTACCGCGACATCCCGGCGCTGCGCGTCGTGGAGACGACGGTGCCGCTCCTGCGGAATCCAGAAGGCAAGGCCACGCTCGAACACCTCGATCTGAGTCTCGGCGACGGATTCTCGCAGCCGGCGGATCAACCCGTCACGGTCACGCTGCCGCCGCAGGGCACGAGCCTCCCGATCGAGATCGCGCGCGACGACGAGTCCGAACCGCTGTTTACCCAGAAGGTACCGATCGCGAGTCCGCCCGCATCGCCCGCCGTGGCGCAGGCGCGCGCGCCCCGGTACGAAACGCCCGCCGTGGCCGTTACGGGGGCCGTGCAGGTGATCCGCGGACCGCTGAGCGGAGACGCACGCGCCATCGGCATCGACGTCGACGCTGAGCCCGCGCGCATGGTCGCCGCCACTCCTCGTGCGATCTTCTGGCAGCTTCCGGACCACACGGCGGCGGGCCGTCATGTCGTCTCCCTCCACGACGGCGGCACGACGGTGACGCTGCCGATCGTCGTCCTCACGCTGACGATGAGCGCCGATCGGCTGGAGCTGATGCGCGGCGAGACGACGAGTTTCCACGCGACGGTGTCCGGACCGGAGGCGCTTCCCGAGTCCGCCTGGAAATCGGGATATGCGGCCGAGCTGCTCACCTTACCGACGGTCGCGGCGCGCGCGCCCGGCTTCCGGCCGCCTTCCGATCGTGACGGCGGCGAAATCCTGCTGGCGATCGAAAACGGCTCGCGCGACACGGTCACCATTTCCCCGTCGAAAAACGAGGTCGTCGTCCTCGCGCTGGATCGCGGCCGCTTCGCCACAGGACCGTACACGTTCGACGGCGCCATTCACTCCAAGCGCGCCGGCGGATTCGCCGTGAACAGCCTCGTCGTCCCCTTCGTCGGGCCGGTCTCTGCGTCGTCGATCCTGGACGACCTGCCGCCGATGCCGAAAGAGGCGCGCGACAAACAACCCGCGGGGGAGCCGAAGGTCGAGATCGAAGGGGACGGCACGCTCGTGCGCACGTGGCCCGACGGAACGAAAGAAGTGACGGATCCGGACGGACGGATGGTCATCAGGCGGCCCGACGGCACGCGCGAAGAGATCGCCAAGGACGTGAAGGTGATCCAGTGGGCGAACGGTTCCCGGATCGAGCGTTACAGAAACGGCACGGTTGTCTTCCACTCCGCGGATGGCTCCGAGGTCATCAACACGCTCGACGGAACCCGCTACGAACGGCTGCGCAGCGGCCGCGTGCGCGTGCGGTCCAAGGACGGCACGACGAAGACGCTGACGCGCAAATGGAGGGTGACCGTCCACCCTGACGGCAAGGTGGAGGTCGTGCCGCGATGACGCGCGTTCCCGCGCCAGTACGCGCCCGGTTCGCCACCGGACGTTTTCAGGTTGAAGCTGTTGCGCCACCCAGCGCATCGCGTCGCGAAACGGCTCGGGGATCGCCGCTGACTCGTCGCCGCGTTTCCACGCGAGCGCCTCGCGGTCGCCGTTGCCGCGGATGAAGAGTGCCGGGACGTCGAGGTCCTGCAGCCGCGCTATCGTCTCGCGCGGCATCGGCCCCGGCAGCACGTCACCGCCGACGACGATCTGATCGACGCCCGCGCGGCGGACGTCGCCGAGCACCGCCTCGAGCGCAGGGAGGTTCGCGTGAATGTCGTAGATGGCCGCGACAAACACTATTGTCCTTTGCGGCTCTATGGAACCTGGTCGTAAACCAGATCATCCAAGTTGGTGTCCCAACCGTTCGTAGAGGTGAAAGTCACGGTCGTACAGTTAGCCGTCCACCCGGTTTGGATGGTCAGCAGTTGGTTGACCGCGATCGAAACTGTCTTCGTAGCATTACCAGCGCAACTGAAAGTCAATGTCGAGGCTACTGTTCCCCCGTTGAAAGCTCTCACGCTCAGCAATCGTTTGGGGCTTACGAAGTTGAATGACCCGGACGTGATTCCTGCCCGATTGTAAGAAATGCTGTTGGTCGTGAATTGGCGCCAGGGACCGGCCACGTACCACACGTTCGTACCCCAATCCACGACACCCGCCGGATACTGCCCGTTCAGGTTATTGTTCGGGGTCGGAAAATTGTTGAAGTCGATCGTGACTGGTG
Source organism: Acidobacteriota bacterium (assembly GCA_003223835.1). GTDB lineage: Bacteria > Acidobacteriota > Vicinamibacteria > Vicinamibacterales > 2-12-FULL-66-21 > Gp6-AA38. Next base: position 5,407 of record QHWR01000208.1, on the reverse strand, counting down.
GGTTGGGCCCTGCGGGTACGGTAGTCGTCACTTCGTTGGAAGCAGCGCTGACATTTCCAGCTAGATCCTGGGCCGTGACTTTATAATAAACAGTGCCAGAAGCATTGGTATCATTGTAGGTTGTCGTCTGGCTCTGACCGATCTGGTTGGCCGCGGAAGGAGTAAAACCGGAGACGGTGCTGCGGTGGATGTTGTATTTCGCCACGCCCACATTGTCCGTGGCGGCAGTCCAGGAAAGATCGGCGGCGTTGGGTGTTACGACGACAAGATTAGTTGGAGCAGTCGGGGCCTGGGTATCGTGCAGCCTGACCATCGCGGCCTGCGAAGGGACCCCGGCGTTGTTCACTACGAACAACATGTAATACCCAGGCGGCGCGACATTGCCGTCGGACGGCATGGTCACCGTCAGGTCATAGGCATTCTTGGTGAAACTCAAGTCGCTGAAGTGCTGGCTCGCATCCAGCGTGTGAGTCGTTGCGCTCAAGCTTACCAAGGAAACCATGGAAATATCTGCAGCATTTGGCGTCGTAACAGTAATCCCTGCTGCATAGTCTGCCGCGGCGGGAACGTCCGTGATGGTCGGGCGCGCACCTTTGAATAAATACGGCGGCGAATAAACCTGGGCAGTCAGATAATTGGTGCCGGTACTCTCGCGGCCGCCGCCCGCGGAAAGCACTCGTGCGTCGGGCAGCAATACCGCCGTTGAGTGATACATCCGCGGGTCACGCATGGAAGCCATGGTCGACCAGGTTTCCGACACGGGATCCCAGATTTCCGCTGCGAGGCTGCCCGAATGGGAACTCTGGTCCAGAATCGTCGATCCGCCCACGGCGATGACCTTGCCGTCCGGCAACATGACGAGGTTGTGCTGGTATCGGGGGTAAACCATCGAATTGACGTGCCGCCAAGCCGGATTTGCCTGCGTTTCGTCCAAGACCAGCGCCGAAGTCTGGGCGTTCAGGCTCAGGTTTTTGTTTCCGCCGCCGGAAACCAGGATTTTACCCGGCCGGTACATGACCGAGGACGCCAACATCAGGTTTGGATCATTGGGAGCCGAGGTCCAGGACGGCACTGCGGGGTCGAACATGGCGGTGACTCCAGGAGAAGCACCGAGGGAAAAGATTCTACCGTTGGGCAAAAGATTGGTCAGAATGTATTCGTGATCATGAATGGTGGAAGTATTGACCGGCATATTGGCCCACGTGTTGGTTTTGGGGTCGTAGATCTCGGGGGTGTCTGCAAACACGCCGGACGTTATTTGACCGCCTAGCGCAATCGTCCGGCCGTCAGCCAAGGGAATGTTGCTCGGGTACCATCGTGCCGTCGCCATATTCCTCGCCGGGGTCCAGGCTTTCGCCGCGGGATCAAAGATATTGGCGTTGACGGTGCCGATCTCACCTCCGGCATGGCCGCCAGTCACGAGAATGTTGCCATCGGGCAATTGCGACTCGCCGGAACAAAACATATCTGATGGAGCGGGCACCAATGTCATGGTGCCGGTCACCGGATTCCAGAGCCGAGCCTGGGATGTCGGGCCGTCGTAACCGTCCCACACCAGGACGTCGCCGGTATAGGTGAGCGCGGCATTGACCGCCACCACCGGCCAATCCATCGTCGGGGCCCACTCTCCAACCTGGGATCGTGGATCGGTATTTGAGACGGTGACATTCACCGCGGATGACGTGGATTGGTTGGTGGAAGTATCGTAGGCGGTCGCGACCAGACTGTGAGTGCCATTAGAGGAGGCGTTCGTGTTCCATGCGACCGCATAAGGAGCGGTGGTATCGCGCGCGCCCAGATCGGCGCCATCCAGCGTGAACTGCACGCCCGAAATCCCCACGTTATCCGTCGCATCCGCGGTGACGTTGATAGTCCCTGAAACCGTCGACGCATTGCCTGGGTTCGTGATTGATACGGAGGGCGGCGTGGTGTCGGAGACTTGTGTTGTAAGATTGACGCGCGCCGCGTCGGAGCCGGAAATCTTAGCGCCGCTGTGGTCAACTAAGAAGCCGTTGAGGGCGTGGGCTCCTGGCGGCACGTCGAAAAACGAGTAGCTGCCGTCCAGATCGGAATCCGAAAGCTCTGGACCATTGTCCAGAATAAGGTGTACGCCGTCTACTCCGGTCAAATCACCGACCATGACGTAGGAGACATTGATCGTCGTGCCGGCAATCGTCGCATTGTTGGCGGGTTGGGTGATGTTCAACCGTGGCGGATTATAGACGTTGACGCTGACTACCGATGAAGTCGTGGTATTACGCGCGGCGTCCCGCGCCACCGCGGTTAACCTGTGGACGGTGTTGGTTGCGGTCGTCGTGTCCCAGGAGATACGGTAAGGGTTGGTTGAATCTTCCAAACCGAGATTGGCACCATCGAGTGTGAATTGGACGCCGGCCACCCCGACGTTGTCCGAAGCCGTGGCGTTTATAGAAATACTTGCCGAAGCCGTGCTGCCATTCACGGGGCTCGTGATCGAAACCGTGGGAGGCGTCGTGTCGGTCGGAGGCGTTGGGATGGCGGTGTTCATATCCGTCTGGATTTGAGCCTGGGTCAACTCCCCGTTATATATGCGGACTTCGTCAATGGTACCGCTGAAATATTCGCCCCAAATCAAATTGCCGCCCAAACGCAACATTCCATTGGAGACAAGAATGTTGCCCGTGGCGGCTTTGCTGCTGACCAGTGTTCCATTCACATAGAGTTTCAAGGTAGTGCCGTTATAGGTGCCTGCAAGGTGAGTCCAGATATTCAGCCTGACTTGTGAAGCTCCTCTGGTATCCGTACTCCCTC
>QHWR01000208.1:0-2553 GCA_003223835.1 Acidobacteriota bacterium | reverse complement strand
CGCCAATTCGTGATCGCCCTGGGATTGACCCAGGCTTCCAGGGTCATACCGGAGGTTAGATCCAGGGAGCCAGACTCGTTAATGGTCACCAAATCATTGGTGCCGTCAAATAGCAGGGCGCCTCCAAATTTACCGGCCGTGGTCCAGATCGGGCCGTTGACCAGAATCCCGTTATTGCCGTTGCCGGAGACATCAGCCAGGACTGTGCCGGAACCGGCATTAAAGTTATAGGCCGCCACCAAAACCGACGCCGCGTGGACGTCGTTGATCCAGGGGAGCAACGCAACTGCCAAGCTCGACACCATAGCAATGATGGCGAATTGTGCGCGACTGATGTATTTGGGGGCCATATGGGTCCGAGTCCTTGGCTTGTTCGCCGGCGCGATGGATTGGCTTGCAAATTCTCTACGGAACCCATTTTGGGGATGTCCCTCCGGCTGTTGAAATTTAGCGGCGGCTCGGTTGACGACTACGCGATCTGTCGTTCCTCCTGAGCGACGCTGAGACCGAGCTGGCGGTCTCGTGCACGGAGCGCGGCGACGAGCGTCGGCATGTCAGCATACCCTTTCAGTCGACGGAAGCCTTTGACGGCTTCGAGGACACCGGCGGCGACCCACCGGAGCATCATCTGCCCTCCGCGCCAGCGCTTGACGTTGCGCTTCACGTGACGCGTGCGGCTGAGGAGACTCTCCGCGGCGTTGGTCGTCGCCAGGGATCGCCGCAAGCGAGCCGACAGGTTCAGCGTGAGGACGGTGAGCGTCTCGTCGAGTCCTTCACGCACGCTCTCGGCCGCGCTGGGATGGTCCATTTCCAAGCGCCGCGCGAGATCCAGTAACAGCCGTTGGGCCGTCTTCGCGTCGGCGCTCTGGTAAGCGCGTCGCAGGATCGCTTGCGCCCACGGCCGCTGGCGATCGTTGAGATACTCGAGGATGTTGCGGGTCTTGTGGACTTGACACCGCTGGACGAGGGCGGCATCCCCGAAGGTCGCGCGCACCGCCTTGCGCAGAGCCTTCGAGCCATCGAGGATCACGAGCAGGCTGCGATCGGTGCGAAGGCCGCGACTCTGGAGATTCGCCAGCAAGCCCTGGCAGACGGTCGCGTTCTCCGTCGAGCCATCCCACAGGCCCAGCGCGTGTTTCTGGCCGTCCGCCGCGATGCCGAGCGCGACGATGAGGCAGTGATCGCCGACGTGGATACCGTCGATCAGCAACGCGACGAGGTCGAGGGCGTCGAGCGGGGCGCTCTGCCAGGCGGCGAGCTGCGCGGTTGTGCGTGCGACGAAGCGGCGGCTGACGGCACTCTTACTGGTCCCACGGCTCTCCATCTCCGGGCCGAGCGGCTCCAAGCTCCGTGCGTACTGCCGTGTGGCCACACCCACGAGCATCTGCTCAACGACGCGGCGATCGAGCGGATCGGTGGCCGCCATCGTTTGGAACGTTGGCAGCGCGACCTCGCCGGCCGCGGTCCGCACGCGCGGTCGTTGAATGGTCACCTGCCGACCGCCCAGGACCACTTCGCTCTGCGTCGTGCCCGCCCGGCTCGCCAGGCGATCGGGCTCGTGCGCGTACCGCGGCCCACAGATGGCCGTGCGGTCCTCTTCGAGCATGGCGGTGAATACCTTCAGCCCCGATCGCAGCGCCAATTCCAACAGCTCCGTCTTTGTATCGACGAGCAGATCGACGAGCGGCAAATGACGCAACGGTGATTCGGCTTGGGGAACACGTGGGGCTATGCGAGACTTCCTCTTCATGGCGGCTCCTTCTGTGAGGCCTCGGCCTCGGGTTTGGTCACCACTCGTGTATCACGAGCAGTGAGGAGCCGCCGCTTTCAAATTTCAACAGCTACTGGGACATCCCCTCCTAGGCCGTACTGGACGATTTCCGCAACCTACTGATGCTCTCCTGCGCCAACGCGCCTAAACGCAGGGACGTGCGCGGTCGAGAAACCGACGGTTGCAAACGCGTTGACCGCACGCTTGAGGCGATGGGCCTGAGGATCCTGAAAACACCGGTGCGTGCGCCACAAGCGAATGCCTTCTGCGAACGCGTGATCGGCACCATTCGTCGCGAATGCTTGGACTTCATCATTCCGATGAGCGAATGGCACGTTCGCCCGATTCTTCGAGAGTGGGTCGGTCACTACAACCGTGGCCGGTCACACGCGAGCTTGGGACCTGGCATTCCGGAGGGTTCCATCGTTGCTCCGGTCGTCCGTGAGTCAAACGGCCGCTCGGTTCCGGCGCGTTGCCGAGTCGCGGCGACGCCAATCCTGAGCGGCCTCCATCACGAATACCGGCTTGAGCGACACGCCGCGTGAGCTACGCGTCCGAGATATTTGCGGATCACAGCGCCATCGTCTCACTGAAAGAGCCCTCTCGCGATCCGGGTAAGGTTCATCCTCCCGAAAAAGCGGATCACGTCGCCTTTCGTCGTGCCGCCCTCAACCGCTGATTCGCGTCTCGCGTAAGCGCTTCGACTCGCGAGCTATCGATCCTGCCTCGTGCCTCACAAGCGAACTTTTGGTACAGGCAGACCCTACTACGAGAAGATCGGG